>SVGE01000010.1 GCA_015056545.1 Clostridiales bacterium | reverse complement strand
AGAGATTAGCGATTAATCCATTAACAGCAGATAATAGTTATGCACATATATATGGAAATAATCAAACAAATGCTAGTGTTACTACAGATGCAAATGGAATAAATAATATATTAGCATCAACTTCACATTGGTATGGAGAATTTACATTACCAGAAAATACATGGTTTGTTATAAAAGATGGTGCTGGTAATAGTGATGTGAATAACGCGATTACAGAGAAAGGATATGTAATAGTATACTTTAATATAGTAACAAAAACTTCACCAGATGAAACTGCATACTTATCATATCAATATCCATTACATAATACACAATGGCAAAAACCAGGAGAAGAATGGATATCAAATAGACAAATAGTTCTTCCAAATGGAAAATCAGTTGAAGACTTATCAGTTTCAACAGATAATGCAAGTATAGCAATATATGATGCAAATGTTAATAAAAATGGTTCTAGTGTAATTATTACACACTAATAACTAACATAAAATATTGAGAGATTTCATAAATGAAGTCTCTCTTTTGTTTGCATATAATTGTAATATTATGAATATATATACATTTTTAAGTTAATAATAAAAACAGGAGATGTATATATGGAAAATATATTTGAATATGGTAAAAAAATAGGAATTAAACATAATATTAGTAAAAAGGGAAATGTTTCAGAAATTGCAGATGAATTAAGAAAAAATTTAAAATATATAAAAGAAACATATCATGAGTTATATATGCATAATGAATTAGGAATATCCATTCATCCAGCAGGTGAGTGGATATTAGATAATTTGTATATAATTGAAAAAGAAGCTATTTTTTTGGAAAGTGAATTAAATAAAAATAGCAAATATGATTTACCTAAAGTAGATAATAAGTTACGAATATTAGTATTAGCTAATGAGTTAATAAGATATGCAGATGGAAAATTAGAGGCAAGTAATATGAAGGCTTTTCTAACAGGATATAGTCAAGTAAAATATATATCACTGCAAGAATTATGGGTATTTCCATTATGTTTAAAAATCGAATTAATAAAATATATTAAAAATATATGTGAAGATATAGTATATGTTCAAAATCAGAGATATAAAGTAGAAAGTATTATTGAAAGATTAGTAGAAGGAAAAAATAAAAATGAGCAAAAGTTTAATATAAAAATAAAGAGCAATGAAAATTCAGAAATAAATATGCCATTTATTGAATATATGGCATATAAATTAAAAAATATAAATAATGATGATACAGAATATATAGATATATTTGATAAGCAAGTTTTAAAACTTGGGACAACTGTTGATGAAATTGTATCAAGAGTTCATTTTGATATTGTTACAAAACAGGCTTTTATGGGAAATTCAATAATATCTTTAAAAGATATTAATAATATTAATTTTTCAAAAGAATTAGAAAATATCAGTGAAATAGATATTATATTATCACAAGAAAAGGCACAGATATATTCTAAGATGGATTCAGAAACTTTAGATATGTATAGAAAAAGAGTATATAAATTATCTAAAAAAATAGGAGTGTCACAAAAATATATTTGTAGTAAAATTATTGAATTATGTGCAAAAAACGAAGGAACACAAGCTCATAGTGGATATTATTTGTTAAATGAAGAAGGAATAAATGAATTAATTAAATCAATAAAAGAAAATGAGTATAGCAGGGAAAAAGAGAAAAAAAGAAATATAAATTTAGGGATATATTTGGCATGTATTTTAGGAATTACTTTTTTTGTAACAATATCATTTGCTTTTTGCATTAGTATTAAGTTTAAAGAAAATTCATTAAAACAAATTTTATATATTTTATTAAGTAGTACAATAATGTTTATTCCAATATCGCAATTGGTAGTATGTTTTATAGATAAATTAATACTTAAATTTACAACACCTAATATATTACCTTCATTAAATTATGAAAAAGAAGTACCTAAAGAGAATACTACTTTTGTTATAATACCTACTCTTTTAAATTCAACTAAAAGAGTAAAAGAACTTATTCGCAGTTTAGAAATGTATTATCTATTAAATAAGCAGGATAATATTTATTTTACATTATTAGGAGATGCTAGTGAGATAGATAGTAAACATGTAGATTTAGATGATGAAATAATTAAAGTAGGAAATGAAGAAATAGAAAGATTAAATAAGAAATATAAATTTGAAATACCTAAATTTTATTTTGCATATAGAGATAGGGTATATAATCAAAAACAAGGAAAGTTTTTGGGTTGGGAAAGGAAAAGAGGATTAATTACTCAATTTAATAGATACTTACTATATAACGAAATAGCAGATTTTAACAATATAAATATTGATACAAAGCAAATTGGTAAAGTAAAATATGTTTTAACAATTGATGCTGATACACAAATAGGTATTAATAGTATTAGTAAATTAATTGGAATAATGGCACATCCATTAAACAAACCCATTTTAAATAAAAATAAAAGTGCAGTAATTAAAGGACATGCACTTTTGCAACCACGAATTTCTACAAATATTGAATGTGCAGATAGAAATATTTTTTCTAAAATATATGCTGGATATGGAGGAATAGACACATATACAAATGCAATATCAGATATTTATCAAGATATGTGGGATGAAGGTATTTTTACTGGAAAAGGAATATTTGACCTGCAAGTATTTAGTGATATTTTAGATAATCAAATACCAGAAAACACAGTATTAAGTCATGATTTGTTAGAAGGTAGTTTTTTACGTTGTGGCTTAGTTACAAATGTAGAATTTATAGATGGATTTCCTAGTGGATATATAAATTATATTGTTAGACAAAACAGATGGTTTAGAGGAGATATTCAAATAGCAAGTTGGATAGGTGAAAAGATAAGGGAAATAAACAAAAATTCATTTAAAAAGGAAAAGAACAATCCTCTTAATATATTATCAAGATGGAAAATATTTGACAATTTAAGAAGAGGATTTCTAGATATTTCAATTTTTCTATATATATTATTAGGATTAAGCATATTAAAAATTAAATGGTATTGGGTTATTTTAACTATTTTACTCGTATACCTTTTACCAGCTATTATGGAAAAAATATTAAATATTAAAAATATAAAATTTGAGAAACAATATATACCAATGCTAAAAGATTTTGAAGCAGCTGTATATAGAACAATATTAGATATATTTTTTTTACCATATAAAGCTATAACTAATTTAGAAACTTTTATAAAAACAATTTATAGAATGAAAATATCTAAGAAATATTTATTAGAATGGTTAACTGCAGAACAAGCGGAAAAATTATTGGGTAAAAATATAAAAACATATATTAATGAAATGTATATATCAAGTTTAGTAGGCGTTATTAATATATTATTAGCATTTAGATTTGGAACATATGAAAACAGTTTGTTTGCGTATGTTTTAGGTATTATATGGACATTTTCACCAATTGTAGCATGGTATATTAGCAGAGAAAAAAAACATATAGATTTACTTAGTAAAAAAGAGATAGAATTTTTAAGTAAAGTAAGTTTAGATACTTGGGGATTTTTCAAACAATACTTAAATGAAAATACTAATTATTTAATACCAGATAATTATCAAGAGCAAAGAAATGAAAAAATTGTTTATAGAACATCTTCTACTAATATAGGGTTATCTTTTATGGCTGTGATTTGTGCATATGATATGAAATTTATAGATAAAGATAGTGTATACGGTTATATAATTAATATTTTGAATTCAATAGACAAATTAGAAAAATATAAAGGAAATTTGTTTAATTGGTATAATATTAAAACATTAGAAAAATTAAATGATGGAATATCTAGTGTAGATAATGGAAACTATATTGCTTATTTATTTGTATTAAAAAATTTTTGCAAAGAAGAATTAAATGATGAAAACTTAGTAGATAGAATTCAAAATATGATAGATGAATTAGATTTTAGTATATTATATGATGAAAATAAACAGTTATTTTCTATTGAATATAGAGCTAATACAAATGAATTATCTAAATCATATTATGATCTTTTAGCTTCTGAAGCTAGAACCTTAAGTTATGTAGCAATAGCTAAAGGTGATGTTCCATATAAACATTGGTATAAGCTTTCTAGAAACTTAACAGAAAAAAATGGATACAAGGGTTTAATATCATGGACAGGTACTAGTTTTGAATATTTTATGCCATATGGTTTAATGAAATCATATAAATATAGTTTACTTGATGAAACATATAAATGTGTTGCAGTAAATCAAAAAGAATATGTTAAAAAACGTAATATGCCATGGGGAATTTCAGAAAGTGCATTTTATCTTTACGATATGGAATATAATTATCAGTATAAAGCTTTTGGAGTTCCAGGTTTAGGCTTAAAAAGAGGGTTAAAAGATGATTTAGTAATATCTCCATATGCTAGTATTATGATGCTTCCTAAATATCCTAATATAGTAATAAAAAATATGTATGATTTAATTAATATAGGTGCATATGGAGAATATGGATTTTATGATAGTATAGATTATACAAAAGAAAGGGTAAGTGAAGATAAATATAAAGTAGTAAAAACATTTATGGCACACCACCAAGGTCTAATATTAATAGCAATAAATAATGCAATAAATAATAATATTATTCAAAAAAGGTTTTCAAATAATGTAGAAATCGAAGCTTTAGATATTTTGTTGCAAGAAAAAATAAGTAATAATATTGTTTTAAAAAATAAGAATAATAATGTTATATATCAAGAGAAAAAAGAAAGTGAAAAACCTATTGAATTATATCAAAATAAAGTAGATAAATCTTTAGGAAATATAGAATATAATATACTTTCAAATAAAGAATATATGTTTTGTATTAATAGTGAAGGCGCTAATTTTGAAAAAGTAAATGATATATATATAAATAGATATAGAAATTATGAAAAAGAAAATGGAGTTTTAATATTATTAAAAAACAGATTAAACAATAAAATAGATAATATTATGAAAGAGACAAATGTAACTTTTACATCATATAATAGTGTTTTTGAAAAACAAATAGATGACTTAAAAATAGAAACTAACATTAGTATCTTAGGTCAAGAATATGGTAATATTAGAAATGTAAAAATAAAAAATATTTCAGAAGAAACTGTAGACTATGAGATGTTTTTTTATCAAGAACCAATTATTACAAAACTTAATAATGATTTAGCACATATGGCATATAATAATATGTTTTTGGAATATGAAAAATATGAAGATGGAATAATTGTTCATAGAAGAAAAAAGCATTTTGATGATAATAGTATATATTTAACTACACAAATTATTTGTGATAAAAATATAGAGAGTATAGATTTTGAAATAGATAAATATAAATTTATTGGAAGAAATAAAAATATATATAATTCCAATATGATTAAAAAAGGAATTCCTCTTTCAAATAGTTTACAAACAAGTATAAATCCAATAATTGCATATAAGATAAATATAAGACTAAAGCCAGACGAGAGCATTAATATAGCTTATGTAAGTACAGTTGAAAAAAATATTGATTTGGCAAAAAATAATATTAAAAAATATAATTCATATATAAATATTAAAAATGCAATTGAATTAGCTTTTAGTAAAGCATTGATAGAAGCTAAATTCTATAATTATTCATCTAAAGAAATTAATATATATCAGCAACTTATGAAATATATAATAGAAAATAATACACCTAAAGTTATTAGTGATATGAATTTAGATATTGATTTAAAACAGTCAAATTTATGGGAGATTAGTTTATCAGGAGATAAGCCAATTATTACTATTGAAATTAATAGAAAAATTGAATTACCAATATTAAAAGAACTATTAAATTCTTTTAAATATATATATAGTAAAGGGATACAATTTGATTTAGTAATAATAATTAACTCGAAAAATGAATATGTTGTTGAAATTGAAAATAAAATAAATGAATATATTATTAGTTTAATGTTAGGATATTATATAAATAATGGTATATATATTTTAGATAAAAGTAATATTAAAAATAATATTTTAAAATTAATAGATATATTAGCTGTAATTAAATTTAATTCAAAAGAGGGAGCTATTTTAACTCAGTTAAAAAAATATAAAAATAAAGAGAATACAAAAAATTTATTAAAATTAGAAGAGAAAACTAGTATAGAAATTAATCCAGAGCTTAATAAAGGAAACCAATTAAATATAGATATAGAAAATTTAAAGTATTATAATGAAATAGGTGGATTTGATGAAAAAGGTGATTATAATATAATTTTAAAAGAAGGATATATGACACCAATGCCATGGTCTAATGTTATTGCTAATGAATATGTTGGAACAATTATTAATGAAAATGGTGGAGGATACACTTATTATATTAATAGTAGTCAAAATAAGCTAAATAGATGGAAGAATGACCAAGTAATAGATGAAAATAGTGAATATATTTTAATAAAAGAAGGAAATAAAATTTGGTCTACAACAGCTACTCCTATTAATGTTTATGCTGCTAAGTACTATATAAAACATGCTAGGGGATATTCGGTTTTTGAAAGTAATATTAATGATATATATATAAAACAAACAGTTTTTGTTCCATTAAATAAAAAGAGAAAAATAATAATTTTAGATATTTTAAATACTAGGGAACAAACAAGAAATATAGATTTATTATATAATTTGAATATTTTATTAGGAAATGAACTGCAAAATAAAATATATAATATTTATGTTAAAGATGAAAAATTGTATTGTATAAATGTGTATAATTGTGAATATGAAAAAACCGTATGCTTACAGATGTTCACAGATGGTGTGGATAAAAATGTGGATAAAAAGGGATATAGAATAGATAATGCTAAAAACCCGTATATCGAGATGGCTCTAAGTGTTGAACTTAATTATCAAAAAAATAGAACGGTTGTTTTGTGTATAGATTTTGAAAATAATCCACAGGATACAGAAACAAATGTGGAAAATGAGTTAACTATAGAAAATATATTAAAAGAAAAAGAAACAGTAATAAATAAATGGGAAAATATTAATAGTATTATTAAAATAAAAACTCCTGTTGAATCAATGAATATATTATTAAATGATTGGTTAATATATCAAACTATTTCTAGTAGATTATATGCAAGAAGCGGGTATTATCAGTCAAGTGGAGCATTTGGTTTCAGAGATCAACTGCAAGATATGTTAAGTATAATGTATGTATGTCCGGATATGGCAAGAGATAGGATAATTAAACATTCTGCACATCAATTTTTAGAAGGAGATGTTCAACATTGGTGGCATGAAGAAAAGGGAAATGGAATACGTAGTAGATATTCTGATGATTTATTATGGTTTGTATATATAACCTTAGAATATATAAAGATAACAGGAGATTATAGTATATTAGAAGAAGAAACACCATATCTTGAAAGTAATGTATTACAAGAAAATGAAAAAGAAAGATACGAAACACCTAATATAAGTGAAGTAAAGGAAAGCATATATAATCATATGATTAGAGCAATAGATAAAGGAATACAATTAACAGAAAAAGATTTACCTCTAATTAATGGTGGTGATTGGAGTGATGGTTTAAACAATGTTTTAGGTGAGAGTGTATGGCTAGGTTTTTTCATTTATGATATTCTTAATAAATTTATTAAATTACCTAATTTAGAAAATGATAAAATAAATAAATATAAACAAGTTATAAAAAGATTAGAAAACGGACTAAAAAACAGTTGGGATGGAAAATGGTTTAAAAGAGCATATTTTTTAAATGATGAAGCGATTGGAAGTAATGAAAATTATGAATGCAAAATTGACAGCCTGCCACAAGCTTGGTCTGTTATTTCAAATTTTCCAGATGATGAAAAGAAAAAATTATCAATGGAAAGTGTAGATAATTTATTAGTAGATAGAGAAAATATGTTAATAAAATTATTTACTCCACCTTTTGATAAAACTACAGCTGAACCTGGGTATATAAAGGGATATTTAGCAGGTATCAGAGAAAATGGTGGTCAATATACACATGGTGCCATATGGAATATTATTGCAGAGTGTATATTAGGAAATGGAAATTTAGCAGAAGAATATTTTAGAATATTAAACCCAATTGAACATGCACGTACCAATTATGCAACGCGAAAATATAAAGTTGAGCCATATGTTGTAGCAGCAGACATATATTCAGCAAAAGGTCTTGAAGGAAGAGGTGGCTGGACTTGGTATACAGGTGCTGCTAGTTGGCTGTATAAAGCAGGTTTAGAATATATATTAGGATTTAAAAAAGAAGGAAACAAACTAAAAATAGAGCCGTGTATAAATAGTAATTGGAAAGAATATGAAATAGAGTATAGATATCTGGATACACGATATAATATAAAAGTAGAAAACGAAAATAATAAACAAAAGGGAGTAAAAGAGATTTATTTAGATAATGTAAAAATAGATATAGAATATATAAATCTTGTAAATGATAAACAAACTCATAATATACGAGTTGTTATGTAAATAAATAATTTAAATATATAGAGTTACAGATTATTGTAACTCTATAATATTGCTCCTAAAATTAATATACCAATATTTTTAGAATATATTTCATAAAATTGAGATATAGGTAAAGGGTTAGTTCCACTACCTACTTCTATTGTGTAGCCAGGTCTTCTATATTTTTCAATAAACCAATCTTTATATCCTGCAAAACTACTTTCATATGGTGTTTGAGAAAGAGTATATCCACTTGCACTTGCAAACTCATTTCCTATTTCTTCTGCATCTGGTATAACATAATCAAGATATTGCCAATAGATAACTTCGCCTTGAGTATGATAAGATAATACTAATCTAAATTTATGCATTAGTGTAAAATTATATAAATTAATAGCCTCTATTTGAGTTAATGGACCTATTCCAACATATTGTCTTGGGGCAGGTTTTGTATATCCTTGTTCAAAATTTATTTGCCTTGCTTGTTCCCAATTTGCTGGAAATTGCAGATTTAAATCTACTCCCAAAATATTTGCTTTCCAACCATTTGGAAAAGGAATATCTGGATAATTATTAGCAATAATTTCAGCATTTTTAAAAGCACTTGAATTTTTATTTATATTATTATTTACTAAATCAACACCATCAGGATTTATCATTGGAACAATATATATTGTTGTGTTTTCATATATTTCACGCACATTTTTATCAAATAAAGTTTCGTTATTTACATATGATTTTGAAAAATCTTCAATAAATTTCATTAATACTACAGATGTTATCCATTCATTTGCGTGTATTGCTGCAGAATAAAAAATTTCTTTTCTACCTTTTCCAATACGTATATATGGAATTTCTTTTCCCATAACACTTTTACCTATTGAACCAACAAATATAAAAGGATACAGCTTTTTAAGTGAATATATATTCATTTCTAAAATATTATATACATAACTTATATCAGTTGGAACAATGTTGCCAAAAGGAATAGTAAGATTAGAACCAATTGATAAATTGTCTGGATTAATATTAGGGTTTGCAAAAAGTAATTGATTAACAGTAATATTATTTGACATAGATATATTATATAATGTATCGCCTTTTTGTATTTTATATTTCCTAAAACCATAAATGTATGGATAAAGTAAATCCCAAGTATTTTGCCCAATAATTCCATCTACCAAAAGATTATTTTGTTTTTGAAAATTAATAACTGCACTTTGAGTTTGAAGGCCTAAAATGCCATCTATATTTCCAGTATATATATTTAAATTTTTTAAAACGCTTTGAACTAATTCAACTAAATATCCAGTTGAACCATATTTTAAAATTTCCATTTATTATCACCTAAAATATTTTATGAATATATTTATAAAATGATGATAAAAATTATTATTTATGAATAATATATTGTATGCGTGATAAAATAATGATAAAATAATGATATAGAAAGGGAGTGGTAAAATGATATATATTAGACCAGTATCTGATTTAAGAAATAAATATCCAGAAATAGAAGATTTAGTATTACGAGAAGAAAAAACAATATATTTAACTAAAAATGGTTATGGGTCAATGGTTGTAATGAGTCTAGATAAATATTCAGAATTGTTAGAAAAAATAGAATATGATAGATATGTAGAGAAAATGTTATATGAGGCAGAAATAGAGGCATCAAATTCTAATACTAAATATCTTACTCATGAAGAAGTATTTGAAAAGGCAAGGAGGATAATAGATGAAGAATAATTATACAATTAAATATCTTCCTTCTTTTAGCGAAGACTTGAATAGTATATTGTATTATATGAAATATTCGTTAAAGGATAAAGAATTAGCAAAAAATTTTTATAATGAAGTTAAAAAGAAAATTGAATTAAGATTATTAAATCCTGAATCTTTTGAAGTATATAGGAAAACAATTGATGGAAAATATAATTGGTATAGGATATATTTTAACAATTATACTATATTTTATACTATTAAAGATTATACTATGGAAGTAAGTAGAATTATATATAGTAAAAGAAATTTAAAAGATTTATTATAACAAAAAAGTTTTGAAAACTTGTTCCAAAACTTTTTATTAATTATTTATTCAAAATTTCATCAGCTAAAGTATTTAGCTCTTCAATATTTTTTTCATTCATTTTAGATTTAATAGTAATAGTAGTATTACAAATTATAATATCTTTCATTTTATTTATAATATCTTTCATACATCTTGCTGCAGATGGAGCCCATGTTCCATTTTCTATAATTCCAATTTTCCTATTTTGATAATTTTTACTTTCTAAATGATGTAAAAACTGTTCCATTGGAGGGAATAATCCATTATTATAACTTGAAGCAGCTAATATGATTTTATCATAGCGAAATGCATCTTCTATAGCTTCAGCCATATCATCAGTAGTTAAATCAGTAGTTGTCACTTTTTTAGCACCTTTTTCTTCTAATATTTTAGCTAACTTCAAAGCAGTTTCTTTAGTATATCCATGAATTGAAGCATATGCTATAAAGACTCCATCATCTTCAGGTTCATATTTACTCCATATATCATATTTTTGAATATAATATTCTAAATTATCTTTTAATATAGGTCCATGAAGAGGACAAATTATTTTAATATCAAGTGTTGAAGTTTTTTTAAGAAGTGCTTGTACTTGAGGGCCATATTTTCCAACAATATTAAAATAATATCTTCTTGCTTCACAAGTCCAGTCTTCATCAGTATCTAATGTTCCAAATTTACCAAAACCATCAGCTGCAAATAATATTTTTTCACTTTGCTCATATGTTACCATTACTTCTGGCCAATGTACCATTGGAGCCATAAAAAATTGCAGAGTATGTTTGCCTATAGAAATTATATCTCCTTCATTTACAACTATTTTTCTTTCTTCTAAATTTGGTATTTCAAAAAATTGTGGAAGATACATAAATGTTTTAGCATTTCCAATTAATCTCATATTAGGATATTTATTAGCTAGTTTTTGTATATTATATGCATGGTCTGGTTCTAAGTGAGATATTACTAGGTAGTCTGGGTATCTGCCATCTAATTCATTAATCAAATTATTAAACCATTCATCTGTTGCTCGTTTATCTACAGTATCCATAATAACAACTGCTTGATCTAATATTAAATATGAATTATATGATATTCCATTAGGTACGTCATATTGTCCTTCAAATAGTCTAATTTCTTTATCATCTACACCTATGTATTTTATATTTTCAGTTATTTTTGTGTCTTTCATAATATTACTCCTTTCAGATTAAGATTGATTTACTACTAAAATATATCATATAAGATAAAAATAGTAAAGAAAAATAAAATTCAAAAGCGAAGAAAAAAGTGTTGGAAATTTCTCCAACACTTTATAACATCTTTTTACTACATTAAGCTACTTAAACCTTGTATAATATTTAATGAACTAGTTAAATCATCACCAAATAAGAATACTACTAAAGCTAATAATAATATAAATCCTATTATAGCTATCATAATCATTCTAAATGATTTATCATGGTCTTCTTCATTTAACATTTTATGAATAGCAAATAAGTTTAATATGATAAATGCTACTGCATAAACTATAGATAATAATAATGTAACATATACAAAGAATTTTGCTTCAAAAATTCCTAATATACCAAGAACTAATTTAATTGGAACTATATATAAATTAGTTAATAATAATGTAGTAGAAATTTTTAAATAATCTGCATTTTCTTTTTTAAATATTTTTAATACTGCAAATAAGAATAATACAAATACAGCAAATACTATTAATGTAATTAAAGAACCTTTTAAAATATCTACAATACCTTCATTTTCAAAAAGATAATCAACATATCTTTCAACTTTATCTCCAAAATCTAATTCAGAGTAAAATGAAATAGTAGATAATTTCCAAGCTGATACTAAATCACAAAGAAATGTATAGGCCCAAAAAATTACTAATGAAATAATACTAAACTTTAAACTTGCTTGTTCTCCTTTTTCACTAGCTGATGAAATAGGAGTTTTTAAATATTTTTTTATAAATTCCATAAAAAAACCACCTTTCTTTAATCTGACATCATATTATCATAAGTGACAAATTAATACAATAGGAAAAATAAAAATTTTAAAATTCTTATGGAATGTTAATTTTTATGGTTTTCTCTTGCTTTTATCATCTATTTGATATATATTAATATTGTCGAAACTTACGGAAAAAAGGAGAAAGAGATGTTTTTAAAAAGAATTGAGTTAAATGGTTTTAAATCATTTGCAGATAAAACAAATTTAGAATTTTTATCAGATATAACAACTGTAATTGGACCTAATGGAAGTGGTAAAAGTAATGTAGTTGATGCTTTCAGATGGGTTTTAGGTGAACAAAGTATGAAAAGCCTAAGAGGACATAAAGCAGAAGATATTATTTTTGCTGGAACACAAGCAAGAAAACCTGTTGGTTTTGCAGAAGTGAATTTGGTTGTAGATAATTCAACAGGAGTACTTCCTATTGAATATGAAGAAGTTGTTATAACAAGAAGGTTATATAGAAGTGGTGAGAGTGAATATTTAATAAACAAAACAGCATGTAGACTTAAAGATATCCAACAACTATTTTTAAATACTGGTGTTGGTAAAGAAGGATATAGTATTATTGGACAAGGTAAAGTTGAAGAAATATTAAATTCAAAATCTGAAGACAGAAGATATATGTTTGAAGAAGCTGCTGGTATTTTAAAATATAGATACAGAAAAAATGAAGCTGAAAGAAAATTAGAAAATACAAAAAATAATCTTGTTAGAGTAAATGACATTATTAATGAAATTGATGGAAGATTAGAAAGTTTATGTATTCAATCTGAAAGAGCAAAAAAATATTTAAATTATAGAGATGAACTTAAACAAAAAGAAATTGGCCTTTTTAATTATACAATGGATAAAAGCGAAAATAATTTAAATGAAGTTAATGAAAAAATAGATATTGCAACAGAGCAAATTACTAATAGTGAGCAACAACTTGCAAGTATACAACAAGAAAAAATAGATACAAAAACTAAAATTGAAGAATTAGATTTAAAACAAGAAACTATCCAAAATTTCAAATTTGAAAGTGATAGTTTAGTTGAAAAATATAATTCTGAAATCACTATGCTTAATATGCAAAAAGATAATAATAAAGAAAACTATGAGCTATTAGATAAAGAAATAGAAGAATTAAAAGTTTTAATTGAAAAAAATACAGAAGAGATAAATAGTAAAAATAGTAAAAAAGAAGTATTACTTGCTAATAAAGTTAAATTTGAAACAGAACTTAATAAAAAACAAGCTGAGTATGATGAAATATATAGTAAATTAAGTAGCAAAGGTGAAGAAGTAGAAACTAAAAAAGATAAAATTCAACAAATGCATGAAGATAAAATGAATATTAAAATGGAAATTAATACTTTAAATAATGAAAGTGTTAATAATGAAAATACATATTCTAAATTAGAAAAAGAATACAGAGAAAAAATTCATTTTAAAGATGCTAAGAAAATTGAATGTGAGGATTATGAATTTGAATTAAATAAAATATTATCTGAAAAGAAAAAAATAGATAATGAAATAGAAAAATATAATAGTATTAAAAATGAAATTGAAACTAAAACAAAAAAATATGATGAAGATATTGAAAATTTAACTAGTGAACTAAAAAATAAAAAAGCTAGACATGCATTTTTAACAGATATACAAAAAGAAAGAGAAGGTTATGCAAGAGCTGTTAAAGAAATTTTAATTAGTTCTCAAAAGCAAACTGAATTTTCAAAAGGTGTTGAAGGTAGTGTTGCAGATATTATCCAAACACCAAAAGAATATGAAGTTGCTATTGAAATGGCTTTAGGAGGATATCTTCAAAATATTGTTACATTAACTGAAGAAGCGGCAAAAAAATGTATTGAATATTTAAAAACTAATAATTATGGGAGAGCATCTTTCTTGCCAATATCTGCAATTACTGGTAAAAAAGCAGATAATATAAAAAACATACAAAAAGAGCAAGGATTTGTTGGTTTAGCTAGTGATTTAGTTGAATATAACAAAAAATATGAACAAATTATACTTAATTTACTTGGTAAAACAGTAATAGTTGAAACTATTGAAGATGGAATTCGCATATCTAAAAAAATAGGAAAAATGTATAAAATAGTAACATTTGAAGGAGATATTATAGCAACATCAGGACAAATGACAGGTGGTAGCATACATAAAAAATCTAGTAGTATTTTAGGTAGAACAAAAGAAATTGAAAGTTTAGAAAAAGATATTAAAAACATAACTGGAAAGATAGAAAAACTTATTAAAGAAAAAGAAGATTATTTAAATAATATTGATACAGGAAATATAGATATTATTAGTATTAATGAAAGTTTAAATGAAATTAATATTAAAGTAGCTACAACTACTCAAAAAGTAGAGATGTTTAAAAATGAGATTTTATCTATTGAAGATAGAAATAATAAAATTAAACATGAACAAGAAAGTATTAAAGTTAGAAATGAAGAAATTGCTAATTTAGTAGCTCAAAAAGAAAAAGAAATTGAAGAAATAGAAATAAATTCTGAAAATTTAAAACAAGAAATTGAAGAATATACTAATACTTTTAAAGATGAACAAAAATATATTGATGATTTAAAAGATGAAATTGTTGATTTAAAAATATCTATTAATTCTTTTGATGAAAGTAATTTATCTTTTGAAGAAGTTATGAATATGCTTAGTCAAGAAATTGAAAAAGCTAATATTAACATAACTAAAAAAGAAGAACAAAAAGTAAAAATAACAGAAGAAAATGCAGCTTTTGATAATAGAGTAAAAGAAATATTAGTAGAGATTGAACAAGCTACTAGTAAAAAGGATAATATTGAAAATGATATAAAACAAGTTAAAGAAGAAAAAGAAGAGAAAAATAGGTATTTAGATAGTTTAGATAGTAAACTAGAAGCAACATTAAATGATATTGCTTTACTAAAAAATGATTTAACAAAATTAGAAAACAAGAAGAATAAAATCGAAGATGAAATGGAAGAACTTAAAACAAAAATGATTGAAGAATACGAAATTCCATTAGAAGAGTTATTTAAACAAAAGATGGAAATTGAAGAGCCTAATAAAGTTCAAAGAGAAATTAATTCTTTAAAGAAAAATATCAAAGAATTAGGTAGTGTAAATATTGATGCAATTGAAGAATATAGAGAAAGCAAAGAAAGGTTTGACTTTTTATCTGGACAACGTAATGACTTAGAGGCTACTGAAAATAAACTTAAAAAATTGATTAATGAAATTACTGTTGTAATGAAGGAACAATTTAAAACTAAATTTAAAATTATTAATGAAAACTTTGGTAGAGTATTTGAAAAATTATTTGGTGGTGGTAAAGCGGAAATAAGACTTACAGATGAAAATGATATTTTAAATTGTGGTGTTGAAATAGAAGCACAACCACCTGGTAAAAAACTTCAAAATATTATGTTATTATCTGGTGGAGAAAAAACATTAACGGCAATAGCATTGCTTTTTGGTATATTAACAACAAATCCATCACCTTTCTGTATTCTAGATGAAATAGAAGCGGCATTAGATGATATTAATATTTTTAGATTTGCACAATTTGTTAAAGAATATGCTAAGAATACACAATTTTTAATGATTACACACAGAAAAGGTACTATGGAAATAGCTGACTCACTATATGGTGTTACTATGCAAGAACAAGGTATTTCAAAACTTATTTCTATGAAAGTGTAAAAGGTGATTTTATGGATATATGGGAAAAACTATATAATGAAGCAATGAAAGAATATAACCCAGAAGAAATTACACCATTTATTAGGGTACATCATGTTGTTTGTGCATTAGAAAGTGAAGATGGAACTATTTATACTGGTTTTTGTATAGAAAGTTGTAGTGGTGTAATGAATTTGTGTGCTGAAAGGGTTGCTGCATTAAATATGTATTTAAATAGTAAACAAACAGTAATTAAAAGATTAATTGCTTTTAGAAATGAACCACCAAAAGCCAATGGTGGAATGCCTTGTGGAGCATGTAGAGAATTTCTAATGCAATTATCTCCTAAAAATGCAAATATGGAAATAATGGTAGATTATGAAAGAAGAGAAACTATAACATTAGGTGAGTTAATGCCTAAGTGGTGGGGAACAGAAAGATATAAATAAGGGATAGAAAAAACTGGTATTTTTATTGACAAAGGTAATATAATATATTAAAATATAAATAGATAGAGGAATCCGCATAAGCGGTGAGCCTTTAAAGTATTAATTAATAATCGCTTGTTCAGCTAAAACAGGAGCGATTATTTTTTTATGTTATGTATTATCAGTTTTATGATAATAGTTAATAAAATAATTAAGATCAAAAAACAATCGTACGATAATATTACCATAAAACCACCTCCTCTCGATGCAATACCTTAAGAAGTAAGGCATTTTTTATATTGTGTGGAGGCTAACCGCTCTGCTTATTCCTCTAGCTGACGTAATTATATAACTAAATTTATGAATTGTAAATAATAATACAACAAACCATTACACTTTTCATCGCAATATTCGACAATTAGTTGACAATAAAGCAAATATGTTTTGGGTTAAATTTTATTGTTTAGATTATCTGAAAATTAAATTAATAAATAAATTTTAAATATACACATAAAATCCTTATTTTTCTATTGAAAAATGAGGATTTTTGTAATAAAATATATAAGCTACACAGTTTTTGAAAAAAACTTTTTTTATTCTACAAGTGAATATGACAAAAAAAGCATTATACAAGGGATATAATGTGTATGATAAAAAAAGTGTGAGGTGAGAATATGTTTGGAATTTATGAAGAAGATGAAATAGATGAATTTGAATATGATGAAGAAATAGAAACAAAACAAAAAAATAAAATATTTACATATAAAAATATAGTTGCATTAGTAATAAGTTTTTTAGTAAGTCAAGTTGAATTTGTAGCAGGATTTAGTCCTTTTGGTATGTCTATTTTAGCAGCTAATATGGCTAATAAATTACCACTTATAATTTCTTTTATTGCAGTGGCATTAGGAACTACTATTAAATTTGGATGGACAAGTTTGCTACAGTTTATTATTACAACTGTTGTGTTTTTAGTTTTGCAAGTTTTAATTAGAAGAAAAAAAGATGATAGAGAAGATATTTCTAAAACAAAATTATTTATGTCTGTATTATTAGTAAAATTAGCATATGTATTTATTGGACAAGTATTAATATATGATATTGTTTTAGCTATCACAACAGCAATAACGACAGTAGTGTTTTATACAGTATTTACATATGGATTATATACAGTATTAGCATACAAAGATAAAGCTATTGTTGCAACAGAAGAAATGGTTAGTGCTAGTATATTACTTTGCCTGCTTATTAGTGCAATTGGACCTATTACAGTATTGGGCTTAAATGTTAGAAATATTGTTTGCATATTAGTTGTATTAGTTCTTGGTTGGAAAAACGGAATGAGTATAGGAGCAACATCTGGTGTAACAATAGGAAGTATATTAGCGTTAGTAGGTGTTGGAGATATTACCTTAATAGCATCATATGCTATTAGTGGACTACTAGCAGGGATATTCAGAAAATTTGGTAAAATAGGGGTTATAGTTGGTTTTATTTTAGGAAATGCTTTACTTGCGATGTTTGCAAATGGTTCAACACAAGCAATAATATTAATTAAAGAAATATTAGTTGCATCAGTAGCATTAATATTTATGCCAAAGAGATTAGAATATGCTTTTGATGATATATTTGAAAAAACAGAACTTTTACCAGAAGGTAGAGGAAGTGGCTTTAATGTAGAAGAGCAAGTGGTATATAAATTAAATACTGTTTCAGAAGTATTTGATGAAATGGCTGAAACATTAGGAGAAAGTGCTTCTACATTAGTTAGTGAAAAACAAGAAGTTATGCAATTTATGGAAGATGTAACAGGAAAAGTTTGTAGTGGCTGCGCAAACTCAGAAATTTGCTGGAAAAAAGACTTGTATAATAAATATAATATGATATTTGATCTATTAGATAACCTATTAGAAAATAATGAAATGACTATTGAAGAATTTGATAAGATAATAAAAGGAAATTGCATAAAAAAAGAAGAATTTGTACAAGGTTTAAATGGTACATATGAACTATATAAATTAAATGAAGAATGGAAGAAAAAGTTACAAGAAAACAAAGAGACAATATCTAAGCAATTAAAAGGTTTTTCAGAAGTATTAACTTCAATAGTAGCAGATATTAATAATAAAAAGAATAATAAAGAAAATAAATCAAAAATAAAAATTTCAACAGGTGTTGCTAAAGTATCAAAAGACAATAATCAGATAAATGGAGATAATAATGTTATTCTAAAGTTAAGTAATGGACAATATATAATTGGACTAAGTGATGGAATGGGAACAGGAAATGAAGCAGCTAAAAATAGTCAATTGGCAATAGATACATTAGAAAAACTTGTAAAGTCTGGATTTGATAAGCAAAATGCAATAAAATTAGTTAATTCTTTAATATTATTAAAAACAGAAGAACAAGAAAGCTATGCAACGTTAGATATATCTGCTATTGATGCTCAAAAATTACAAATTGAGTTTTTAAAAGTTGGAGCATGTCCTACATTTATTAAAAAGAATGATAAAGTAGAAATAATTAATTCAATGAGCCTACCAGTAGGAATAATCAATGATGTGGATATAGATTTAACTGAAAAAAAATTAGAAGAAAATGATTATATAATAATGGTAACTGATGGAATAATTGATTCAAATAAAGAATTAAATGAAGAGTGGATAATAGATTTATTAGAAAATACAGATATAGATAATCCACAAAGATTAGCAGATGTTATACTTCAAGAGGCAATAGATAATTATTTTGGTAAACCAAAAGATGATATGACAGTAATAGTATCTAAAATATGTGAAAAATAGTTCGAAAGAACTATTTTTTTATTCTTAAATACTTGAAAAGTTAAACTACATATGCTAAATTATAAAAAGAAAGAGGGTGGAAAAATGTCAAATAAAACCAAAGTAAAGTGCCAAAAAGTGCTAAATACTAGGGGGGGGGGTGTTCTATAAAATAGGGACATCTTTAATTGACATGCAAAAAAATACAAGAGAACTTAAGAATATATTACGAAAAAACGTAGTATAGTCTTAGGTTCTTTTCTTTTGCCAAAATTAAAAAATTTTGGTAATAATAAAATAAAGAACCTAGGAAGGGAGGAGAATAAAAATAAAAAAACACAACAAAACAGTTAAACTAAAACCAAAAGTGTTGTACGATTATATTGTACAACAAAATTTAAAGGAGGAAAAGATTATGAGAAACTTAAGAAATAATAAAGTATCAGGTATATCACTAGTTGCACTAATAGTAACAATAATTGTGCTAATAATATTAACTGCTACAGTTATAGTTACTTTTATGGAAGGCGGAATAATAGAAAAGGCAAAGGAGGCAGTATTTAAAAGTGATATAAGAACATATCAAGAAATACTAGCAGTAAAAAATGCGGAAAATATGATTAATTTAGCAACCGGAAATGGAGAAGGAGAAGAATTAAATGCGAATAAATTAGAAGAAATACAATCAATAATACCAGAATTTAAAGAGGAATATGCAGGAATAATAGCAATAAATAATGGAGAGATAGTATTAGGAGCAGAAAGCAAAACACCATATAGCACATGGTTAGAAGAATTAGGAATATTAGCAGTAGAGCCAATATGGGATAATTCATATGCTAGTTTGTTAGATATAAGAGAGGGAGTTGTATATGGATATAAGGATGATAACAGAACTGATGAAGACAAGTATTATAATTTTATTCCTTATACTCCTTTAAAAACAGAATTAATAATACCTGAAGAGTATATAGATGATGAAGGAAATATTGTTAAAGTAACTGAAATAGCTTCTCAAGCTTTTTGGTGTGTAAATATTACAAGTGTAAAAATGCCAGATAGCATTAAAAAAATAGGTGGTGCAGCATTTAGAGAATCACCTGACCTTTCTAATATAACATTATCTAAAAATTTAGAATATTTAGGGGGAGAAGCCTTTTATGGTACAAAAATTACCAATATAACAATACCAGGAACGGTTACATATTTAGGCAATAAATTGTTTGATTGTTGTAGTTCAATAGATACGGTAATATTAGAAGAAGGGATAACTTATATAAGTGAACATATGTTTTCATATAGTGATGTGAAAAATATAATAATACCAAGTAGTACTACTAGTATTTGTGATAGTGCCTTTAGTTTTTGTTCATCATTAGAAAGTATAACAATACCAGGGACAGTTACTAGTATAGGTAATGATATTTTCGCCAATTGTCCTAACTTAAAAACAATAACATTAGGAGAAGGAAGCGGTTTTACTGAAGATGATGCAACAAGTTGGGGTATTGATACAACAGTTGTTTCAGTAATTAATTTATAATAAATAATATGGAAATAAAAACTTCATTTTGAAATAGATTTGAAGTTTTTATTTTTTGTTGTAACACAATAAAAAGATTTTCATACAATGTATTGATATATTTTATAAAAAATATATTTTTTGTTTGACAATAATATATTATACGAGTATAATATATTAGACTTTACATACAAGGGGTGATACTCTATGAAAATTGAAAAAATAGATGATAATAAATTAAAAATATTTTTATCTAAACAAGATTTATTAGATAAAAACATAGATTTATACAGATTAAGCAAAAATAGTTTTGATACACAAGAAATATTTTGGGATATTTTACATGAAGCAGAAATGACTTGTGATTTTGATTTATCTGATTCACAAATATTAGTTGAGGGAAATTATAGTGTTTCAGAAGGATTTATTTTAACTGTTACTAAAATTGGAAATGGTGTTAATATAGAGAATAATTCATTAAGACATCCACCAGAGCTTAAAGTAAGAAGAAAAGAAGCTAATATAGAGAATAATGTGAATATATATATGTTTAATAGTTTTGAAGATTTTGTAGCTTTTAGTAATAAATTTAAAAGATTTCCTCAAAAATACATTAATACATTATTTAAATACAATGATAAGTATTTTTTAGTATTATACAATTTAAATGAAAATAAGAAATTACAAAATAAGGTTCATTTTGTTTTATCTGAATATAGTAATCATATTCAAAATTCAAGTTTATTTGAGAGTAGATTAATTGAATATGGTGAAGTAATTATAGAAAATAATGCAATACAAAAAATTAATAAATATTATTAAAAAGGTCAATTCAAATGAATTGACCTTTTTATCTTAAGAAATTATTTATTCTTCTGTGTTAGCACCACATTCAGAACAGAATTTACCTGTTATAGTAGCACCACATTTTGGACATTTCTTTTCAGCTACTTCTGTACCACATTCAGAGCAGAACTTACCTGTTACACTTGCACCGCATTTTGGACATTTCTTTGCGTTTATATTATTTTTTTGCATGTCCTCGGCAGTTGGCATTGGTTGGTTCATAGCACTAGATACAGCTCCACCAGCCATATTACCTGCATTCATGTTCATGAATCCCATGCCCATAAATCCATTCATAGCACCTGCTTCATTTGCAGCAGCAGATTTTAATGCTTCACCATAAGAATCAACAAGTTTAGCTTTTTGAGCATATACATCTCCACCAAGTTCATACTCGTCAATTTTATCTTTAGAATCATCTGTTAATGTAACTGATTCAACAATAAATGAAATTATAGATAAACCTCTTCTTCTGATTTGTTCATCATACATAACTTCATCCATCATTTTCTTGATTTCATCAGTTTTATTTGGCAATTGAAGAGCAGCAACTTTATGTTCTTCTGAGCTTAAGCTATTTAATAGATTTGTGAATACCCCTATAACCTCTGTTCTGATTGCATCTTCAACCATTTCTTTAGTATAGATATTTGCTGTTCCAGCTAATTCTCTCATGAAAACTGCTGGGTCAACAATTTTAAATGTATATTTACCAAAACATTTAATTTCTACACTAAGAGGGATGTAGCTGTTATTTCTTGCATTCATAACAGGATGTCCCCAATCACCATAAGGAATTGGAGCAGGTGTTCCAAATTTATTATCTAAAATTTCTTTTAGATTAAAGAAGAATACAGCTTGTTGTTTTGCTGTTCCACCACCATAAGTGAATCTTTCCCACATTTCTTTGAAAACATCACCGAATTGTCCTGCAAAGAAAGATGGAGAAGTTGATTCATCAAATGAATATACCCCTTCTTCTGCTGTTGCATCTACTATTCTACCATTATCATAGATAACAGCTAATTGGCCAGGAGCAACAATTATTGTACTTTTTTTAGTTAAAACCCCTGTATCATTTGTTTTTTTCACCATTAGAGTGTTGTTGTCCATATCGTCACATCTAATGACTTCTTTCCATTGATCATGGAAAGTGCTACCTATTGCGCTTGCAGCTGCTTTTATTAAACCCATAAAAAAAACCTCCTTAAATTACTTTTTATTTGTAATTAATATATATCATATAAAAAAAATAAAAGCAATGGTTTTTACATATATTATTTCTTCTTTCAATTATAATAAGAAACTAAACGAAACATTCAATAGATGAATATTGTAAAATAAAAATTAATTTGCCATATAAGTATAACATGGAATATAAAATTATGTCAACAATAAAATAAAGCAATAAATATGAATTATTCAAATTTATTGCTTCCGAAATTATTCTTTAAAATCAGATATTGTATAAATATTTTCTAAACTATAATTACCTAATATAGGAGAATTATTATTTTCTATAATAATTCTAATACCATCAATTTCTTTTAAATTATTAATTGTTGTAACAATACTTTTTAATATTAGCTTATCAATTCCATTTTGAGTATCTTGTTTAATAAAATCTTCAGATAAAGTAATTTCTAATATATTTTGATTACTTGTAACAGAAAGTATTAAACAATTTTCAGGTATAGGTGCTAATAGATTTGAAGATGTAGAAGCTAATTTAAGTTCATTTAATATAGTTTCATATGGCGATGAATTTAAATCTTTTAAAGAAACACTTCTAATTTCTTTTTGAATTTCATTTGTATCTTTATTTATAAGATAAATACTTAAATTACCTACAACATCTTCTTTTACTTGAGGCTCATCAATAGGAACTTCTGCAATATCTTCAACAAATGAAACATTACTATATATGTAATAACCAACACCAAATATTCCTGCAATTATTATTAATATAAAAAATACTTTTTTAATCATATACTTATCCTCCTTTGCTTAATTGTATTCAAGTAAATAAAAAAAATTCATGTTTGTACATAAAAGTTTAATATATAAAAAATCATAAAATAATATTTTTAAAATATAGATTATTATGGAGGGAGATATTGTGAATTTTATTAAAGAAAAAGTATTAAAAGTTAAATATATAATTCCTGTTATAGGAATTGTATTAATTGTTTTTGCATTTAGTTATATGTTTACAGTACCTGTAACAAATAGTGTGGTAGAAAAAATAATAGTATTAGATGCTGGGCATGGTGGAATAGATGGTGGTGCAGAGGCAAAAAATGGATTACTTGAAAAAGATTTAAATTTAAAAATAACATTAAAGGTAAAAGAAATACTAGAAAAAGAAGGAATAAAGGTTATTTTAACTAGAAAAGATGATAATGATTTGTGTGATAATGAAGAAGAGAAAATTAAATCAAGAAAAAATCAAGATTTAAACAAAAGAGTAGAAATAGTAAATAATAGTAATGCAAATTTATTAGTATCAATACATATGAATAGTTTCCCACAAGAAAAATATTCTGGGTGGCAAACTTTTTATAAAAAAAATTGTGTATATAGTAGTGAAGTAGCAAAATTAATACAAGAAAATATAAAAACTACTACACAAATAGAAAATAACAGAGTAGCTATGGAGATAAATGGTGTAAAAATAATTGAAAAATCTACAATTCCAGCTATATTAATAGAATGTGGTTTTTTATCTAATAAAGATGAAGCTCAAAGACTCAATACAGAAGAATATCAGAATCAAATAGCACAAGGAATAGCCAATGGAATAATTAGTTGGTATAATAATTAAGATATAGATTTATTCTATATCTTTTTTTGATTAAATTTATATATATAATAGATTAATTAATTTATATATGATAAAATATGCATAGATTATATTGGAGGTAAATTAAATGAAAAAATATAGATTTGAAGTTTTAATATTTATAATAAATGCAGTATATATGATACTTGAATTAATAGCTTCAAGGATTTTATCACCGTATTTTGGAAGTAGTAATATGGTATGGACAAGTGTTATAGGAATTATTTTATTAAGTAGTAGTATAGGTAATTTTTTAGGTGGAATTATTGCAGATAAAAATGATTATCCCAATATTAAAAAAGTATTAAAGATATTATTGATATTAATTACATTTACAATTCTTTTAATACCTATATTAGAACAAAGTTTATTAGTATTAATTACGTATTTTATAACTAATATTAAACTAGGAGCAATTATATCTACAATTTTATTATTTTTTATACCATCAATGTTAATAGGTATTATAACTCCAAATATTATTAAATTAAAACTAGAAAGCATAGATAAAGTTGGTAAAACAACAGGAAGTATTTCAGCTATATCAACATTAGGAGGAATATTTGGTACATTTTTAGGAGGGTTTTGGTTAGTACCTAATATTGGAAGCAAACAATTACTTTATGGTTTAGCAATTGTTGTAATACTTTTAATATATATAATTGAAGAAATTAAATTTAATAAGAAAAATAATATTATATATTTTTTAAGTTTAATTTGTATTATATCAATTATTTTTACAATGATAAATTCAATAAAGGTAAATGCTAGCAATGGTAAAGCAGTTTTAAATGGTGAATTTAATACTTTTGTAGAATATGATACTGAATATGGAAAAGTATTAATATATAATGTTGAAAATAATGGGAAACCTTATAGAATGCTTGAAATAGATAATGGTAGTGAATCAGGTTCATATATTAATGAAGATAAGTATGAATTAGTTTTTGAATATACAAAATATTATGATTTAATGTTCAAATCACCAAATAAAATAGACAATGTTTTAATGATAGGTGGTGCTGGGAATTCATATCCTAAATATTATATTAGCCATTATTCAGATAAGAAAATGGATGTTGTTGAAATAGATGAGAAAGTAATTGAATTATCTAAGAAATATTTTTTTGTAGATGATTTAATAAATGAATATGGTCAAGAAAGAATTAATTTTATCGCTGATGATGGAAGAACATATTTAAATAAAAATACTAAAAAATATGATGCAATATTAAATGATGCTTTTGCAGGAGGAACGCCAGCAGCTACATTAACTACAAAAGAAGCTGTTGAAAAAATATATAATTCATTAAATGAAAATGGGCTTTATTTAACTAATATAATATCTGCAACTCAAGGAGAAGATTCAAAATTTATAAAAGCAGAAATAAATACTTTGAAGCAATTTTTTAAAAATGTCTATACTATACCATGTAATTATGAATTATATCTTCAAGATAAAACTAAGGCAGATAATATTATGGTTATAGCTACAGATATAGAATTAAATATAGATGGAGCTGTAGATATTTATATAGAAGATGACGAAATAGTATTAACAGATAATTACTGCCCAGTAGATAATTTAATACCAAGATTTTATAGATAGAAAAGGTGAAGAAAAATGAAAAAAATAATATTAATTATTATTTCAATTTTAATTATATGTTTAGGTATATTTGCTTTCATTCCTAAAAATAATTTTGTAATGCCTGAAATTCCAGAAACAACAGATAATTTATTGAATATAATGGATATGGATAAATACATACAAGAAATTAATAAACAAGAAATACTATATTCAAGAAATTGGCAAGTAAATGGTGATCTATTAGGTAAACAAGTATCTAAATATATTCAAAATAATAATATGACTGAAATAGGAATAAGAACAAATATGACTAAAAATTCAGTAGAGTTTATTTCTTTTGATAAAAAAATTAATAATCAAAAGTTTTATTATACTGATGAAGGAAAATTAGTTATGTATATTACTTCATCAAATAATAATTTAGACCAAATTAAATATTACTTTAAGGATAATAAGCAAATAAGCATAAATAAAGAATGTGAAGATGAGTCCACATATATAATAGAAGATGAAAGTGAACTTTTAAAAAGAGCTAATAATATATATAATGAGTATATTATAGAAAAAGAATGTAAAATAACATCACAACAATTAACTGAAACAATAGTAAATAATGATGGAATTGTAATAGGAAATGTTACATGTAATTATCCTATTTTATCTAGGAATGAACAGAGTAAAGTAATAGATAAAATAAATAAAAAAATTAAACAAGAAGCGGAAAGTAGATATAATGAGAATATAAGAATACTTCAAAATATAGGGATGAGTATTGCTTCTCAAAATTTAGTAACTGATAATATGCAAGAACAAATCAAGCCTATAGAGCAATATAATTACTATATTATAGAAAATTATGAACAAAAATATTTAGACTATAAAACAATATCATATGTAATTAATATTAAAAAATATATAGGAGAACAAATTGAAATAGAAAGAATTAGCAAAAATTATGATTTGTTAACTGGTAAAGAATTAGAATTATCAGATATACATAATCTTTCGCAAAATGAATTAAATGAAAAATTAATTAATAAATTTCAAATAAAATATGATAGACAATTGTATAATGATAGTGTTTTAAGTAGAAATATAAGCAAAGTTAAATTTTATTTAACAGATGATTATGTTGCATTTTATTTTGAAAAAGAAGTTATTAGTAATAATATGTTAGAAATTCAAATTAAAAATAATGAATTAAAATAGGAGGAAAGAATATGAAAAAAGAAATAAAAGGATTTGTTATAGGAAGTATATCAACATTAATGTTAAGTAGTTTGGTGTATGCTGGTAGCCAAGTAGCTAATGTATTTTTATCTCCATTTGATATAAAACTTAATGGAAAAGAATATGTATCTCAAATGCCAGTACTTAATTATCAAGGAAGAACATATCTTGCATTAAGAGAATTAGGAACAGTATTAGGTGATGAGATAGATTTTAAGGATGATACAATAATTATTAACAGTAAAAATGATGAAAAAATTAGTAATGATATAACTAAATTAGATGCAATATATACTATTATAAAAGAAAGCTATTATGGACAATATTCAGAAGATGCTTTAGAAGAAGGTGCAATAAAAGGGTTGGTAAATGCATTAGGTGATAAATATTCAGTATATATGAATGAAGAAGAGTATAAAGATTTAATGACAGAAACAGAAGGAGAATATACAGGTATTGGACTATATTTAACAATTGATGAAACTAAAAACTTAATTCAAGTTATATCACCTATTAAAGGAAGTCCATCTTCTTTAGTAGATATAAAACCAGAAGATTATATTATTGAAATAGATGGAGTTAAATATACAGGAGATGATTTAGATAAAGCTACTAATTATATAAAAACTGGAGAAGCGGGAACATTTATTGAGTTAACTATTCAAAGAGGAAATAAAACTTTTAAAGTAAAAGTTGAAAGAAAGATAATAGAATTATATGAATTAGAATATGAAGTAATTGAAAATAATATTGGATATATTAATATTAAATCTTTTGATAAAAATACATATTCAGATTTTTATGATGCATATTTTGCTTTATTAAATAAAGGTGTTAAAGGAATAATTGTAGATTTAAGAAACAATCCAGGTGGACTTTTATATGAAGTATTAAATATTTGCGATATATTAATACCAGAAGGGAACAATATAATATCTACTATTGATGCAAAAGGGGAGAAAACTGAGTTTAATTCAGTTAAAGGATACATAGATATTCCAATGGTTGTTTTAGTAAATGAAGGTAGTGCAAGTGCATCAGAAATTATGGCATCTTGCTTGCAAGATAATGGCATTGCTAAAATAGTTGGTACAACTACATTTGGTAAAGGTGTCGTTCAGTCATTATTACCAATTGCAGATGGTACAGGATTAAAATTAACAACATCAGAATATTTTAGAGCAAATGGTAATAAAATACATGGTATAGGTGTTATACCAGATTATATAATTGAAAATACTAATGTTAATAAAGATAATCAGCTTAAAAAAGCTATTGATTTATTAAAATAAGGGGGATTTATGAGATATAGTTTTATTCCAAAAGGAACATGTACACGAAAGATTGAATTTGATATTAATGATAATATAATAACAAATGTTAAGTTTTTTGGAGGTTGTCCAGGTAATTTAAGAGCATTAGAAAGAGTTATTGAAGGTAAAACAGTTGAAGAGATAGAAAATTTATTTAAAGGAATTAGATGTGCAGATAAACCAACATCTTGTAGTGATCAACTAGCAATAGCAGTAAGAGAGGCTTTTGAAGAGATTAATAAAAGGAGTAAATAATATGGAATTAGATAATATAACAGTTTTTAAACATAACAGCATAAGAATAGAAGGTAGTAAGAAAATATATATAGATCCATTTAGAATAGATGAAAAATATAATGATGCAGACTATATTTTTTGCACACATTCACATTATGATCATTACTCAGAAGAAGATATTTCTAATTTATTAAAAAAAGATACAAAATTAATTGTAACAAAAGATATTTATAAAAAAGCAGTTGAATTTTTAAATGATGAGTGTAGAGTATACAGTGTAGAGCAAAATAAGGAATATAATATAGATGGATTATATTTTAAAACAATTCCAGCATATAATATAAATAAACAATTTCATCCAATAGATAATGAATGGGTAGGATATATAATTGAACTAGATAATGTTAAGTATTATATTGCTGGAGATACTGACAATGTTCCAGAAATTAGGAATATTAAATGTGATGTCGCATTTATTCCAGTAGGTGGAACATATACAATGAATGTGGAAGAAGCAGCAGATTTAGCAAATAAAATTAATGCAAAATGTATAGTTCCAACACATTATGGAGAGATAGTTGGAAATAAAAATGATGGAAATGAGTTTAAAAAATTAGTTAATAAAGAAGTACATATTTTAATAAAATAGAGGTAATTATGGAATTAAGAGATTTATATGACAAAAATCTAAATTTAACAGGGGAAACAATACAAAAAGGAGAAATTATTCCAAAAGGAAAATATATACTAGTTGTAGTTGTATGGATACAAAATTGCAAAGGAGAATTATTAATTCAACAGCGTTCGTTTACTAAAAACTCTTATCCAGGAAAATGGGCTACAACAGGAGGACATCCAAAACATGGAGAAACAAGTTTGCAAGGAATGATAACAGAGACTAGTGAAGAACTTGGAGTGGTATTACAAGAAAATGAATTAGAATACATAAAGACTTGTATGGATGATGATACATTTATAGATATATATTATACTAATAAAGATTTAGAAATTAATGATATGATATTACAAAAAGAAGAAGTAGAAGCGGTTAAATGGGTATCAATTGAAGAATTTGAAAAAATGATTTCTAATAATGAAGTAGCTTCTTCACATTTTGAATTATATGAAGAAATAAAAGAGCTTTTAAAAAGTAGGTGTTAGTATGAAATTAGATAATATAATTGATGGGATAATATTTGAATTTGATACAAAAACAGAAAGTTTTAAAGATAGTATAAAAACGATATATTTTGAAGAAAACGAAAGAAAATACCGTTTTAATATATGTACAAAAACTATGAAAATTCTGCAAGATAATCTTACAATAGAATTAAAGAAAAAGATATACAATATTTTAAACAGAAAATTACTTAATTTTGAATATGAGAAAATAGTAAACGAATATGGCTATCTTTATGATTATTTAGAAAAAACAGATAAACTAGATTATATAGTTGAAAAAAGAGAATGTCCTGATTTTAGAATATATAATAATGATGAAGAAGAGTATATTGAGGTTACTCAAGATGTTACTAGACAAGAAGCAATGATAATAAAATGTTTAAATACATATTATTATGGAAATACAAAGTATCAAGATAGTTATAAAAAATATTTAAATATTAGGAAAGTTTCTGATGGAATAATAGTAGCGCCTAAATTTAAAACAAATAAAAAAATTAGAAGTGAAAATTTATATTTTAGTATACAAAGAAAGATTAATAAATATACTAGATACATAAATGAAATGCCTGAAATTATTGATGGAACCAAAACTATATTAGTTAAAATGAAAAGTCCTTATACAATATCTAATAAACAAAAAGAAATAGTAAAAGAGAGAGTATATAATATGATAAAAGATTCAATAGTAGAGAAGGTAATTATTTTAACAAATGATAATGATATTTTAATTATTGAAAGAGATTTATACAATATATAATTTCAAATAAATGAAAAAACTATCATAAAAACAGAAGTTTTTTCAAAAAAATGAAAAAACTTGACTATAATATAAAATATGAAGAAGAGTATTAATAATCAACATATTATAGTAATAATATGGGTAGTTTTGATGAGTTTATAGAAAGATGATAGGCTAAACATTAGATAATATGTGAAAAACAACTACACAAGAAATTACACAAGAAACTACACAAGAAAAAAATTATTGAATTAATTAGAAATAGTTCTAGTATTACTCAAGATGAAATGGCTAGAAAATTGAAAATTACAAGAGATGGTATAGCATATAATATACGTATATTAAAAGAAAAAGGGATTGTTGAAAGAAAAGGTCCAACTAAAAATGGCTATTGGAAAATAATTAATAAATAAACATTAAAAGAAATTATTAACGAATTGTAAATAATTTCTTTTTTTAATGAATTAATATTTATTCTATGATATAATATTTAAAGTTAAGTGGAAAGGAGATGATTTTATGATTAACTTAAGAAAGGTGATTTTAATATAATAAAAGGAACAATTTATATCTTGATATAGATTTCTCTTTTGTTTTATTAAAATCTAGTATGATTTAATTTAATAGACAAAGGAGTTTTTTTATGAAGAAAAATAATGTAAAAAGAAATAGTATAATAATAGGATTATTAAATCTATTAATGGATTTAAAGTTATATGGAGTTATTGCTGTTATATATTATACAAAAGTAGCTGGAAATATGACTTTAGGAATGAGTGCTTTTTCGATAACAATGATAGCATCAGCACTATTTGAACTACCTACAGGAGTTATATCGGATAAAGTAGGAAGAAAAAAGACTGTAATTTTAGGGACAATTGCATCTCTTACATATTCTATAATATTTGCACTAAGTAAAAATTATGTTTGGTTAGTATTGGGGGCAATATTTGAGGGGGTAGAAATAGCATTTTTCAGTGGGAATAATAATGCTTTGTTATATGATACTCTTAAAGAAGAAAGCAGAGAAGAAGAATATAGCAAGTATTTAGGTAAAACTAATTCTATGTATCAAGTAGCTAGTATTCTAGGAGGATTAGCAGGTGGTATAATTTTATATTTTACTTCATATGAAATAATAATGTGGATATCAGTAATTCCTAAACTTCTAAATGTAATTATTTCACTGTTTATATATGAACCAAAAGTGTTTACAGAAAATAAAAATAATATATATAGTCAAGCTATTAATTCAATTAAACTAGTTTTTAAAAATAAAACATTATTAAAACAAGTTGTTGCAGATAGTATAAGTGAAGGTGTAGGAGAGTCTACATATCAATTTAGAAGTAAATTTTATGAAATGTTATGGCCTGAGTGGGCATTAGGTATTCCAGGAGTTTTAGCTAATATTGGATTATTTTTAGCAAATTGGTTTAGTGATAAAATTTTAAAGAAAGTAAAAAATACTACAATTATGATAGGTGGATATATATATAGTTTTTTATCTAATTTAATAGGTGCTTTATTAAATAATATATGGTCACCATTAGTATTAGTAACTAATTCAGTTATACCAACAAATATTGTAAAAGAAGAGATTTCTCAAAAATTATATACAGATGAATATAGAGCAAGTATGGCATCAATAAAGTCATTAATAAGCAGTATATCTATGGCTATATTCTTTTTATTAGTAGGAATTATAGCAGATAATTTTGGAGTAGTATATACATTAGCAATAATGCAATGTTTTAAATTAATTGTTATATTAATATATGTAAATATATTTAAAACAAATAAAGAATTAATAAAATAAGAGGAAGGAAAATTAATAAAAGTGGAGAATAAATTATCATATTGCAATTTTGATTGTAGAAAGTGTAGTGTGTATATAGCAACAATTTCAGAAGATATAGAAGGAAAAAAGAAAGTTGCTATTAAATATAATATTGATTTATCTGAAGTAAATTGTTTAGGTTGCAAATCAGATAAAATAAATAATATGTGCAGAAATTGCGATATAAGAAAGGAGAAACAAAATGGAACAAATAACTAAAAAACCAGTAGTAACAATTGAAATGGAAAACGGAGGAATAATTAAATTAGAATTATATCCTACTAAAGCGCCACAAACTGTTAGGAATTTTATATCTTTAATAAAAAAAGGTTTCTATAATGGATTAACATTTCATAGAACAATACCAGGGTTTATGGCACAAGGAGGTTGTCCAAAAGGTAATGGAACAGGTGGACCTGGATATGGAATAAAAGGTGAATTTAGAGATAATGGAGTAGAAAATAATATAAGTCATGTTAGAGGAATTGTATCAATGGCAAGAAGTATGATGCCTAATAGTGCAGGTTCACAATTTTTTATTGTAACAGACGATTCAGAATTTTTAGATGGACAATATGCTGCATTTGGAAGTGTAATTGAAGGAATGAATGTTGTTGATGAAATAGTTAATTCAGAAGTTGTTTCAAGAAGTCCACTTAGTATGGCTAAAGATAGACCTGTTAATCCACCTGTAATGAAATCAGTTACAGTAGAAACTTTTGATGTAGAATATGAGGAACCAGAGAAAATGTAGAATATAAAAACTGAGCAGAATGTATCAAGTAAAATTGAATAAATGCTCAGTTTTATTTTGAAACCAAATATAAAAAATGAAAAAACAAAATAAAAAAAGTTTTCTCATTTTTTTGAGTTATTTGATAAAAGACTGGATTTTTGTATTTATTGGTGTAAAATGAAATTTTAATAGATAACTGAAAAAATATATTATTGCTTATGTTTGACATTTCAATATTTTTAATATGAAAAATTGTTAAACTTGTTTTAAAAATTAAATTCACAAAAAGTGGAATAGGACAGTTTTTGTGGAATAAAATATTGATAAATTTCATTTTTTAGTATATACTATTAGTAGTATGAAAGGATGATTTATATGGAAATAAATAGAAGTTATTATTTAAATAAACTAATTTCAAAAAGAAATAACAAACTTATAAAAATAGTTACAGGTATTAGAAGATGCGGAAAATCATATTTGTTAGATCCAATTTTTAAAAATTATTTGTTAGATAACGGAGTTGATGAAAATCACATAATTAAATTGGAATTGGATTCTATTGAAAATGAAGAATATACTAATCCTAAAAAACTTTATGAATATGTTATGAAAAAAGCTATTGATAACAACACTTACTATGTTATTTTAGATGAAATACAAAAAGTAAAAGATTTTGAAAGTGTTTTAAATAGTTTTTTAAGAAAACCAAATCTTGATGTATATGTAACAGGAAGTAACTCTAAATTTCTATCATCAGATATCATTACAGAATTTAGAGGACGTGGTGATGAAATAAAAGTTTATCCACTTTCTTTTTTCGAATTTATGTCTGTTTATAGCGGGAATGAGATAAATGGATTAAATGAATATATAAATTACGGTGGACTTCCTTTAATAACTAATTTTGAAACTGCAGAAGAAAAAATTGATTATTTAAACTTTCAAAAAGATAACGTATATATCAATGACGTTATTGAAAGAAATGATATTAGAAATGATGAAGAACTAAAAACTTTAATAGAAATAATATCATCAAGTATTGGTTCTCTTACTAATCCAACCAAGTTATATAATACATTTATTAGTAAAGGAAACAAGAATATTACTAATAAAACAATAGCATCATATTTAAAATATCTTGAAGAATCATTTTTAATAGAGAAATCTAAAAGATTTGATGTTAAAGGTAAAAAATATATTGAAACGCCATCAAAATATTATTTTGTAGATATTGGTATTAGAAATAGTTTAATCAATTTTAGACAATTAGAAAAAACTCATATAATGGAAAATATTATATATACTGAACTTCGTAGACGTGGCTTTAATGTTGACGTTGGAATTGTAGAAAAAAGAAACAATTTAAAAAATGGTAAAAAAGACTATAGACAATTAGAAATTGATTTCGTTGCGAACAAAGGTAGTGATAAATATTATATTCAATCTGTATACAGCATAGAAGAGAAGAATAAAAGAGAACAGGAAGTACAATCACTTTTAAGTGTAGGTGATAGTTTTAAAAAAATGGTTATTGTTTATGATAGTTTTATAAAATGGCAAGATGATAATGGCATAATTTATATTAGTATTTATGATTTTCTACTTAATGAAAATAGTTTGAAAGATGCATAAAATAGCTTTATGAGTGGCCCAAAATTAATTTATTATGTAAAACCATGTGAATATCAAAAAATAATATTAGAATATTATGAAATATAAAGAGGAGTTAATAAAGGAAATATAGGAATAAAAAATATGTCTAATAACAAAAGTACAGAATTCGAGTAATGTATCCTACTCGAATTTTGTACTTTCAATTGTTTTGCAATTTAGAGATTAAAAAAATATTGATACTTTTTAATGAAAAAATTATTGAATTTTTAAACTACCTATGATATATTACAAACAAGAGGTGAGAAAATTGTCAAATAAAACCAAAGCAAAGTGCCAGAAAGTGCTAAATACTAGGGGGGGGGGATGTTTATAGTATAAAAACATCTTTAATTGACATGCAAAAAAATACAAAGAACTTAAGAATATATTACGAAAAAACGTAGTATAGTCTTAGGTTCTTTTAGTTTGCCAAAATTAAAA
>SVGE01000009.1 GCA_015056545.1 Clostridiales bacterium | reverse complement strand
AATTTTATTGTATAACACTTTTAGTTTTACCTAAGCTGTTTTGTTGTAGTTTTTTTGTTTTATTTTCTCCTCCTTCCTTCAGTTCTTTATTATATTATTGCCAAAATATATTTTTTTAATTTGGGCAAAACAAAAGAACCTAAGACTACATTACGTTTTGTCGTAATATATTCTTAAGTTCTCTATATTTTTTGGCATGCCAATTAAAGATGTTTTTATACTATAAACATCCCCCCCCCCTAGTATTTAGCACTTTCTGGCATATTACTTTGGTTTTATTTGACATTTTCTTACACCTACTTTCTTGTTTGTATAGTATCATAAGTAGTTTATCATTTCAATAGTTTTTCTTCTTTTTTCAACTTTTTTTCTTAAACTAATTTACATAATTTGTTTTTTATGGTATAATAAAATTCGGGTAAAATTGAATTATTTTAATTTTATTAAATTTTTTTAATGAAAGGATGATACATATGAAAAAGCAGTTGTATTTACCGGAGATGAATATTGCTTTAACAAAAGCGTCATCCGAAGAAGAACGGATGAACGAATTATTTGAAGCAATGGAAAGTAAAAGTATTTGTTATGGACGAGTTAAACATTGTCCTACAAATGCTGAATATCTTTTAGTCGACTTAGGTTTCGGTATTACAGGTTGGATGCCAAGAAAAAATATTTCAAATAACCGGATATTCGCTGTAGCTCACTCTCTCGAAGGAAAAATAATTAACTACAAAATCGAAGACTATAATCCTAACAAAGGATTCACTCTTAATCGTGCTTGTGTTCAAACAGAAGCAAATGAGTGGCAACATGAAAATTTTAATCCTGGAGATGTTATTCAGGCTAAAGTTACAAATATATATGATAAGGGAATATTGGTAGATATCGGCGGAGGTGTTGAATGTTTTATACCACCTCATCGGCTTGTAAAATCTTTTGAAAAAGATTTTAACGCAGTATTTGAAAAAGACCAAATTATTAACTTAAAAGTTGAAGGATTTGATAAAGAGTTTGAATCATGGTCACTTAATTATGCAGATTGTCCTCAATTCGGACTTTCAATAAATAGTACATATGCAGTTTCAGTAGATAAGAAAAAGGAAGCAAACTCATGGTATTGCTCCTTCCTCGGATTAAATTTAAAAGGTTATTTAATAATAAAAAGTTCTTTTGTAGAAATCGGTGATATTGAAAAAGCAACAATTGTAGCTTTCAAAAAAGGAGTACCGCTTCTTAGAGCAATTTAGTAAAAGAAAGGATATATAATTCGTTATGAACTATATATCCTTTTTCTTATAATATAAACATATTTAAAATAATTAATATAATAACTCCAGGAATACCTGTTAAGCCTACAAAAATACTTGTAAATAAATTAAGTCCTATACTAATTCCAAATGATGCACCAACTAGATTTACAACATATATAAGAAGTCCACCAATTATTGAATTTAATATTAGTTTAATTATTAATTTAAATGGTGCTGAAACAATTTTTAATATTACAAACAAAACTATTATTGTTAATATAAATGTTAAAACTGTATTCATAAATTATCCTCCTTTTATAGATAATTTATGAATAATTATAAATTAGTTTTCTTGCACTACATCTACTTTTCCTAATTGTTTTATTTGTTTAAGTATATTATCAAATTTAGCTTGGCTTGCTTTTATTTGATATATATAATAATCTATAGCTTCAACAGATTGTGCAAATTGATAATTATTTTCTGCCCATTTCAAATCTTTCTTAGCTTGATTAAAATTTTTAATTAATTCATTATTATCTATATTATTAAAATTCTCATTATTATTTTCTTTCATGTAATCACCTACTATTTATTATAGTCAGGCAATTCCATTTTATTCATAATTTTGTTATTTTTTCTTTTCAACAGAAAAACCAAATTTACCTAATCTGTCACCTAATGTATAATATTGTCCATGTGAGTATGCGACTAAATCACATTTTTCCATATCAAATCTACCTGTTTCATCTAGATATTTTTCTTCAACATCAACAGATAATATTTTAGCCATAAACATATCATGTGTTCCTAACTCAATTACTTTCTCTACTCTACATTCAATACTTACAGGAGCTTCTTTTATTAGTGGTGCTGATACATTTTCAGCTTTTTCTGTATTAAGTCCTAGTGTTTTAAATTTATCCTCTTTTTCGCCAGAACGAACACCACAGTAATCTGCTGCTTTAGCTAAATCTTTTGATACTAAATTTATTACAAATTCCTTATTTTCGCTTATTAATTTATGTGAATATCTTTCTTTTCTTACTGATATATATGTCATAGCTGGGTCTGAATTTAATATTCCAGTCCATGCAATTGTTATTATATTAGGTTTTTCCATACTACCACAACTTACCATTACTGCTGGAATTGGATATAACATTGTTCCACTTTTCCATATTAATTTACTCATATTTTTATTTCATCTCCCTTCTTTTGAATTATATCATTTGAAACTTTCTTTTACAATATCTTTCCACATCTTTGTCCTTCAATAGATATTATTGTTAGTTTATTATTATCTATTTTCCATACTGTTTTTATTTCATCTAATATATCTGTCCTATTTATTCCAATAACTTTTTGTGTTGTTATTATACCATTTGTATTATCTTCAAAAACATATTGTTCTAAACTATCTATTGTTTTAGATTGTATTTTTACTTCATTATTAACTAATTTATTTTTAATATCATATACATTATTTTTTTGATAAAAATCTTTTTTATCTTTTAAGTCTAAATTAATTGTTTTATTTAAATTTTTAATCTCAATTTCTGCTATATATTCATCTTTATATTTTCCTATTAACTCTATACCTTTATCTTTCTCTAAATCAAAAATTTGCTCAAATTTGCCTTTTGAATATTTTAATATAATAAACTGCTTTTGTTTTTTCTTTTGGCCACTATCTGTTGTAAATAAAATATCTGGTACTTCACTATTTGTTAATCTACTTATTTCAATATGTGCTCGATATCCTTCAAGCCCTTCTAAATTATATTCATACATTTTTCCATTAGCACAATTACGTACAATTACTAACATATTATTAGCAAAATTATCACTTACTTTTTGTTTATCTCCAATTAATAAAATATCATCTACTATATTATCTTTATCTAAATCTGCTTGCCTATAATCTAATATATATTTATTATTATATTCCTCTATTAAATCAAATTTATCTCCAAGTCTTACTTCTAATCTTTCTATATTTTTTGTTTCTTCATAATCATTTGAATATGTTATTCCTACAAAAATTCCTAAACCTATTATTATACATATAAATAATATTATAAATATTTTCTCATTCATATTATTCCCTCCAAAACACTTTATATTTCATAATATTATTAGTTGTTTCTTTTTAGAACAAAAAATATAGCCAGGATATTTATCCCAGCTATATTTTCTTATTCTTCTTCCATTTCTTCTGCAGTTTTAAAAGTTATTCTTTTACCAGAAGAAAGACTGCTATTATATGTTAAACCTCCAGATTCAAAATCAAAAAGTACATATATAGTGCCATAGAGCTTATTGTCAAAAGAACATACACGAAGTTTAACTTCAAAATCTGAATATGTATTTTTCAATTGAAGAACTTCACTCGCACATTCTTTTCCATTTTCTTTTTTGATAATATGTATCTCATCAAAAAGAGTTTTTACATATTCCAAGTATTTTTTAGAAAATGCCACATCTTTACTTTCCAACATTGCAGCCAAAAGTTTTTTCATAAACTCATTTTGCTCTGGAGTAAAAGATATACTCGAAGTTGATGGTTTACCTTCCTTAAACACTGAATAATTCATATTATTCAATTTAAACACTCCTTACTTATTACATTCTAAGTTCATAAACAGGTCCTTTGTTTTCTTTATTACCTGTAAAGAATATCCCTGATGAAGTAATACTTTTTACAAAATATCTTTCTTCATTTTTGTTTTTTTCAAGAGTTATCGTTAAATTAGGATACAAGTAATTTCCTACCAAAACAACTATTGTTTGATCCTCTTTAAGCTCTTCCTCAAAAACTTTCTTAAACAGTGGTCGAATAAAATTAAAGTATTCTTCTGACAAATACAATTTATTTGTCCATAACAAAGCTAAAAAAAGACTTGCTATAGTTTTTTCCTCTGTTGTTTGAAGAACCTTTATATTGCTTTCCTCTTTAATGTTTTTCTGATATACTCCGTATTTTTTGCTATCCATCTTTTGTCCTCCTTAAGTGTTTTATTTATGTATTTTTTTAAGTTTTAAAATTACTCCTTTTCCTTCTTTTTTAGGAATATAATCTATACCAGTTGATTTTATTTGCCTTAAAGCATAAGCTTTTTCTACCGATTCTCCCGAGCACACTTCTTGAACTCTTATACTTAAACCTTCATGAAACCGAGCATTTTCAAGTATTAGTTCATTTTTCTCATTTTGATAAACATAATTAAACATAGGTTTAACAAATTCTAAATACTCTTCACTAAAATATACTCTGCTGTTTTCAAGTATTGTCCAAAATAATTCTCTTACAAACTTTTTTTCATTTGGTTTTAATTGTACAATGTTTTTTCCTTCAATATTGCTTATAAACGCACTATACATTTTAAAACACATCTTTTATCACCCCTAAAGTATGTTTTAATATATTTATAAAAAGGTAATTAGATTGCTCTAACTACCTTTTTTATGCTCAGACTTGTTCACATTTTAATTTAAACTGTAAAACAGTTTTACAATACTTTTTCTCGCCAATAAATGTTAAGTCTCCATTTTGCAAACTGCTTAAAACATAATCTCCACCGTGCTGTTTTGTAAGTCTCATAGACAACTTTTCTTCTTCGTTTTTTATTTTCAAACATTCATCATTTTCATATGATAAAACATCCATTTCTTTCATTTTCTTAACATATTCAGATGACAAATATGCAATTGAAAAATCTCCGAAGCTTTTTAAAGTTGCAATAAGCTTATTCAAAGGATTTTCTTTGTTACCAATTGAAATAACCATTTGGTTTTGCTGTGTTTGATTTCGATTTAAACTTCTCCGATATCCTAAGTAAGTTTTGTGATTCATTAATCTTCCTCCAATTCAAATAAAAAATTTATTGAACCTATAACAATATAAATTCGTGGAGAAATATTATATTACATTTTACAATAAAATGCAATACTTTTATAAATATTTTTTCATTTTATCAATATTTTCTTTTTCATAATGAATAAGTGTATTTGCAATTTTTCTTACATTTTCATCAACTAAATCATTATTAACATCTTTAGTCATTTCAACTATTCCTTTTGAGCTTCCTTTTATTAATAATTCAGCTATATGACTTGAAGAAGTATCCATCATTGTTTGAGTTTGTATTCCTGTCCATAACATTACCTTTACCATAGGACTATAATCTTCTGGCTCTGATTTCATTAAATCAAGTCTATATCTTGTTTCACCTATAATATCATGATATTTTCTTTTATATTCATCCAAATCTTTTTTTAATTCTTTGTCTTCTACTTTTGGATAAATATATTCAACAGAGTCAAGTCCCATTTTACTAGCTTGATAAATATTTTTTAATGTTTTTTTATCTATATTTCCCATATCATTCCTCCTATACTAATATATAGTGTAGGTATTTTTCATAATTTTATTCATTTAATATATAATTGGTAAAATTGAACCAATATCTATAACTTCTGAATCATTTAAACACATTACTTTGATATTATTTAAATTTAAAAAATCTAATATTTTATTGCAATTCTTTAGTCTATTTATATCTCCATTTATACACCAAACATCTTGAGAAATTAATCCTGTTGCACCACCAATAAATCCTTGCATTTTACCAAGTTTTATATTATCCTCATTTTCAATATATAACACATTTAAATATTTTGAAAGTTCTTTTTCAATTTTTCTATCACTTGTTATTATATTATTCCCATTGACTACAGAAATACTACATTTAGAATATCCTTGATTTATATCTATTAATCTAAAACCTTTTTGTTCAATTTTATTTAATAATACTTCATCTGTATATTTTAAATTATGTATAAATTTATTTCCAATAATACATCCATTATATGCAATATCTAATGGATATTTATCTTTAAGTATAGTGTCTCCTTTTATTAGATTAACATCTATATTTTTAAATATTTCACTATACTCATTATACATACTCTTTTCTACAATTAACTCATTTTCTCCTAAATGAATTAATTGTATATCTGTATGTCCAGATATTTCATCATATACACTATTACATTTTTTTGTTTTTATACATTCAATTCCTATAGTATTTAAACATTTTTCACTTTCTTCACTTATCCTATAATCTACAATTACTTTAGACACTTTTTTATTTGGTATATTAGGACATTCTACAAAATTCATATTACACTTCCTTTATATTATAAAATCTGCAAGCATTTTCATAAGTTTGTTTTGCTACAATTTCATTCTCTAATCCTTTTATTTCAGCAATTTTATTACATACATAAATAACTTTAGATGAGTCATTACGTTTTCCTCTAAATGGCTCTGGTGTTAAATATGGACAATCTGTTTCAATAAATAATCTATCTAATGGAACATCATATGCAATTTGATGTAAATTTCGTGCATTTTTAAATGTAACTGTTCCAGATAAAGAAATATACCATCCATTTTTTAGAACTTCTTTTGCTATTTCTCCACTTGAAGAAAAGCAATGAAAAACAACATCAACTTTAGGTTTTTTCTCATTTTTTAATATATTTAATATATCCATATCTGCTTCCCTATTATGTATTATTATTGGTAAATTAAGTTCATTTGCAATATCTATTTGCTCTATAAAAAACTTTTTTTGCAAAACTTTATCATTATCCCAATGATAATCTAACCCAATTTCACCTAAAGCAACAACTTTTTCTTTTTTTCCTAATTCATATATATATTCTAAATTTGTGTCACTATACACTTCTTCTGGATGATGACCTACTGTTGCATAAACAAAATCATATTTATTTGCAAGTTCAATTGCTTTAATTGATGTTTCCTTGTTATATCCAACATCAACTATTTTAGTAACGCCACACTCAAAACAATTAGTTAAAACTTCATCTAAATCACTTTCAAAGCATTTGTCATCATAATGTGCATGTGAATCAAAATATTGTATCTTATTCATAAAAACTCCTTTTATATTCAAAAAATGGAATGAGTAGATAACTACTCACTCCACTTGTTTTATACTACTTAATTATTCAGCAGATTCTTCATCTGGATTATTATATTTTTCCATTACTGCATCAACAATTTTCTTTCTTGCATCAGCATTAATTGGATGAGCTATATCTTTAAATTCTCCACTTACTGGATTTTTTTTGCTTGGCATAGCTACAAATAATTCTACTCCATCTTCTTTTTCTTTTTCGATAACTTTTACGTCATGAATAACGAATTCGTTATCAAAAGTGATACTTGCAATAGCTTTTAATCTACTGTCTTTAGTCATTTTTCTTAATCTTACTTCTGTAATTTGCATTAAACTGCACCGCCTTTCATAATATGTAAAAATTTTTAGCTTGCGCTAATATTTATATATTCGTCATTTTTTTGTTTTTCCCTTCTAATTTTACAAAAAAATTTTACAAATTTTTGATATACATATTATCTTAGTTTACTATTTTTCAAGTTAAATATAATCTAAAAAACAAATAACTTTTTTTTAATCATACTACCAACCACAAATATATAAAAAGATATAGTTTATGCTTTACCTTCATTACGTTACTAATGTTATTTCCATTTAATATCTATATATTTCATTTATTTTATTTCGTTACGTAATATGTATATTTGCTATACTTTATATTTTTCTTCTTATTCTTAACATTACCACGTCTTACGTGCTACTCACTTTTTCCTTATTTTAATATCCATGGTTTTTCTGCACTAGTTCCATCTCCTGTTTCTTCTGCTACTTTGATATTAGAGCTTAAAGTAACTACTGGGCGCAAACCATGATAATTTTCAGACTCATTTCCATCCGAATAATATAATACATCATAACTAACAGCTGTGTCCATTACATAGAATACATCAAAATCTGCACGCCCCATGGCAAAAAATACCCCAGCAGCAGTTGAAGATAACCAATAGTTCCCCTTGCCAAATATCATATCTTGCACTTCATAACTTACTTCTGTACAACTTGATTGATTATAAAAATATACTAACTCTAGTTCCTCATAATTTTCTGGTTTACTAATCCAACTACTTACATCATATTCTTCCTCTGCTATTACATCTCCTAAAGTTGTTCCGAATTTTTTTGTTACTTCTATCACTTCAGAATTAATATAAGTTGGAACCGGTTCCACTCCTAGTACTTCATTTACATCTTCTATTTTTAAGTTTCTCCCACCATATACTTTAAAACATATTTCATCTAATCTATCTGGCCCTTTTATAAATCCATTTTCTCCAGATAGATTTATAAGTTCTACTGGCTCTGCACTTACTAATGTTACTGTATTTCCATCATTTTTTAATACTCTCCACATTATATCTTGATATCCTATTTCATAACTCACTATACCATTAGTATATTTATATATCCATCCTCTATCTTCTTCTACTATTGTATCTGTTTCACCCACTATATTATAATCTACATAATTTCCTACTTTTGCAACACTAACTAATGATATTCCTTCATTATTTTCTTCTCCCGCACTAATTCCTAAATCTTCTAACCATTCTTTTTGAAGGTCTGTTGCACTTTCATATCCTTCTCCTAATACTAATACTCCATCTACTATTTGTACTATTGCTCCATATTCTTCTACTTTAAATTCTGGTATTATATCTTTTATTCCTTCTCCACTTATTGTTTTGTCTATTAATTTTAATTCTTCTTCTCCTTTTCCTGTTGCTAGTTTAATTTGTTCCTCAGCTCTTTTTACTGTCAATATTTCTTGATATGTTCGTATATCACTTTTAAATACACTTTCTTTTGCTCTATCTATTATTCCACCTTCCATAAAAGTTACAATAACTGCAGCAGTTAATATTATTAATACAATTATTGTTACGATTAGTGCAACTAAGCTTATACCTGATGTTCTACTATTCTTTAAATTTTTCATATTCTTTTTCCTCCTTAAAATCTAATCTTTTGTTATTATACAATTTCATTGTATAACACTTTCAGTTTTACTTTAACTGTTTTGTTGTAGTTTTTTATTTTCCTTTTTATTACCTCCTTCCTTGGTCCTTTATCTTATTATTGCCAAAATATATGTTTTTTAATTTGGCGCAAAAAAGAACCTAAGACTATACTACGTTTTCTCGTAATATATTCTTAAGTTCTCTATATTTTTTTGCATGTCAATTAAAGATGTTTTTATACTATAAACATCCCCCCCCCCCTAGTATTTAGCACTTTATGGCACTTTGTACTGGTTTTATTTGACATTTTCTTTCACCTGCTTTCATTTTGTAATATATCATAGGTATTTTAACTTTTCAATAGTTTTTTATTGTTTTTTATACTTCTTTTTACACTTCTATTGATAAATTCATATTAAAAATATATAATATGCATATATTAAAATATGGGAAGTGATAATTTGAAAGAAAATATTAATTACAAAAAAATACATATGATAGGTATAGGCGGAGTTAGTATGAGTGGGATTGCCTCTATACTTTTAAGTTGGGGTTATGAAATAAGTGGCTCAGACGGAGTTAAATCTGAAATGACAGAAAAACTTGAAAAACAAGGAGCCAAAATATATATTGGTCATGATGCAAATAATATTGTTTCACCTGATTTAGTTGTATATACAGCTGCTATTTCTAAAGATAATCCTGAACTTTTAAAAGCAAAAGAATTAGGTATTAAAATAATGGAAAGAGCTGAATTTTTAGGTGAATTAACCAAATTATATTCTAAAACAATAGCTATATCTGGTACACATGGTAAAACAACAACAACTGGTATGATATCTTTATGTTTTATTGAAGCGATGTTAGATCCTTCTATTCAAATAGGTTCAGTTCTATCTCAAATAGATGGAAATTATAAAGTTGGAACATCTGATTATTTTATTATTGAAGCTTGTGAATATGTAGATAGTTTTTTAAGTTTTTATCCTCAAACAGAAATAATATTAAATATTGAAGAAGAACACTTAGACTATTTTAGTGGAATTGACCAAATAAAACAATCTTTTATAAAGTTTACTAATATATTGCCTACTAAGGGTAACTTAATAATAAATATAGATAATGTTGAATGTGTAGATATATTAAAAAACATGAGAAAAGATATTAATATTTACACATATAGTTTAAAAGATGAAAATGCAGATATTTATGGATATAATATTAGATATGATGATAATGGATTTGGTATATTTGATGTTAAATATAAAAATAATATTATTAAAGATATCAAATTAAATGTTCCAGGTATTCATAACATTTCTAATGCTTGTAGTGCAATTGGAACATGTATAGCTCATAATATTGATTTTGAAACAATTAAAACTGGTTTAGCTAAATTTACTGGAACTAAAAGAAGATTTGAATTTAAAGGAAGAACTATAACTGAAGCTACTGTAATTGATGATTATGCACATCACCCAACAGAAGTAAAAGCTTTGCTTAATTCTGTTAAGAAAAAAGAAAATGGCAAAGTATATGCAATTTTCCAACCACATACTTATTCAAGACTTAAAAATTTATTAAATGATTTTTCTACTTGTTTTGATAATGCAGATATTGTTATTGTAACAGATATATATGCTGCTAGAGAAATAGACGATGGAACAGTAAAATCTCAAATATTAGTAGATCTAATTAACGAGAAAACACCTAATAAATCAATATATATTTCTTCTTTTGAAGATATTGCAAAATATTTAAATACTAATACAAATAAGGCTGATATAATCTTAACAATTGGTGCTGGAACTATTACTAAATTAAGCCAATATATCGTAAAATAAATAAAGTAAAAATCTTATAGACTTTGTTCTATAAGATTTTCTTTTATATATTTTTATATTCCCATAATAACAACAGCTATACTAAAATAAACTAAAACTGAACATGTATCAACTATTGTTGTAATAAGTGGTGCAGCCATAATAGCTGGATCAAGTTTTATTTTTTTAGCAACCATTGGGAGAATACATCCTAATAATTTTGCTAATATAACTGTTGCAATAAGTGCTAACCCTGTTACTATTGCAAGTTTAAAGTCATTATATTGAACTACTATTCGTATACCATTTATTAAAAATAGTACTAAACCAACAATTATTGAAACTTTTAATTCTTTAAACAAAGCTCTCCAAAAATCTTTTAATCTAATTTCATCCATTGCTAAACCACGAATAATAAGAGTTGAAGCTTGTGAACCACAATTACCACCTGTTCCCATTATCATTGGAATAAATGCAACTAATAATGGAAGTGTTGCAAAAGCAGATTCATAATATGTTATTATCTCCCCTGTAATTGCTGCAGATAACATTAAAACTAAAAGCCATATAATTCTATTTTTAGCATGTGTAAAAGCTCCTGTTCTAAAATATGTTTCTTCTGATGGTATCATAGCTGCCATTTTCTCAAAATCTTCTGTTGTTTCTTCTTGCAATACATCAATAGCATCATCTATTGTAATTATACCAACTAATCTTTCTTCTTTATCTACAACTGGAAGTGCAATAAAGTCATATTTCTCAAACTTTTTAACAACTTCTTCTTTATCATCTAAAGTATTAACAGTTATTATATTTGTTTCCATTATTTCTTTAATACTGTCATCTTTTTCAGCTAATAACAAGTCTCTTACAGAAACTAACCCTATAAGTTTTCTACTCATATCTAAAACATAGCATGTATATATTGTTTCTTTATTAAGTCCAATTTTCTTTATTTTTTGAAAAGCTTGCTCTACTGTCATGTTTTCCTTTAAATCAACAAATTCAATTGTCATCATACTACCAGCACTATCTGATGGATAATTTAAAAATTCATTTATAATTTTTCTTTGTTCTTGTTTTACATTTTTTAATACTCTTTTTACTACATTTGATGGCATTTCTTCAATTAAATCAACCATATCATCTATATATATATTATTTACTACATTTTTAATTTCTTCATCAGAAAGCATGTTTATTAATTTTTCTTGATATTCAGGTTCCAAATATGTAAATACTTCTGCTGCCATATCTTTTGGAATTAATCTATATACAAGTATTATTTGTTCTTTATTTAATTCTTCAAAAAGTATAGCAATATCTTGTATATTTTCTTCTACTAGTATTTGTTTTAACTCATTAAATTTTTTGTTTTCCAATAATTCTAATATTTTTTCTTTCATATTTATCCCCTCCTAAAAAATAAAAAGTATCATTAACTTAAACAATGATACTTATACTTTCATTTATATTATAATTATATTCATCGTTCAAGTTTTAGCTTTGCAGGGCAATGAAGTTGCATTAGAATATGCCTTAATTCGACATATCCTGCTAACCAACTAATAGTGTCTCCACTATTTCGCGGTAGCAACCCGTATCCCTGTAGTAGCCTCACCTACCGAATTATTAAATTTTCTCTTATGTATATATTATATGATTTTTTATATATAACTGTCAACATGTTTTTTAAATTTGCATATATATCTTTGTATTTTCTATTCTAAATATAAAAATGCACAGTTTTTTCAAAATTCTGTGCATTTTTATATTAAATTCTATAATTTTTGTCAGTTTTTGTGAAATATTGTGCATTTCAAGTAAAATTTTGTTCAATTTTCACAATAATTGTGCATTTTTAATATATTTCTTTTTTTAATATTTCTAAATATTCATCTGGAATAAAATTTTCTGCATTATATAAAGTATTATAGTCTATATCTATTATATAATTTTGTATATATTCTTTATATTTTTCAACTAATATAGGTAATTTTTCATTTTTATTTATATACTCTTTTAAAGCAAAAATAATTTCCTCTTTTGTACCAACACATTCAAATGGTTTTTCATATTCTAAACCAATAAGTTTTCTAAAATGTATTTCTATATTTTCATCATCTAAAATATCTTTTCCAAATACTTCTCTATTTTTTTCTACACCTAAAAATGGTAATAATAATATGTATACAAAAACGCACTTAGGACAATTAGTACACCACATATTTTCTTTTATACCAGCATTACAACTTCTAAAAATATTTAAATATTTCTCATATTTAGTTAATTGTTTTGTAATTTGATATTCACTAATTGGTCTTAATAAACTAAAATATTTAACTTTATTTATAAAATATTTTTCTACATATTCATTAAAATCTTTCTCATATTCATAACTTTTTGAATATTGATGATTAATATTTGTCCCTTCTATATTCCCCTCATTACTACTTGATTCATTAGATAAAACTATATATTTTTTTCCAATAAGTAAAGCTGACAAATATGATACAAAACTCATAACAGAAGATATTGGAATATGCCCATTAATATATCCTTGTTTGTTAAGTTCAAACAATTTATCATCTAACTTTCTGTCTACTTCAAAAATATCTTTATTTTTAAAACCAGCAACTTTGCAAGTATCATATGAAGCTTTGCGTTTATGATAAAATTCAAATGGATTATTGTCATAGTCCTTTAATAGTTCGATAGTTACAATACTATCTTTTCCTCCACCTACTGGAATTAAATTACCATTAAATTGTATATTCTCATATTTTGATTTATCTATCTCTATTTCTTTTGTATTTTCTGAAATTATTGTTATGAACTCATCTATTGGCACTTGCTCAAAACTATTTAAATATCTTAGTTCACCTAATCCATTATATATTAATTTTTCCCACCATTTTTTTTGATAATCATCTAAGTAACCACACTTAATTTCAAATATTTTTGAACATGTAGTTTTATAGTAACTTATAGCTTCTGCTATACCTATATTAAATACTATTGATTTAATCAATTCATCATTAAAATCTAATATATATTTAAATTCTTTTTTCCATATTGTTATAACATTTTTAAATTCAATTTTTTCATCTAAATTATATATATATTCTAAAACTACTCTATCTTTTTCTTCAATTATATTATATTGTTTGTATATAAATTTAGTATATTCGTTTCTTAAATTATTAAATAATGGGTAATTACTAATCTTTTCCATAAAATCTCCTCAAAATAAATATAATAGATTTTATCATACTCTATTATATTGTACTTATTATATTTATATAATATCACAAAAAATAAATAAATCAAGCTATTTTTTGTTTTAACCCTTTTAATATTTTCTTTTCTATTCTACTAACTTGAACTTGAGATATTCCGAGTATTTTACTAATTTCTGTTTGTGTTTTTTGCTTATAATAGCGTAAAAGAATTATTTGTTTATCTCTATCATTAAGTTCTTCTAAACATTGTTTTATTAATAAATTATTTGTACTAACTTCTTGTTCATTAATATTAGTAGAAAGTTTATCAAAAATAGTAAGTCCATCTTCATTGTTTCCCACTGTACTTTCAATATATTCTGGTTTAACATTACATTCAATAGCTTCAATAATATCATCTTCACTTATTTCTAATATTTTAGAAAGTTCACTTATAGTTATTTCTTTTCCTTTTTCTTTAAAATATTTTTCCCTACATTCATATATTCTATAACTTAATTCTTTTATACTTCTACTAACTTTAATAATACCATCATCTCTAATAAATCTTTTTATTTCTCCCATAATTACTGGTACTAAATATGTCGACAATTCTGTATTAAAATCAAAATTAAATCTTTTTATAGCTTTAATAAAGCCTTCACATCCTATTTGAAATAAATCTTCTTTATCATATCCTCTATTATTAAATTTTTTTACTATATTCCATACTAAATTTATATTTTCATCTAATAGTTTTGACATTGCTTCTTTACTTCCGTTTTGTGCCTTCATTATTGTTAATTTTAAATCTTTTGTCATATGTCAAAATCTCCTCTTTTGTAAAATATGTATTATCAAATTACTTATTTGATATTGTTTTTTTCATAATTATTTTTGTACCTAAATCTTCATAAGACTCAACTTCTAAACTATCCATAAAACTTTCCATTATCGTAAAGCCCATACCAGATCTTTCTAAATCTGGTTTTGATGTATATAATGCTTGTTTAGCAAGCTCTATGTTCTCTATTCCCTTTCCTGTATCTGATATTTCAATTTCAACTGTTTTTTCTATAATCTTACATACAATTTTAATAACACCCTCACCATTTTCATAACCATGTATTATACTATTGGTAACAGCTTCTGATACAGCTGTTTTTATATCTGCAATTTGGTCTATTGTTGGATCTAATTGTGCTACAAAAGCAGACACGGCAACTCTTGCAAATGACTCATTGCTTGATTTACTTAAAAATTCTAATTTCATTATATTTTCCATCATAACCTCCTAAGCAATAATTACTTCATCAATATTTTGATATAAGTCTATTATTTTAAAAATACCTGACATTTCAAATATTCTTTTAACATTACTATTTACATTTACTAAACCTAATCTTCCGTTATTTCTAATAATACATTTGTATCTTCCAAGTATCATCCCTATACCCGAACTATCCATAAAACTTACTTTTTCTAAATCAAATATAACCTTTTTAGGTCTACATTTATTAATTTCATAATCACTCCTTCTTTTAATATATTCACAACTATGATGATCAATATCTTCTAGTAATTTGATTATTAAAATATTATTTTCCTTATCCATTGTTATTTCCATAAAATACCTCCCTTTCTACATTTAATATATTAAACATTAATATTTCTTTTCCTTCATAAAAAAAAGTCGAATGTTAAGAACATTTCGACATATATATTAGTAATCTATATTTAAAATAAATATATTTTTATTTTTACTGATAATTTTCTTTTTTTCGCTACTTTTCCAAAAAAAATTGCTTTTTGCACTTGTATTTATTTAATATTTATGCTAGAATTATTACTGCAATGTTTTAGAAAAATGAAGGAGGTGCTTTAAATGGCAAAATGCGCAATTTGTGGAAAAGAAAAAGTATTTTTTAATCAAGTAAGCCATTCACATAGAAGATCAGCTAAAACTTGGAGTCCAAATTTAAGAACTGTTAAAACATTAATAAACGGAGAAAAGAAAAAAATAACTGTTTGTGCTAAATGTTTAAGAACAAGTAAAAAAGAAGACTAGTAAACTAGTATATGATGATAAGCTTATGATTATATTAAAACTCATTTTATAAATGAGTTTTTTTATTATATTATTTTTTTGCTAGACAATTTAAATAATAATTGATAAAATAAACCTATAATATCTAAAAAGGAGGAATTATATTATGAATATTGATATAGCTTTATTTATGGAATTATTTTGTTCTATACATATGTCTGTTTTTTTCTTAATGCCTTTAGCTAAAATTAAAAATCCTGAAAATTTTAAAGATACATTCCTTAAATATTTCTTCATTAGAGCTATAGTACTTTTTATAGGTAATTTTATTAATCCATTTATTTGTATTTTAGACTTTTTCACTATATTTATAGGAGCATTTATTATAATTCCACTTATATCGAACTCATCAAATTATAATATATTTGAAAACAAAAATGATACTTTAGATTCAAATAAATATATACATATATCTAATAAAAAATATAGTTATAAGACTAATAAAAAATTCTATAAAAAAGACCATGAATATATTCCTAATAAAAATATTCCTGATGTTATTTTAGAAAAAAATGGGATACTTAATCCTTCTCTTTTTAAAGAAGAATTGTATACTATTTTTATCACATATTTAAATGCTTATTCTAATATTGACTATAGTACACTATCATCAATATGTACTAGTTTACATTTTCATGTTGTATCAAATAAATTAAATTATTTTGAAAAAACAAAAGAAAAATCTATTTATAGAAATTTTTATAAAAATAATATAACAATAGATGATATAGATAATTATGGACATGCTCAAACTGTTTCGGCTATTATGGATGTTGATTTTGATAGTTTTAAAACTGATTCAAACGGGAACTCCTATAATAATCATAATTGTCAAAAATTTAATGTAATATTTGTTAAAAATAATCGTCATATTTCTGATATAAAAGAATGTAAAAACTGCGGAGCTCCTGTTAGTAAAATAGATTTAAAATGTGATTATTGCGGCAGTATTATAAATTCAAAAATTAATTGGAAAATAAATAGTATAAGAAAAGTTTATATAACAGAATTAGAAGAAAAAAATTATATTGAATTTAAATAATTAATAACTATTTTACGCTTTTATTCTACTATTATTTTTAAAACAACAAATAGGTATAAATAAAACTATTTATACCTATTTGTTAATATTTTATCTGTTTAATGCTTTCATACTTCGAATATGCTCCAATTCTGCATTAATCTGATTTAATACAATTACTTCTTTTTCTCTTTTTTTCATTGTATTTAATAAATTTTCTGTAATATTTGAATTCATAGAAACAGACAATCTTACTATCCATTCCGTATCTTCAGATAAAAAACTTAAAACTTTTTTGGGTGCAAATTCACACTGAGCAGCTTTTAGTCTATCATTTATATCTTTGCTACATGCTAATTCCCGAAGAGCTTTAAAATCTTTTAACGTTAGTGGTCTCATGCTTTACCTCCTGAAAATCTTACTTTTAAATAATGGCCTAAGTTTCTTTCTTCCAGTTTATCCATTATTTGTTTTAAAACAACTGCATCTTTTTCCTCTTTAAATCTTTCAACTAATAAATCATCTGAAAGATTTGAATTTTTTATTACATTGAGTCTAACTACCCAGCTTATATCATTTGAAAGCTTTCTTAATATTCCTTCTGTAGCAATATCACTTTGTGCTGCTGCTATCCGATGTATATTCCAATCACTATCTGCTTTTTCTTTTAGTTCCTTGTAGTTTGTTATTTCTTTTACCACTATTACTTCCCCCTAAAAAATTTAGTTTGATTATGGGTATTTTTTTAACCTTTTAAATTTTAACACAATTATGTAGTTATTTCAACAAAATATGACTAAAATTATTTATATCTTAAATATCATTTTTAAAAATCCTTTTAAAAAATTAGGAGCTTTATATACAACAACTTTCATTTTTTCTCACCTCCATTAATGGAAAAAGCAATTACTTCCAAATATAAGCAAACCTACACCTATTAAAAAGAATAGTACTGAAATTGGCATAAACAGTACCATCATAATTCCTATACCTATTCCTATTGCTGCTAATCCTAATATTCTTTTTATCCACATATCTATCACCTAATCTTTACTTTTTCTTGTTTTTAATATATTATATTAATATATTGTGAAAGGGTGACAATTATGAATAAAAAACAAGCTGAAGAAATTGTAAAAATATTAATAGAAATGTATCCAGAAGTTGATGTTACTTTAAATTTTTCATCACCTTTTGAATTACTTATTTGCTTAATTCTAGCTGCACAATGTACAGATAAAAGAGTAAATGAAGTAACTGCTAATATATTTGATAAATATAACAAACCTCAACATTTTGCTAATATGGATACAGAAAAAATAGAAGAAATGATACATTCTTGCGGTTTTTATAGGAATAAAGCTAAAAATATAAAAAAAGCTAGTCAGCAATTACTAGATAATTTTAATGGAATTGTTCCAGATAATATGGAAGACCTTCAAACTCTTGCTGGTATTGGTAGAAAAAGTGCTAATTGTATATTAGCAGATGCTTTTAAAGCACCTGTTGGTGTTGCAATTGATACACATGCTAAAAGAATATGTAATCGTTTAGGAATATCAGATAAAACAGAACCTACTAAAATTGAACAAGACTTAATAAATTTAGTAGATAAAAAATATTGGCAAAAACTTAATTTAATATTAGTAACACACGGAAGACAAACATGCGACTCTCGAAATCCTAAATGTGAAGAATGTAAATTAAATAAAGTTTGTAAATATTATATTAATATGAATAAATAACAATAAATTAACCATAATATCTTTTAGGTGATATTATGGTTAATATTAATTGTACTTCTAATTGTATTTATCAGCAAGATGGAAAATGCACTTTAAATAATTTAAATAAACCTTGCCAAAATACTAATAATCTCAATTTAGAATCTAAATGTATATATTTTGAAAATCCTAGTAAGAATAAGTAATATCTGAAATATCTTTCCACATTTCTTTTAATACTTTTTCTTCTACAATACTAGACTCTTCCCTTTCACTTTTATTATCATTTGTGAATTTCTTTATAACATACGACTTTTTATCAAAACTCATTACCTTATGTGTTTTTTCCATATATCTAAATTCAAATATATATCCTTCATTTAATTCATTAATAAATTGTTCAATTGTATACATATATTCTCCTATCTAACAAATTTCAAACTATAATAATATCTAGCTTGCGCATATTCCATAAGTGGATGTGGGTCATCTATATTACATGGTGTAACTATATTATATTCAATTTCTTCTACTAAGTTTTCTATATATGGTTCAAATTCCATATATAGATCATTAATTATGTTATATCTTGTTTTCTCTCTAGAAACTTTAACATATTCATCTGTTATTTCTAATATTTTAATATTGTTACCATCATATTTATCTAACTCAATAAAATCATCTGTTTTTATTTGTATTTCTTTTACTACTTTTTCAGTATTATCAGAATTATCATATTGTATTATTTGCATTGTAACTTCCTTATTTTCATTAATTATTTTCTTTGCTTCTCCAGCCATTATTATACCACATAATATAATCATTACACCTATTATTATAACTATTGGGATTATAATCTTTTTCATTTCATATTTCTCCTTTATCTTATCATTTCATTAAACTCATCTTCACTTATTACTTTTACACCTAAATCATTAGCTTTATCTAATTTACTTCCAGCTTCTTCACCTGCTAATACATAATCTGTTTTTTTAGAAACACTGTTAGAAGTTTTTCCCGCAAAACTTTCAATAATACTTACAAACTCATTACGTGGTTTAGATAATGTTCCAGTTATTACAAAAGTTTTATTTAAAAATCTTTCATCTGTTATTTCCTTTTTCTCAGCTTTCATATTAACACCTGCATTTTTTAATCTATTAATTAAATCTAATGTTTGAGGGTTTTCAAAAAATTCTTTTATTGAAACAGCTATCTTTTCTCCTATTTCATTAATACTTGCAAGTTCAAATACATTTGCATCCATTAAATCATCTAATGTTTCAAATTCATTTGCTAATATTTTAGCTGTATTTTTCCCAATATGTCTTATTCCAAATGCATTTATTAATTTATCTAAACTATTTTGTTTGCTTTTTTCAATAGCTTTAAGTAAATTATTTGCAGATTTTACTCCCATTCTTTCCATATCTACGATATTATTAAATTCTAAATAATATATATCTGCAATATTTTTTATTTGATTAGTTTGAATAAGTTGACTAACTAAAGCCGGTCCTAAACCTTCAATATCCATTGCATCTCTTGTTGCAAAATGTATAATACTTCTAAGTTGTTGTGCTGGACATTCTATACCATTACATCTAATTGCAACTTCTTCTTCATCTCTTGTTGCTATACTTCCACACACAGGACATACTTTTGGAACTTCAACTATTTGCTCTGTTCCATCTCTTTTTTCTTTAATACTTTCTACAACTTCTGGTATAATATCTCCTGCTTTTTGAACAATAATTGTATCTCCTACACGTATATCTTTTTGCGTAATATAATCAAAATTATGAAGTGTTGCTTTAGATACATTAGAACCTGCTAATCTTATTGTATCAAATATAGCAAGTGGTGTAATAACACCTGTTCTTCCAACTTGAAATAATATTTCCTTTATTTTTGTTTCTTTTTTCTCTGGTGGATATTTATATGCAATAGCCCATTTAGGTACTTTACTAGTTTCTCCTAATTCTTCTCTAATTTGAATATCATTTACTTTTACAACAGCACCATCCATTTCATAAGAAAGCACTCCTCTTTCTTCCCCTATTTCTTCAATTTTCTTAATTGCTTCATCAACTGTTTTGCACAAATATATACCTGGATTAACATTAAAACCTAATTTTTTTAAATACATTAATCCATCATAATGTGTCTCAAATTTCTTGTCTAAACATTCTTGAATATTGAAAATATATATATCTAACTTTCTTTTAGCAGCTATCTTGCTATTTAACTGTCTAAGAGAACCAGCTGCTGCATTTCTCGGATTAGCAAATAACTTTTCACCTAAAAGTTCTCTTTCTTCATTTATTTTTTCAAAATTTTCTTTAGATATAAATACTTCTCCTCTAACAATTATGTTTATTTTCTCAGGAAGTGAAAGTGGTATTGTTTTTATTGTTTTTAAATTATTTGTTACATCTTCTCCTATACTACCATTACCACGAGTTGCTCCTCTTACAAATATTCCATCAACATATTCTAATGCAACAGATAATCCATCTATTTTAGTTTCAACAACATAATCTGTTGAATATCCTTCATCTATTTTTACCATAAATTCTCTTACATCATCTAATGTAAAAACATCTTGCAGACTTTGAAGCTTTACTTTATGCTCTACTTGCTCAAATTTATCTAATGTAACATCACCTATTCTTTGTGTTGGTGAGTCAGGTTGAATTAATTCTGGATATTGAGCTTCTAAATTTTTAAGTTCTTGCATTTTCATATCATATTCATAATCACTTACAACATTTTCATCATCTGTGTAATATTTATATGAATAATAATTTAATTCTTTAACTAAATCTACTATCTTTTGTTTTATATTTTCCATTATTTCCACCTTTATTTTGTTTTTAATATAATATCTTTACTATCTTTTAAATATACAATTAATGAAAAAATTGTAGCTATTGTTGCAATACTCATCATAACTGTTGATACTATATTTAATCCTAACTCAAAACCTGTTAAATTAACATATGTAAATGCTCCAAAAGCATATTTATCTATTAACATAAGTATAATAGCTATCATTTGAGTAACTGTTTTTACTTTTCCCCAAATATTTGCTGCAATTACTTTACCATCTTCAACTGCTAATAATCTAACACCTGTTATTATGAACTCCCTTGCAATAATTATTACAGCTATCCATGCTGGCAATTTTAAAACACCAACTAATAAAATTAATGCAGTATTTACTAATAACTTATCTGCTAATGGATCTAAGAATTTTCCAAATGTAGTTATCATATTATATTTTCTTGCTATATATCCATCTAATTTATCTGTTATTGCTGCAACTATAAATATTGCAAGCATTATTATTTGTGATGTTGTCATTCCTAAAAATTCACCTGGCAAATTCACAAATGCGAATATTACGAAAAATGGTATTAAAATCACTCTCATTAATGTTAATTTATTTGCTAAATTCATAAAAATCACTCCTATTCAACTATTTCCAAAATATCTTGTTTTGTTTGTTTATCATATATCTTAATTTCTTCATAATCTTTTGTAGATAATGTATAATAACTAAAATCTAATTTATCTTCAACTTTTGAGTCTTTATTTGCTATTATGTTATCAAATATTTCTTTTAAATCTGATATTTCTTTATCAGTTAAAACTTTTTTATTTAAAACTTTTCCTTGATATACCCAACCTTCAAACCCTTTATATCTATCTTGCTTTTTTATTGATGCTTTCTTTGCTAAATCAATTTCATAATATGTATCAACATGTGAACCACCATCATTTTGCATTGTCATAAATTGATCATTTGTTCTAATTAGATATTTATTCTCATTATCTATAATAAACTCTTCTATATTTTTTTCTTCTTTATATATATAATCATTATTTTTTGAAAATTTTAAATATCCTATTACCATTAATCCTACTATTAATATAGCTAGTAATATAATTCCTATTACCTTTTTATTTTTCATATCTATCCCCCCCTACATTTCAATTATTTTTTCCCATGGTAAATCTTTTTTACCAAAATGTCCATAATTTGTAGTTTTTGAATATATTGGTTTTGTTAAATCTAAATAATTAATAATACCTGCTGGTGTTAAATCAAATTTATTTCTTACAATTTCAACTAGTTCTTCTTGTGATTTTTCACTTGTTCCAAATGTATCAATAAATATTGAAAGAGGTTCTTTCATTCCAATTGCATAAGAAACTTGAATTTCACATTTTTTAGCATAACCATTTGCAACTATATTCTTAGCAATATGTCTAAGCATATATGCCGCAGACCTATCTACTTTACTAGCATCTTTTCCTGAAAATGCTCCACCACCATGTTTAGCATATCCTCCATATGTATCTACAATTATTTTTCTACCTGTTAAACCTGTATCTCCAAGCGGTCCACCTATTACAAATCTACCAGTTGGATTTACATATATTTTCGTATTTTCATCTATCATATTTGTATCTACAACACTATTTATTACTTTTTCAATTAAATCTTTTTTTAATTTATCCATAGAAATATTATCTAAATGCTCAGTAGATATTAATATTGTTTCAATTCTTTTAGGCTGATTATTCTCATATTCAACAGTTACTTGTACCTTTCCATCTGGTCTCAAATATGATATTTCTCCTGTTTTTCTAACTTCTGTTAATCTTTTAGATAATTTATGTGCAACATATATTGCATATGGCATATATTCATCTGTTTCATCACTAGCATATCCAAAAATTATTCCTTGATCACCTGCTCCACCAACATCTACACCCATGGCAATATCTGGGCTTTGCCTAGCTATATCTACATATATTGTACATGTCTTATAATCCATATCTGTTAATGAATTATCAAAACCAATTTCTTTTATTTTTTCTCTAACTAAATTCTCAATGTCTACTTTTCCATTTGAAGTAACTTGTCCTGCAATAGTTATATTATTATTAAAAGCAAATGTTTCAACAGCAACTCGTGAATTTGGATCTTGCTTTAAAAATTCATCTAATATACTATCTGAAATATAATCACATAATTTATCCGGATGTCCTTCTGTAACACTTTCTGAAGTAAAGTAATACTTATTATACATATTAATTATTACCTCCTTTTTCACATTATATTTTCAAGATGATTATATCACTTGTATATATTTATAATCAATAGAAAAACAATTTTTCTTCTTAATAATTTTTAATTTCTTTTATTGCTATCCGTAAGATTATATGATATATATAAAAAATAAGCTCACAAAAATGTGAGCTTATTTTTTAAGCAATTTCTTCAACAAACGAAAACTTATCTGTCTGTAATCTTCCACCTGTTTCTGCAAGCCACTTAAAGCTTGCTTCTTCTCCATCATTGAGTATATTCTTAGGCACCCTGTCAATAATCCATTCAGGAAAATCTTCGTTAAAGTCTGTATTTAACAAAGTGCCTACCTGCAAACCTTCCCGTTTAGCTTTTCTTAAGTTCGGTATAATAAGTGTATACTCAAACTTTTTTTCATCACTCATAGAAAGTTCTGCAACTTCAATGTTTTTCCAGTACACTTTAAGCATACGCATTACTATCCCCCCTTCTAATATATAGGCCTGGTTTTCGTTTACATAATTTTATCGCATTATAGATTATAACACAATAATTAATTACTTTCAAGTATTTTTATAGATATTTTATCTGTTTGAAGTTTTGCATCATTTTTTAATATTTCTTTTTTTATATCTTCTATATTATTTGAATCTATATTAATTCTATTTAAGATAAATTCAGGACATTTATTAGACATAATCTTAGTATCAGCAATATTACCAACTAAAAAGCCTTCTTTTTTAGCTTTAGTTATATTTTCAAAACTAATATTTGTATAAAAAATATTATCTTTATATAATACTCTCATAATATTATAATCTTTATATAGGATATTCATCATCATCATTATCAAATCCTTCCATTTCAACATCTATATCTAGCATTAAAGCATTTTCAATACTTTCTTTTCGTTGATTAAAACCTAATGTTGCGAATTCTTTTGCTTGTTTTGGTATTTCAGCTCCAATTCTTTTTTCAACATTTTCTATAGCTTTATCAATATTTAGTTTTGTTGAACATTCTTTAGCAAAATCTCTAGCATATCCTGGTTCATCACATAAGAAATATAACATATCTTCCCAACCAGCTGAGTCAATAGTTCTATCTTCATCATCAAGATTTATACATCCTTCTTGAAGTGAAGCATATATCTTTATTTTTTTATCTTTATCTTCGCTTTTTAAAATATCATCTATATCACTTTTAGTTTTATCAAGCATAAGTGAACATTCATTGTCATAAAGTGGTGAAAGTTTTAATTCGTCACCATCATATAATAAAGAAATATTACCTAAATGCCTATCTGTTTGCATTGTATATATATCAAAAATAACTCTTTTTATTAATTCTCTATTTATACTTTTTATGCTATCTCTTTCAATCCCTTGTGTAACACTAAAATAATTAATCTTTTCTATAACTTCATCTATTGTTGAACCTTTCATAACTTCTAAACTTGCTTGATTTTGGGATAATGCTGTAAGAGATTGTCTATCTTCATCTTCAATAATATTAACAGATAGATTTCCATTTATTCCATTAACTTTTATTAAATCATAATGTGCACATGGTATTTCAACTTGTTTTGCTAATTCTTCTGTAATTAATTCTGCATATTCTGTATATGTAGCTATCTCATCTGTAAACATAGTAGATCTAGCTAAAATATCACAATCCTCTAATTCAAACCAATGTTTAAATTTTTCTGCACTTCCTCTAGTTTCTGGCAAACCTTCTTGAAATCCGTCTATTAACCCTTTTTCATATAACTTTAAAATTTTATCAAAATCAATAAAACCTTCATTGTCTCTAAATTTTTCTAAATCTTGCAGTTTCATAATTCCACCTCTATATTACTTTACCATATAAATCATATTCATTGCAATTAGTTATTTCAATTTCTATATAATCCCCAATATTAATTTTTTTATTTTTATCATTTTTACACTTAACCATACCATCTATTTCTGGTGAGTCCATATATGTTCTTCCAAGTATTATATTTCCACGAATATTTTCAACAAGCATGATATACTTATTACCAATTTTATTTTCATTATTTTCTAAAGATATTTTTTGTTGCAACTGCATAATTTTATTATATCTAGATAATTTAGTCATATGATGCAGATGTCCTTTCAACTTTTCAGCTGGTGTATTTTCTTCTTTTGAATACTTAAAAACACCTAATCTATCAAATCTAGTATTTTTAACAAAACTATATAATTCATCAAAATCTTCTTGTGTTTCACCTGGAAAGCCTACCATTACAGTAGTTCTAAGAACTACATTTGGAAGCTCTTTTCTAATATCTTCTATAGTTTGAGCTATTTGCTCTTTACTTGTTTTTCTTCCCATTCTTTTTAATACATTATTTGAAATATGTTGAATTGGTATATCAAAGTATGGACAAATATTTGGATTATCTTTTATTACTTTAATAAGTCTTTTGTTTATTGATTCTGGATATGTATATAACATTCTAATCCATTTAAACCCTATTTTTGCTAGTTTTTCCATTAACACATCTAGCTTATATTCACCATAAATATCTATTCCATATTTACTAGTATCTTGTGCAATTACAACTAATTCTGTAACCCCATTTTTATTTAATTTTTCTGCTTCTTCAATAATTGATTCAATAGGCCTACTAATATATTTACCTCTAATAGCTGGTATTGCACAATATGTACATCTATTATCACAACCTTCCGCAATTTTTAAATATGCCATATATTTAGGTGTTGTAATTACTCTATCTATATCTGTTAAATTCCCTTTAATTTCATTCTCTTTGCTTTGTATTAAATTATTTAATATTTGTGGCAAATTATTATATTCATCTGGGCCTATAAATAAATCTACTTCTGGAATTAATTTTTCTAATTCTTGTTTATATCTTTTTGCTAAACAACCAACTACAATAATGTATTTGCACTTCTTGTTTTTATACTCAATCATTTCTAATATTGTATTAATTGATTCTTCTTTAGCATCATTTATAAAGCCACAAGTATTTATAACTATAATATCTGAATCTTTTTCATTATTTACTATTTCAAAATTTGCATTTTTCATTAATCCTATTATCATTTCAGTATCTACTAAATTCTTAGAACACCCTAATGATATAAATCCTACTTTATACATCCTTTACTCCTTTATCTAAAAATATGCCAAAAGTACTACTCTTGGCATTATTTAATATTAACTATTTTTTGTATATTCTATTTTACCTTCTGCTAATTCCTCAGATGCTTCTGAAACTTTACATCCGTTTTCAGTTTCAACTAATCTTTCATCACTTTCAGTTAATTGTCTAGCTCTTTTAGCTACAACAGATACTAATGTGTATCTACTATCTACTTTTTCCATTAAACTTGTTAATTTAGGTCTAACTATCATAATCTACACTCCTATTCTTCTACAATTTCACTAGTAATATCTTCTAATTCTTTATCTAATCTACCTGCTATTGTTTCTGGTTGCAATGCAGATAAAACAATATGTTCACTATCCATAATAATTACTGCTCTTGTTCTTCTACCTTGAGTAGCATCTATCAAATTTCCTTTATCTCTTGCTTCTTGAATTGTTCTTTTAATAGGTGCTGATTCTGGGCTTACCATTGCTATTACACGATTTGCAAAAACAATATTACCAAATCCAATATTAATTAATTTCATAACAATTCCTCCTATTCAATATTTTGAATCTGTTCACGTATATTTTCATTAATTGCTTTATTTAATATTACCAAATTAGTAATTTCTAAACAATTAGTTTTTGAACCAATTGTATTTGTTTCTCTGTTCATTTCTTGAATAATAAAGTCTAATTTTTTACCAACTGAATTATCTGAATTTAGTTCTTTTCTAAATTGATTAATATGTGATTTAAATCTAATAATTTCTTCATCAATTGTCATTTTATCTGCAAAAATAACTATTTCAGTAAGAATTCTAGTATAATCTATATCATGTTCACTAATATACTCTTTTAATCTAGTTTCAATTCTCTCTTTATATTCATCTACTACTTTTTCAGATAATTTTTCTATTTTATTTATATTCTCTTCTAATGTTATTAATTTTTCTTCCATATTTTCAGCAATTTTTTTGCCTTCAACTTTTTTCATTTCAATATAGTTTTCTATAGCTAAATCAATAGCTTTTGTTAATTCATTTAAAATAACATCATTTTCTTCTTCATCTTGTTCTAATTTCAAAATATTATCTAATTCAATTATATTTGATAAAGTAATATCGTTTTTAATATTATATTTTTTAGATATTCTATCAAATTCACTTAAATATTGATTAAGCAATTCATCATCAATTTTTATATTTTTTCCAATATCACTAAAGTTTTCAAATCTAATATTTACATCAATTTTACCTCTTGTAATATTTTTACTTAATATTTTTCTAATATTATCTTCAAAAATACTTAGTGCTTTTGGCATTTTAAAATTAAAATCTAAATATTTATGATTAACTGATTTAATTTCAACTATATATTTACGGTTATTTCCAACAAATTCACCTTTTCCATAACCTGTCATACTTTTTATCATTTTAACACCCTAATTCTTTAACATATTTTTTATCATTACTATTATTTTCACTGGATAATAAACTAAAAATGCTATAAATGGAACAAATTCTAAAATTGGGAATCTTCCTATTCTATATATAGCTGGCATAATAGCTAATATAGGAAATGCCATTGCTACAAATATAGCTAGTATTAAAAATTCTATTCCATATACTATATTTCTTTTATTTTTATTACCTATTCCTAAAGCAAATAATATTATAGATATAATTGCAATTATTCCTGCTAATATAAAACTTATCATTTTAAAATTTATAGATAGTGAAGTTTCAAAATAGACTATATATAATAATAATTCAAATGATAAAAATAATATACTATTTCCTAATATTCTATCTCTCTTTTTTTCGTTTTTAAATACATCTGCTAATTTCATTTAACAATCCCCTTTCTAAATTTCGTCAAATTCATATAATATATTACTAATTAATGAAATTGATGCTGTCTCAGTTCTAAGTATTCTATTTCCTAATGACACTAAATACACATTTTCATATTGATTTAGAAGTTTAATTTCACTTTCATCAAAACCACCTTCAGGTCCAATTACTATCCCAATATTTTGTATATTTTGTTTCATTTCTTGTAAGACTTTTTTCAATGAACTTTTATCATTTTCATAAGCCACTAATATAATATCATACTTTGGTACCAAATTGCAAATATCTTTTAAAAAAATTACATTTTTTATTTCAGGTATATATGTTCTTTTACATTGTTTAGCTGCTTCTTTTGAAATTGCTTGCCATCTTTCTACTTTTTTAACCTTACCTTTTTCATCTAATTTAACTACAACACGTTTGCTACTAACTGGATAAACATCATATATACCAAGCTCTGTAGCCTTTTGAATAATATAATCCATTTTATCAAATTTAGCTAAACATTGAAATAAAGATATATTTATTTTATTTTCATTATCTTCTTCAACATTTTCTAAAATATTACATATAACTTTTTCATCTTTAAATTCAACAATTGAACATTTATATGTGTTTCGACTTTCATCTGTAATATTTAGTATTTCTCCTACTTCTAATCTAAGTACTTTTTGCATATGTTTTGCATCTTGCCCTATTATTTCAATTATTTCTTCATTTACTTGTTCATTTTTTACAAAAAATTTTAACATAATTATTCCTTTCATTATAAAATCCACCTCAAACAAGGTAGATTTTATCATTTGTTCACCTACGCATTAATTTGTCGCAAGTAGGGTTGCGAGTTACATCTGCTCACCTGTGCATTTATATACCACAAACAGAGTTGTGGTTAACATTTGACATAATAATTATAATTATTATTCTTGACTTAATACTATTTTAAATCCATTTTCTGTTTTTCTATAATTAATTCTTTAATTGCTTCATTTTCAGTTTCATTATCAGATATAGGACTATTATCATCTACATCTTTTTTCTTATTACCATGTTCTAAAAGCATTAAGAATATTTTGTTTATGAAACTATTATTGCTTTTAATTTTTTCTTTAATTTATCAACTGATAATTCTTTATATAATTCTTTATAATATTCTTTACTTAGAGCCATCATTATTCCTCCTGCGTATATTTTCTATATTTAGATTAACATTTATATTGCAAAATGTAAAGAAATTATATTGTATTTTTTATAATATTTAGTTATTCTAATTTTTCAAATAACTGAATACTCTTTTTTTATTGGCTTACTGACAATAGTGATCCAATGATCTAATTATTTCTCCTTTCTTATTCTTTCAAAGTTTTGTTATTTTCTTTTTCTAATTGTTTTAAACTTTTATCTGGTTTAGGTAAATCTTCTGGCATAGTTCCTCCCATTTCTTTAATAGCTTTTCTAACTATTTTTCCAATTTTATTATGTGCTATGCATGCTTCTTTTTCGGTATCTACATTATCTCTTTTTAGTTTTTGCTCTGTTTGTGAAATTCTAAATAAATTAGCTATAAGTTCATCGCTCCCCATATTATCTAAAATATCTTCTCTATATCTTAAACCTTTTCTTTTAGCAATATCATCTGCTGTTTCTCCATTATATAACCCTTTATATCCTGCATTATGGAATTTATCAAAATTTTTAACACCCGATTTTTTAGCTGTTTGATTAAGTGAATAATTTCCTTTCTTAGTTAAATTTCTCTGATAAAATCTTTTTTCATCTTCTGTAAGCAAACTATATTCTTTTTCACTAATTTCTTGTTTTCTAGTTTGAATAGCAAAATATGTTTGTGCAAGTGCAATTACTTTCTTTCTACTATCACCATTTTGAGCTATAAGATAACAAGCATAACGAGTTAATTTATAGTCTATAATTGTTTTCTCTGCGCCTTTAGGCATCTTGATCGTTTTACTGACGTCAGTAAAATGATCAAACTCACTAATATCACTGTTTTGGCAAGATATTCTTGCTTTACAAACTATCTTTTCAAAGTTTTGCCAATTTGTATATTCTAATACTTTCATTAACTCCCTTGCATACCAAAACTAAACACCATTTTCATCAATATGTTTTATATCTTCAAAACTTTTATTATTAATTTCTATTTTATTCATAAATATCTTCTCCTTTTCTTTTTATTTTATTTATCGTTTTGTCGGCATCGACAAAACGTTCAAAACCACTAATATTAACTATTACAATCGACAATTCCTTATTTTGAACCAATTTACTGACATCAGTAAATTGGTCTATCCCCTATAAAACAAAAAAGCAGTTATTCTTTTACTTCGAATAACTGCTATATTTATTACCATAAATTAACCCCAAAAACCTTTTTTCTTATTTTCTACTCCTATTGTTTCATTAAATTGCATTAATATTTCTTTTTGAGCATTTGTTAGTTTTTTAGGTATATCTACAACTACTGTTACATTTAAATTTCCTTGTCCTCTACCATATATATTTTTGATTCCTTCACCTTTTAAAGTAAATACTGTATTAGTTTGTGTTCCTTCAGGTATCTTATATTTTACTTTACCATTTAAAGTATCTATGTCTATTTCTCCACCCATTGCCATTACTGTAAATGGAACTTTAACTGATGAGAATATATCATCACCTTTACGTTTAAATACAGAATGTGCTTTTACATATACTGTTATGTATAAATCTCCTTTAGGACCACCTTTTGTTCCTTTATGTCCTTCTCCTTTAATAGATATTGTTTGACTATTATCTATTCCAGCTGGTATTGATACAGTAATTTTCTTTTGCTTTCTAACTGTTCCTTTTCCTCTACAACTATCACAAGGATGTTCAATTATTTTTCCTTCACCATTACATTTTGGACAAGTTTTTGTAGACATTATTTGACCTAGTATTGTATTTTGAGTATATCTTACTTGACCAGATCCTCCACATTGAGAACATGTTGTTTGGTTTGTTCCAGGTTTTGCACCACTTCCATGACAACTATCACATTCTTCATCTCTTGAAATAGAAATTTCTTTTTGAACGCCAAAAGCCGCTTCTTCAAATGTAATTTCTACTCCAACTTTTATATCTTGACCTTTACGTGGACCATTTGATTTTTTTCTTGTATTAGAAAAACCACCACCAAAAAAAGAACCAAAAATATCGCTCATATCAAAATCTGTTTCGAAACCTTCAAATCCACTAAAGCCACCACTAAAACCATTAAAGCCTCCAAATCCACCTGTTCCATTAAATCCATTAGCTGCATTATGTCCAAATTGATCATACATAGTTCTTTTTTGTTTATCACTCAATGTTTCATATGCTTCATTAACTTCTTTAAATTTTACTTCTGCTTCTTCCTTATTATCTTGGTTAGCATCTGGATGATATTTTTTTGCCATTTTTCTATATGCTCTTTTTAATTCATCATCTGTTGCATTTTTATTTACACCTAACACTTCATAATAATCTCTTTTTTCAGCCATTTTTTAAATTTTCCTCCAATTTTAATATTTATATTCCTAATAATTAAGGCACGTTTTTATCGTGCCTTAATATATTTTGCTAAAACCTATTTATTTTCTTCATTAGGATTTGTTTCTTCTTCAACTTTATATTCTGCATCATATACATTATCTCCATTATTAGCTTCTGCAGTTGTATCAGCACCTGCTTCTGCTCCTGCATTTTGGTTAACTTGGCTATATAATTTTTCAGATAATTTATAGAATTCTTGTGTTAATGCTTCTGTTGAATTTTTAATAGCTTCTACATCTGTTCCTTTTAATGCATTTTTAACATTATCTAATTCTGTTTCAATTTTTGCTTTTTCTTCAGCACTAATTTTATCACCAATTTCTTTTAATGATTTTTCTGTATTATATACTAAAGAATCTGCTTTATTTCTAATATCTATTTCTTCTTTAGCTTTTTTATCTTCTTCAGCATGTGCTTCTGCTTCTTTTACAGCTTGTTTAATTTGTTCTTCTGTTAAATTTGAACTTGCTGTAATATCTATTCTTTGTTCATTATTTGTAGCTAAATCTTTAGCAGATACGTGAACAATACCATTAGCATCTATATCAAAAGTTACTTCAATTTGTGGAATTCCTCTTGGTGCTGCTGGGATTCCTGTTAATTGGAATCTTCCTAAAGTTTTATTAAATTGAGCCATTTCTCTTTCACCTTGAAGAACATGTATTTCAACTGATGTTTGACCATCTGCTGCTGTTGAGAATACTTGTGATTTTTTAGTTGGTATAGTTGTATTTCTTTCAATTAATTTAGTAAATACACCACCAAATGTTTCAATACCTAAAGATAATGGAGTTACATCTAATAATACTAAATCTTTAACATCACCAGATAATACACCTGCTTGAATTGCTGCACCAATAGCAACACATTCATCTGGGTTAATTCCTTTTTCTAAATCTTTGCCAGTTATTTTTTTAACTGTTTCTTGTACTAGTGGTATTCTTGAAGAACCACCAACCATTAATATTTTATCTATTTGGTCTGTTGTTAATTTCGCATCTGCTAATGCTTGTTTAACTGGCTCAATTGTAGATTGTACTAAATCATCAATTAATTCTTCAAATTTAGCTTTTGTTAATGTAATATCCATATGTTTTGGTCCTGTTGCATCTGCTGTAATAAATGGTAAATTGATATTTGTTTGGTTAACACCAGATAATTCAATTTTAGCTTTTTCAGCAGCTTCTTTTAATCTTTGCATTGCACTTGTATCATTAGATAAATCAATACCTTGATCTTTTTTGAATTCATCAACCAAGTATTTCATGATTCTTTCATCAAAATCATCTCCACCTAATCTATTATTACCACTTGTTGCTAAAACTTCAAATACACCATCACCAATATCTAATATTGATACGTCAAATGTTCCACCACCTAAGTCATAAACCATAATTTTTTGTTCTTCACCTTTATCTAATCCATAAGCAAGTGAAGCAGCTGTTGGTTCATTTATAATTCTTAAAACTTCTAAACCAGCAATTCTACCAGCATCTTTTGTTGCTTGTCTTTGGCTATCACTAAAATATGCAGGTACTGTAATAACAGCTTGCGTTACTGGTTGTCCTAAATAGTTTTCAGCATCTGTTTTTAATTTTTGTAAAACCATTGCTGAAATTTCTTGTGGTGTATATGCTTTATCATCTATTTTAACTTTTCTATCTGTTCCCATATCTCTTTTTATTGACATAACAGTTTTGTCTGGATTAGTAACAGCTTGTCTTTTTGCAATTTGTCCTACTAATCTTTCATCATTTTTTGAAAATGCAACAACAGAAGCTGTAGTTCTATTACCTTCTGCATTAGGTATTACAACTGGTTCTCCACCTTCCATAACTGCTACACATGAATTTGTAGTTCCTAAATCAATTCCTATAATTTTTCCCATAATTAAAAACCTCCTAAAATTTTAAATATATATAAATATCTTTTGTGACTATATATGTAAATAAAGCCTCGCTTTATTATAACCATTAATTAGCAACTTTAACCATTGCATATCTTATAACTTTATCTCCTAATTTATATCCTTTTCTAAATACTTCAATTACTTCTTGTTCTCCGTATTGGTCATCATCAACATGATTTATTGATTCATGATAATTAGGATCAAATGTTTCATTTAATGCTTTTATTTCCTCAACATTATATTTTTTTAGTGTATCAATAAATTGTTTTCTTATTAATTCAATACCTTTTTTAAAACTGCTTTCTTCTGCACTTTCAATAGCTTTATCTAAATTATCTATTATCTCTAAGAAATCTAATATAATATCTCCAACTAAACTATTGTATAAACTTTCTCTTTCTCTTGCACTTCTTTTTTTGTAATTATCAAATTCAGCCATTAACCTTTGCAGTGCTTCATAATTTTTTGCAGCTTCTTCAGACTTTGCTTCATAATCATTTTTTAATTTTGCAATTATTTCTTCTTGTTCGTTTGTTTCTTGATTTTCTAATTCTTCATTTTCAATTTTTTCTTTTTTACTCACCAATATATCCTCCTTTATATCTATTATCTAATATTTCTTTTATATATTTTACAACTGATATTACTTTTGCATAATCCATTCTAGTTGGTCCAATAATTCCAACAATACCTAAATTTTGTGGACATTTAAATGTTACTAAAGATAAATCTTTAAATTCAGGTGAATAATTTTCATCACCAATATATATTTTAATATCATCATCTTCAACATTTAATGCTTGTAACATAATTTGTTTTTCTTCTAATGTATCTAAGAAATTCTTTGCCAAATCTGGACTATTAAATTCTGGATGCTTGTATATATTATTTGCTCCATCAAATACTACTTCAGCATTATCTAAAATATTAGTTATTTCTTTTAATATTGGTATTAATATACGTAAATAATTAGATAATTCATTATTTACATATTTAATAGCATCTTTTTCTATATCTTTAACATAAATACCATTAAGTTTAGCTCTTAATAAATTGTTTAATTTACTAATTACTTCTTCAGAAACATCTTCATCTAATTGAATAATTGTTTGTTTAATAGCTGTTTCTTTTGTAAGTACAATTATTAATAACATATTATTATTTAAAAGAACTAATTTAATATCATCTATAACAGCATCCTTAATATTAGGACCAGTTGAAACAACTGTATAATTAGTTATATCTGATACTGTTTTACTTATATGTTTAACTATTTGACTAACTTCTAATATTTCATTTTCTATATTGTTTTTTAAAAGATTAATTTCTTCAACATTTAAATTACTTGTTTGAAGTAAACTATCTACATAAAATCTATATCCTAATGTTGATGGTACTCTTCCAGAAGAAATATGTGTTTTGTCTAAATACCCCATTTCTTCAAGTTCTGCCATTTCATTACGAATAGTCGCTGGACTAACACCTAAATTATAGTTTTCAACTAATGTCTTAGACCCAACTGGTTGCACATTATCAATATAATCTTCAACAATAGCTTGCAGTATTTTTTTCTTTCTATCATTTAACATTATATCACCTCTTTTTAGCACTTATTCGCTTCGAGTGCTAAATTCTATATAAAAATATCATGTCTGTATGTTTTTGTCAATAGTAAAAGTATAAAAATATGAAATATTTTTTAATAATTCCATAATACGACATTAACCCACACATAAGCATATAAAAAGATACGACCCTACATCGTATCTTCTAATTAGATTTTCAATATATTAGCTTAGTTGACTGCAGACTCTGAGATTGTTATTACTGGACGAACCATATTAGAACTGTAATGAAAACTTAATTCCAAGTACCTATCATTACCATATACAGTCCACACAGATTCACCACCGTACATTAGCAGTCCCAATCCAATAATTACCTGCTTCATACAATTTTGTTTCTAAATCTCCACCATCTTTCCAACTTTCTGCTTCTTCTCTTGTCATTAATCTTCCTGTTCCTCCTAATTTTTCTCCATATTCTATCGCTGTTTTTAAAGCATATACCTCTGTTCCTTCTGGTACTTTTGTTATATCATTTAAATTATAATCACTAAAATCTGGTAATAATTTCCATGCTTCATAGTCCCACCAATAGTCTGCACTTGAAAATTCAATACTATTTGGATTTTCTTGTGTATATGTAGTTGTATTTATTGCTCCTTTTGCTAATAATGTTAATGTTCTTCCGCTATCTTCCATAACATAAAAACTATGTTCTACTCCATCACTATCTGTTATACTTACTTCTTCTCCTACTGCATAGTCCTTACCTTCTACTGGTGCTGTTTTTATTCCTAAGTCTATTAACCATTTTTCTTGCAAAATTTCTTCATCTAATTCTTTTTTTGCTACTATTGCTCCATTTACTACTTCTATTAATTCTCCATATTCTTCTTCTTTAAATTCTGGTAATATTCCTTTTATCGCTTCACCACTTATTGTTTTGTCTATTAATTTTAAATCTTCTTCTCCATTTCCTGTTGCTAGTTTTATTTGTTCCTCTGCTCTTTTTACTGCTAATATTTCTTGATATGTTCTTATATCACTTTTAAATACACTTTCTTTTGCTCTGTCTATTATACCACCTTCCATAAACGTAACTATAACTGCAGCAGTTAATATTATTAATACAATTATTGTTACGATTAAAGCTACTAAGCTGATTCCAGCTCTTTTACTTAAATTTTTCATAATCATTTTCCTCCTTTAAAATTTAAATTTGTTATTATACAATTTTATTGTATAACACTTTTAGTTTTACTTCAACTGTTTTGTTGTAGTTTTTTTATTTTTTATTTACCCTCCTTCCTTCAGTTCTTTATTTTTATTATTTCCAAAATATTTGTTTTTAATTTTGGCAAACTAAAAGAACCTAAGACTATACTACGTTTTTTCGTAATATATTCTTAAGTTCTTTGT
>SVGE01000001.1 GCA_015056545.1 Clostridiales bacterium | reverse complement strand
AAAATGTATTATAAACAAAAATAATAATAGCAAATATATATTAGTACTTTTAGGTGAACTTGTCAATTGAAAATGGCATAATATGTAAAAAATAATAGAAACGTATACTAATAGGATGCTTTTAAAATAAAAAACATACACTTTTATTTAAAATAAAAGTGTATTATATATTTAAATTATATTTAAGAATTAATTGCTTTTTCTATTATATCTAATAATTCTTCTTTCCCTAATTTACTTATACTAGAAAATGGGATAATAGGAATATTTTCTTCTAATCCATATTCTCTTAGCTTAAAAGTAGATGAAATAACAGATATATAATCATTTGCTTTAGTTTTAGCAATTTTATCAGCTTTATTAGCTATAATAATAAACTGTTTTTTATTTTGAATAAGCCAGTTAAACATTATTTGATCTAATTGTGTAGGTTTGTGTCTAATATCTACTAAGAATAAAATTAAACTAATATTTCCACTTGAAGATAAATAATCATTTATATAATTAGCAACTTCTGTTTCTTGAGATTTAGACATTTTGCTGTATCCATATCCTGGTAAATCAACGAAATACATAATATCATCTATATTATAAAAATTAATTAATCTTGTTTTACCAGGAACAGAACTTGTTTTAGCAAGTTTGTTTCTATTGCATAAGCAATTAATAAATGAAGATTTACCAATATTTGATTTTCCAATTAAAACAATTTCAGGTAATTTTTTTTCAGGATATTGTTTTTTGCTTGTAGCACTTATTACAAATTTTGAATTTTTTATTTCCATTATAATACCTCCAAAAATATTATAACATAGTAAAAAGTATTTGTCGAATAAAATATTATTTTATAATTTTTTTTGATATATAAAATAACAAATCCAGTATATTACGACAAAAAGTAATACAGAGTATGCAAGATAACTTGCGATATCATGTAGATTAAAAAAAGATAAAATAATTACAGTAATACATAAAAGTAAAATGTATATTGAAAGTGTTGTACTTTTGGATTTATTAATAATAGAAATATTCCTTTCATCTGTTTCTGCTATTTCTTGTTTTCTAATGTTTTCTTCATTTCTAGTAATTAGATAATAATTTCTAATACGGACAATTCCTAAAACTACTAATGTAAAACCAAAAGAAGATATAAAATAATTTTCAGTATTAATTATAAAAGTACTTGAAATTAATAATAATCCTATTATTATATAAATAACACCAATATTTAATCTTGATTTAAGTTTCTTTTTAAAATTCATATTTATTCCTCCTCAAAAATAAAAATGTCTTCAATTTTCATATCAAAATATTTAGATATTTTATAAGCAAGCTGCAGAGAAGCATTATATTTTCCATTCTCCAATGATATGATTGTTTGACGTGTTACTCCTACAGAAGCTGCTAAATCATCTTGTGTTATATTATTTAATTTACGTAATTCTTTTATTTTATTATTCAAACAAACACCTCCTAAGATAGTAAAGTTTACTTTACATTTAAAGTATATAATATAATATTATTAATGTCAAGTTTGTTTTACATTTTAAAATTAGATTTAGTAATATGTAGATAAAAATAAATAAATTTACAAAATTTTACCAAAAAACTTGAAACCCAATAATATATGTAGTAATATAACTAATGCAGTAAAAGAAAGGAAAGAAAATTGAAGAAAAATAAATTATATTTTTGTGAATTTACTAATTATGATTATATAAAAGAAGAGGAAAGTAAAGATATTATGCTTGAATATTATTCTATTTTAAATGAAGAAAAAGAACTTTATGGAATTGAAATATGTAAAAAGGAAAAAAGTAATTTGGGAATAGAAAATATTGAAAAGAATGTGGTAATTAATTATACTAGAGATAAAGAGGAAGTAGAAAGAATAATTAAATGTATGTTTGAGAATAAAGTTACTCCAATATCGTTACAAGATATATTAAGAGATATAAATATAAAAACATCTAACTAATAAAAGTTAGATGTTTTGTTGTTATAAATTTAAAATTAATTGAACTTGATTTTGGAATTTATCGAAACCATTTTTTTCAAAGAAATTAATTATACTTGTATTATTGAATTCAGTCATTATAGTTATTGTATCAATTCCATTTTCTTTAGCTTCATTAATAACCATAGAATATAATCTTTTTGCAATTCCTAAATTTCTAAATTTTGCTGGAACATACATATCTTCAATTATAGCTTTTTTAAATACTAAATTATATGTAACAATTACAAAACCAGCAAGTTCATTTTCATTATATGCAGTTAATATTAAACCAGATGTTTCATCAGATAAACATTTTTCAAGTGTTTCATAGTCCCAAAATGATACAGGAGTTTCAGAAACATCGAATTCTGCTATTAAATTTCCTATTTCAAGTATGTTGTCTAAATCATCAAAAGTAGCTTTTCTAAAAATAATATTTTCCATTTTAATTTCTCCTTTTCTGATTTTCAATATTAATATATCACTAAATAAAAATTTATACAATACTTTATTTATATTTTAATTGATTTTTTTTTGTATTTGTAATATAATGCACATGTACTAATAGGAGGGATAAAAATGAAAGCAATAGATTTAAGAAATAAATATTTAGAATTTTTTACAGAAAACGGACATAAAGTAATTCCAAGTGCGCCATTATTACCTGAAAATGACCCTACTGTATTATTTACAACAGCAGGTATGCATCCATTAATAACTTACTTTTTAGGTAATGTTCATCCACAAGGAAGAAGAATAACAGATTATCAAAAATGTATAAGAACAGGTGATATTGATGAAGTAGGTGATGATAGTCACTTAACATTTTTCGAAATGATGGGTAACTGGTCATTTGGAGATTATTTTAAAGAAGAATCAATAGAGTTAAGTTACAGATTTTTAACAGAAAAACTAGGTATAGATGCTAATAGAATATCTGTAACAGTATTTGAAGGTGACCAAGATGCACCAAAAGATAAAGTTGCATTTAATGCATGGGTAAAAGCAGGCATACCAGAAGATAGAATATATTTCTCAGGAAAGAAAACAAACTGGTGGGGCTTAGAAAAAGGACCATGTGGACCAGATACAGAAATATTTTATGATACATTAAAACCAAAATGTTCAGATAATTGTTCACCATTATGTGATTGTGGTAAATATTTAGAAATATGGAATAATGTATTTACTGAATATAATAAAATTGCTGAAGGAAAATATGAATTATTATCTCAAAAAAATGTTGATACAGGTTTAGGACTAGAAAGAGTTGTTATGATTTTAGACGGTAAAAAATCTGTATATGAAACAGAATTATTTGTTGATGTTATGAATACTCTAAAAGAATTAGCAGGAGATAAATATATAGAAAAAAGTGCAAGAGTAATAGCAGATCATATGAGAGCAGCTTTGATGATAATGGTTGATGGAGTTGTCCCAAGTAATGTTGAACAAGGCTATGTTTTAAGAAGATTAATTAGAAGATTAATTAGGCATATGAGAAAAATGGAAATAGATATGGATAAAATAGTAGAAATAGCTAATATTACAGTAGAAGCTTCAAAAGAAATGTATCCTGAAATTGATGAACATAAAGAAGAAATTATTACTAAATTAGTAGCAGAAAAAGATAAATTTGTTAAAACACTTGAAAAAGGTGAAAAAGAATTTAATAAATATTTAATACAAGCTAAAAATGAAGGAAAAGATACAATTGATGCTGAAAAAGTATTTAAGCTTTATGATACATTTGGTTTTCCAGTTGAAATTACTGAGGAATTAGCAACTGAAAATGGAATAAGAATAAATGTACAAGAATTTAATGAATTATTTAAGAAACATCAAGAATTATCTAGACAAGGTTCAAATCAAAAATTTAAAGGTGGATTAGCTAATGATAGTGAAATTGTAACTCAGTATCACACAGCTACACATTTATTACATAAAGCGCTTCAAATTGTTTTAGGTGAGCATGCTACACAAAGTGGTTCAAATATAACAGAAGAAAGATTACGTTTTGATTTTAAACATCCACAAAAAGTTACTAGAGAAGAATTGGATGAAGTTGAAAGAATTGTTAATGAACAAATTCAAAAAGATTTAGTGGTTAAATGTGAAGAAATGACTTTAGATGAGGCAAAAGAAAGTGGAGCAACAGGGCTTTTTGAAAACAAATATGGTGATTTAGTTAAAGTTTATTCAATAGGTGATTTCAGCAAAGAAATATGTGGTGGACCGCATGTTGAAAGAACTGGAAACATGGGTAGATTTAAAATTAAAAAAGAAGAGGCAAGTTCAGCAGGTGTTAGAAGAATAAAAGCTGTTTTAATAAAGGAGTAATATTATGAGTGAATGTATTTTTTGTAAAATAATTAATAGAGAAATACCAAGTGAAATTGTTTATGAAAATAATGAAGTTTTAGCATTTAAAGATATTAATCCAGTTTCACCCGTGCATGTAATTGTTATACCTAAAAAACATATATGTTGTGCAAATATGATTGAAAATGAAGATGTTGAGTTAATAGGAAAAATATTTATAGCTATAAAAGAAGTAGCTAATAAATTAGGTATTGCAGAAGATGGATATCGAATAATAAATAATTGTGGAGAAAATGCAGGGCAAACTGTAAAACATATTCATTTCCATTTAATAGGTGGAACTAATTTAGGAGAAAAACTAATATAAAGTAAATATAAGGAATGTAGTTTTAAATACATTCCTTACTTTATGAGGAGGTATATTTATGAATAAAAAATATGATATTATTCTTGTTGGCATGGGACCTAGTTCAGTATTTACAGCATATGAACTTATTAAATTAAATAAACATAAAAATATATTATTAATAGAACAAGGTAGAAGAGTTGAAGATAGAAAATGTCCAATTGAAAGAAGAAAACAATGTATGCAATGTAAACCAATGTGTAATATAACAAGTGGTTTTTCAGGTGCAGGAGCATTTTCAGATGGGAAACTTTTATCATATCATTTATCACTTCATAATGAAGATGAAAATAATATATATTTAGGGGGAAATGGTGGAAGTTATATAAAAGAATATTTACCAGTAGACGAAATAAAAGAATTGATAGCATATACAGATAAAGTATATTTAGATTTTGGTGCAGAAACTAAATTGGAAGGAATAGAACATAGAGAAGAGATAAAAGAACTACAAGAGAAAGCTAAAAAAGAAGGTTTAAGTTTAATAGATATTCCAATTAGACATTTAGGAACAGAAAAAGCACATGAATTATATTATAGAATTGAAAAACATTTAGAAAATAATGGTGTTGATATGTTATTTGAAACATCTGTAACAGATTTAATAATCAAAGATAATATTATTAAAGGTATTAAAATAAAAAAATCTAAAGATTTAGAAAATATAGAAATTCAAGATGAAGAAATACTAGCAGATAAAGTAATTTTAGGTGTAGGTAGAAAAGGAGCATCATGGCTTACAGCAATGTGTGAGAAACACAATATTGAAAGAAAAGTTGGTTCTGTAGATATAGGAATAAGATATGAGCTTCCTGATAAAGTTATGGAGAAAATCAATAAATATTTATATGAAGGTAAAGTTATAGGTAGACCAACACCATTTAAAGATAAAGTAAGAACATTTTGTCAAAATCCAAGTGGATTTGTAGCAGCAGAAGTTTATGATAATAATCTTATGTTAGTTAATGGTCATTCATATAAAGATAAAAAAAGTACAAATACCAATTTAGCAATATTGGTTTCACACCATTTTTCACATCCATTTAATAAACCAATAGATTATGGAATAAATGTAGCAAAGAATTTAAATGAATTAGGTGATGGTAATATTATTGTACAAAGGCTAGGAGATATTTACAGAGGAAAGAGAACATGGAAAGAAGAATTAGATAATAATTCAGTTGTTCCTACATTAAAAACAGCTATGGCAGGTGATATAACGTATGCATTAGGTTATAGAACAATGACTAATATACTTGAGTTCATTAAAAGTATGGATAAAGTTGTAGAAGGTTTTGCACATCCAGATAATCTTCTTTATGGTCCAGAAATAAAGTTTTATAGTAATGAATTAGTAGTTAATAAAGATTTTGAAACAAGTGTAAAAGAATTATACTGTATAGGTGATGGTGGAGGACTTACTACTGGTCTTATGATGGCATCTTGTTCAGGTGTAAAAATGGCAAGAATTATAGCAGAAAAGGAAGAAAAATAAAAAAGTTATAAAAAATATAAGAAATATTTAAAAAACATTTGACAAATGATAAAAATTCATTTAAAATAATATATGCGTTGGTGAAACGTAGATGGTGGATGTAGCTCAGTTGGTTAGAGCGCTGGTTTGTGGCACCAGAGGCCGTGGGTTCAAGTCCCATCTTCCACCCCATATATATTGGGATGTAGCCAAGCGGTAAGGCACCGGATTTTGATTCCGGCATTCCGAAGGTTCGAATCCTTCCATCCCAGCCATTAGAGATAGTTTTGAAACTATCTCTTTTTATGATATTAGGAATAGTAAATTGAAAAACGTATTTTATTAACTATTGACTTTTAATTAAAAAATTATTATAATAAATATAGGAAATGGAGAAACCACAAACGTGGTTTGCCAAGTTAATATGTATAAAAAAACACACCGAACTGGGCAAGTTACAGATGTGTTTTTTTATTGTCTATTTGCATAAAATTATAACTAGTATAATTAAGGCAAATACTATAATAGTTTCGACAGCTAGGCCAAATAAAAGTAAGTATATTATTTCTAATAAAACAGCTTCTATCATAGCACCACCTCCATTCTCGTAACTTAAAGTTACGGAGTTAAAGTGGCAAACCACATCTGTTTATTCTCATTTCCTACGGGAAGAATTATACAATATTTTCCAGTGAAAAACAAGCGAATAAATAAAAATTATATAAAATAATTTGAAAAATGAAAAGAGTGAATTAAAGTAGTATAAATTAAAATAGAAGGGATACATAATCATAATTACTTTTTTTAGGTGTAGTTATGATATTTTTTGTATAAAATTAAAAAATAAGTTTAATAATATATTAGATATATACATAAAAATATTTTTTTGAAAATATAGTGAAGTGTATTGAATATAAAAAAACAAAATGTTAAAATATTTTTTGAAAGGAAGGATGAAAAATGGATGAAAATAATTTAAATGAATTTGAAAATAATGAAGTTAAAGAAGAAGTAATTGAAAGTAATATAATTGAAGAAATAAATAATGAAATAAAAGAAGATTTAGTATTTAAACAAAAAGATAAAGGAGATGTAAATATTAAAAGCTTTGCAAGTGGGATAATTGGAGGTATTGTTGGTACAGCATTAGTTATATCTATTATGTTTGGAGTTCCAAGTATTAGAAATAATTTATTATCTACTACTAATAATGAACAACAAAATTCACAAATTGAGCAGAATAATAATGCTATAACAACTCCAATAGATTATGTTGAATATGAAAATCCTGTAATTGGAATAGCAGATAAAGTAGGTTCTAGTGTAGTTGGAATTGTATTAGAGTATGATTATTATAGTTTTTTTGGTAATCAAAAAGCTACACAAGAAGGGTCTGGTATAATTATTCGCTCAGATGGATATATTTTAACAAATAATCATGTCATTGCAACAGATAGTGATATGTATGATAATATAAAAATAAAAGTATATTTAGCAAATAGTGATGAACCAATTATAGCAGAAGTGGTAGGAACAGATGCTCAAACAGACATGGCTGTTCTAAAAATCGATTGTACGGATCTTCCTACAATAGAATATGGAAATTCATCAGAATGCAGGGTAGGTGAAATGGTTGTAGCAATAGGAAATCCATTAGGAATGGAATTTGCAGGTTCTGTGTCTGTTGGATATATTAGTGCATTAGATAGAAAGTTATCTGATTCAAATGGTAATACATTAAACTTGATGCAAACAGATGCTGCAATAAATTCAGGAAATAGTGGTGGAGCATTAGTTAATACAAAAGGACAATTAATAGGAATAAATACTGCTAAAATACAAGGTACAGGAGTAGAAGGATTAGGTTTTGCTATTCCAATAGATGATGTAAAAGAAATTATTGAATCATTAATAACAAATAAAAAAGTAATAAGACCATATTTAGGAATTGGTGGTGTAGCAGTTGATGAAAAAATAGCAAGAGAAAATGATTTAGTTGTAGGTGTATATGTACAATCAATAGAAACATTTAGTGCAGCTGAAAGAGCTGGAGTTAGAGTAGGAGATGTAATAACAGAAGTTGAAGGAATAAAAGTACAAACAGTAGATGAATTAAATGAAGTTAAAAACAAATATAATGTTGGTGATACAATTAAATTAAAAATTAACAGAGATGGAAAAGAAGAAGAAATATCTGTTAAATTACAAGCTTCAAATTGAAAATAAATTTAATATATGATATAAATAAGTCAGTAGAATATACTGGCTTATTTTTAGGAGGAAAAATGATTAACGAATATTATTCAATATTAGAAAATTGTGAACACGAATTAACAGAAAAAAAATCTAGGTTTATAGCTAACTTAATACATGTAGAAACAGAAAGTGAGGCAAAAGAAAAAATAATTGAAATATCTAAAAAACATTTTAATTCAAAACATAATGTTTTTGCATATAGAATACTGGTAGATGGAAATATAATAGATAAATATAGTGATAATGGTGAGCCTTCAGGTACAGCAGGAAAGCCAATTTTAGATATGATGAAACAAAAAGAATTATGTAATGTTTTAATTGTAGTAACAAGATATTTTGGAGGAATATTATTAGGTACTGGGGGACTAGTTAGAGCATACACTGGTTCAGCTAAATTATGTATAGATAATAGTAAAGTAGAATTATTAGAGAAAAAAACTGTTTTACAAATTAATATAAGTTATGACGAATTAGGCCTTGTTAAACAGTTTTGTAAAAAAAATAATTTTATTGTCGAAAATATAGAATATTTAGAAAATGTTGTCGTAAGTATTCTAGTAAATAAAGGAGAAAATGAGATTTTTAAAGATGAAATCGAAAAAATACTAAATAGAAATGTTGATATATCAATACTTCAAGATAAATTTGTAATAAAATAGAAAAAATTACCAAATAACACTTGTAAATTTTGGAAACTTGTAATATAATGCAAAAGTAAAATTTAACTAAGGAGGAAAAATATGAGTAACAAAATTTCAATTGTAATAGCAGATGATAATTTAGAATTTTCAAAAATGTTAGGAGATTATTTAAATCTGCAAGAAGGTATGGAGGTAGTAGGAGTAGCACATGATGGAGTTGAGGCATTAGAATTAATAAAAGAACATAAACCAGATGTAGCTATATTAGATGTAATAATGCCTAAATTAGATGGATTAGGAGTATTAGAAGGAATTAATAAATTAGATATTGTAAAGAAACCTATTAGTATTGTTTTATCTGCAGTTGGACAAGAAAAAATAACACAAAGAGCAATAATGCTAGGAGCACAATATTATTTTATTAAACCTTTTGAATTAAATGTAATAGCACAAAGAATAAAAGATTTAAAGAATTTTACATATGTTAATATTGGAAATAATGATTTAGTTAGAGAAGCAAAACCACAATATATTTCATCAAGCTTTAGTAAAACAGCAAGTCAAAAAGATTTAGAAGTTGAAATAACAAATCTTATACATGATATAGGTGTTCCAGCACATATAAAAGGATATAGATATTTACGTGATGCTATATCTATGGTAGTAAACAAAATGGAAATCATTAATCAAGTAACTAAAACTTTATATCCAACAATTGCAGAAAGATATAATACAACACCAAGTAGAGTTGAAAGAGCTATTAGACATGCGATAGAAGTAGCATGGAGTAGAGGACAAATAGAAACAATGGATTCAATATTTGGATATACAGTAAATAATTTAAAAGGGAAACCAACTAATAGTGAGTTTATAGCAATGCTTGCAGATAAGCTAAGGTTAGAAATGAAGAGTGCGGTATAAGATATGAATAAAAATCAAATTTATTTTTTATTTAATAAGTTTGATTTTTTTTGTAAAAAAATGAAAAAGGATGTTTACATTTTGAAATATATGTGATAAATATATAATATATTTTAGATATAAAGGAGTAAGAAAGATGGGAATGAAAAAATATGTACCAATACACAATTGGGATAACGAAATAGCAAGCACAATAAAAGGAAAATTAAATGAAGCTGGTGGAGAAGCAATTATTAAAAACGGAACATCAAATTTTAAAATAGGATATGCAGAAGATGAAAGTGGAATAAGCTTTGCTACACCAAAAGGTGAAGAAAAAGTACTTCCATGGAATGCTTTTTTTGCAACAGTAGATATTCTAAAAGAAAATGAAGGAAAAGCTATCAAAGGTGATGCAACAAAAGGAAAACTAGGTTGCAAAGAATTACCTTTAGATTCAGTTGAAGGATATGTAGCAGCGACTGTTTATGGTAAAAAGAAAAGACAAACAGTTGAAAAAAATGTATCACAAATAGGTGCACTTTTAGAATGGACAGATATTGCTAAAAATGGCAGGGGATACCTAGAATTAAAAAAAGATTATAGATAAAAAATTAAGCTCAGCCATAATGGGTTGAGTTTTTTTATTTGAAAAGAGGAATTATGAGACTTAAAAGAAAAAAAATGAGAAAAAGAATAATTATATTGGTTTTAATAATATTATTCATAATATTAGGAATATTTGCAGGTATAAAAATACATAATATTTATCAAACTAACAAAGAAAATTTGATGTTTGAAGAAAAAATAAAAAATATATTTGTATTAGAAGATTTAGAATTAAACTATAATTCAATTATAAATAAATATGGTATTGGAACTGATAATAGAAATAGTGAAGACAAGTTATTTTGTACAACATATGTTAGTAATCTAAGTAATTTTAATGTTATAAGAATTTTTTATTATAATGAACTAATGGAAGTAGTAAAAATAGAGATATATAATTATGAAAATTCAAAATATGAAGTATTAAATTATATAATAGGGTATTTAGGTGAATATAGTGAATACAATAATGAAATAAAAGAATTAGCAACAGAGTATAAATGGAAATATAAAAATTATGAAGTAATGTTAATAGATAATATAGACAGTAACTCAATTATTATTAAAAAGATTAATCAATAGGAGTGATATTATGTTCGAGAGAAAAACGTATTTAAGAACAGATATAGAGAAGTTATATTATAATGACTTGCCATCTTCAGTAAAAACACAATTAAAAGCATTAATGTCATTAGATATATATACTAAAAAACATATTGAGGATGTACCTAAATATGTATATAAAATATGCAAACAAGCTAATTTACATCAGGAACAAATAGATTTTGCAATGACAGCAGCATATTTACATGATGTAGGTAAGATATTTATAAAAAGTGAAATTCTGCAAAAAAATGATAGACTTACAGAAGAAGAATATGAGGAAATGAAAACACATACTATAAAGGGATATGAGATATGTATGTCTTTTGATGAACTTAATCAATATGCACCAGTAGTTAGAGGACATCATGAAAATTTAGATGGTACAGGTTATCCAGATGGTCTTAAAGATAATGAAATATCATATACTACAAGAATAGTAAAGGTTGCAGATGTATATAGTGCACTTCTTAACAAAAGACAATACAAAGAAGCTTTTTCTACTAGAAAAATATTTGAAATAATTTATGAAGATGTAAAAAATAATAAAACAGATGGAGAAATATTGTGTTTGCTATTATCAGCAATAATAGATGATAAAAAGGAAGAGTTAAAAGAAATAAAACATAATTTTAACAATTATGTTTCACAATTAGAATATAATGAAAATATATTTGAATGTTTAAATTCATATATTACTGAAAGAATGAAACCGGAAAATATATTAAGAAAGATAAAAGAGAATAAATACATTCATAAATTAGAAGGATTTGAAATAGAAAATTTTCAGGATATAAATAAATTATTAATATATATTAATAATAATATTATTAATTTAACTAAAAGTATTAAACAAAAGGAAAATTTAGAAAAGGATATAAAAGATTTAAATGAATTTTTTAAATTAACATATAAGAAGGTAAAATAATATGAAACAGGAAGAAATAGATAGATTAGAAAATATGATGAAATTTGAAAATGAATTATATAGTGCAGGACATGAAATTATAGCTGGGGTAGATGAAGCAGGGCGTGGACCTTTAGCAGGACCAGTAGTTGCAGGAGCAGTTATATTAAAAAAAGGAGATATGATAGAAGGTTTGAATGATTCGAAAAAAATATCACCAAAAAAAAGAGATAAATTATATGAAGAAATTAGAGAAAAAGCTGTAGCATATAGTGTTGGTATAGTAGATAATGAAACAATTGATGAAATAAATATATTGCAAGCAACAAGACTTGCAATGAAAAAAGCAATAGAAGGACTTAATATTAAACCAGATTATTTGCTTATTGATGCTGAAAAAAATATAGATACACAAATACCGCTTTCTGGAATAATAAAAGGAGATAGCTTAAGCATATCAATTGCAGCTGCTTCGATTATTGCAAAAGTTACAAGAGATAGAATGATAGAAGAAATGGATGAAAAGTATCCAGAATATGAATTTGCAAAACATAAAGGGTATGGAACTGCACTTCATATACAAAAAATTAAAGAAAATGGAATATGTCCAATACATAGAAAAACGTTTTGCAAAAAATTTATATAGAAAGGATAAAATATGAATATTATTCAATTAATTGATAAAAAGAAAAATAATCAAATATTAACTAAAGAAGAAATAGAATATATTATTAATGGATATGTAAGTGGAGAAATTAAAGATTATCAAATGTCTGCACTTCTTATGGCAATATGTTTTAATGGAATGAATAGTGATGAAACAGCAATTTTAACAGAAACAATGAAAAATACTGGGGAAGTTTTTGATTTGTCAGGAATAAATAAAATAACAGTAGATAAACATTCAACAGGAGGAGTAGGAGATAAAGTTACAATTATACTTCTTCCAATAATGGCAAGTTTAAATATACCAATGTTAAAAATGTCAGGTAGAGGTTTGGGATTTACAGGAGGAACAGCAGATAAATTAGAATCTTTTGAAGGTTTTAATATGGATTATACACTTGATGAAGCAATAAAAATGGTAAATAAATATAATATATGTGAAATGACACAATCAAATAAAATGTGTTTAGCAGATAAAAAAATATATGAACTTAGAGGATTAACTAGCACAATAGATAGTATTCCTCTTATTGCATCATCAATTATGTCTAAGAAACTTGCTGTTGGTTGTGATAAAATTCTATTAGATGTAACATGTGGAAATGGAGCATTTGCAAGTAATATTGAAGATGCTAGAGAATTAGCTAAACAAATGGTAGATATAGGAAATAAAAATGGGAAAGAAACTATTGCCGTTATAACTAATATGGATGAACCTCTTGGAAAGTCAATTGGAAATAGTTTAGAAATAATTGAAGCTATTGAGTTTTTAAAAGGTAGATGTGAAGAAGATGTTTTAGAAGTAATAAAAACACTAGGTGCATATATTTTAAAATTAGCAGAAGTTTCAGATGATATAGAGAAAAATAAAGAAATAATTGAAGAACAAATATTCAATGGTAAAGCTTATCAAAAGTTTATTCAATGGATTCAAGTGCAAGGTGGAAACATTAATCAGATAGAAGATATATCACTTCTTCCAAAAGCTAAAGAAATATTATTTGTTACTACCAATGAAAATGGATATATTTCAAAAATTAATTCAAAAGCTATTGGTGAATTAGTTAATAAAATTGGTGGAGGAAGAAATAGAAAAGGCGAAGAAATCGACCATAGTGTTGGAATAATATTAAATTATAAAGTAGGAGATTATGTAGAAAATGGAGCAACTCTAGCATATATACATGTAAACGATTATGGAAATAAAGAAGAACTTATTAAAGAGGTTAGAAGTGCATTTGAAATTACAGAAAATAAAACAGAAAAAATGAAAATGATATTAGATGTAATAATGTAATAAAGAAGAGTGAGAAAATCACTCTTTTCATTTTATATATAAATATTAAAAAAGTACTTGAAAAATAACTAAAAATAAGGTAATATATATAGGTATTAAAAAGAGAAAGGTGGAAATAAATATGGTAAGTGCAGGAGATTTTAGAAATGGTGTTACTTTTGAAATGGAAGGAAACGTATTTAAAGTTGTTGAATTCCAACATGTTAAACCAGGAAAAGGAGCAGCATTTGTAAGAACTAAATTAAAAAATGTAATAACAGGAGCAGTTTTAGAAAAAACATTTAATCCAACAGATAAAATGCCTAAAGCTCAAATTGAAAGACAAGATATGCAATATTTATATAATGATGGAGATTTATATTATTTTATGGATGTTGATACATATGAACAAATGCCTTTAAATAAAGAATTATTAGCAGATACTTTAATCTATTTAAAAGACAACACAATGGTTAAAGTATTATCATATAAAGGTAATGTTTTTGGTGTTGAACCACCACTATTTGTTGAATTAGAAGTAACATATACAGAACCAGGATTTAAAGGAGATTCTTCAACAGGAGCTACAAAACCAGCTACAGTTGAAACAGGTGCTAATTTTAATGTACCACTATTTGTAAATATAGGTGATGTAATTAGAGTTGATACTAGAACTGGTGAATACATGGAAAGAGTATAGTATGGAAAATAGTAAAGAAATATTCTATAGAATGGTAGAAAAAATAGAAAGTTTGAGAATATCCAAAAAAGATAAACAAATTTTATTAGATGATTTAACTGAGCTATTACTTCAATATAGTAATGAAGTAGAAAATAAGACATATAAAAAAGTTAATGAAAGAATTGAAAAAAGATTATCTAATATAGAAGAGTTCTTAAAACCAGATTTAGAACATGTAGACTGTGATGTAGAAATAAAATGTCCATATTGTAATAAAGTAGTTCAAATATATATGAATAAAGCAAAAATGGACGCAAAATGTCCTGATTGTGGAAATATAATTGAATTAGAATGGTCATTAGGAAAAAAATAAATAGTTTTAAACAAAGTAAACAAAAGCAAGTAATTTATAAGATTACTTGCTTTTATAAAATAAAAGGAATGGTGTATAAATGAATGAATTAACACAAACAGAAGTAACAATGGAATATATACAAAAAGTAGCAAGTATATTAAGTAATAAAAAATATAATATTCAAACAATGGGATGTCAATTAAATGAAAATGATTCAGAAAAATTATCTGGTATGGCAGAAAAAATGGGGTATAAATATACAGATAATATTGAAGAAGCGGATTTAGTTATATTTAATACTTGTTGTATTAGAGAAAATGCAGAAAATAAATTGTTTGGAAATGTTGGCGAATTAAAGAAAATAAAAAAAGAAAGAGATATGATTATTGCAGTTGGTGGATGTATGAGTCAACAAAAACATATTGTAGAAAAACTTAGACAAAGTTATCCCTATGTAGATATTATATTTGGTACGCATACTTTGCATAAATTACCACAAGATATATATGAAGTATTAGAGAAAAGAAAAAAAGTTACAGATGTTTTAGATATTGATGGAGAAATTTATGAAGGTTTACCTATAAAAAGAAATAGTAATAATTCAGCAAATGTAACAATAATGTATGGATGTAACAATTTTTGTTCATACTGTATAGTTCCATATGTTAGAGGAAGAGAAAGAAGTAGAAAATTTGAAGATATATTAAATGAAGTAAAAGATTTAGCAAAAGAAGGGTATAAAGAAATTACTTTATTAGGACAAAATGTTAATTCATATGGTAATGATCTAAATGATGAAAAATCAACATTTGCTAATTTACTTTATGAATTAAATAAGATTGATGGTATCGAAATTATCAAGTTTATATCACCACATCCAAAAGATTTTAAAGATGAAGTAATTAAAGCCATAAAAGAATGTGAGAAAGTACATAGAGTAATACACTTGCCACTTCAATCAGGTAGTGATAATATTCTTAAAGCAATGAATAGGCATTATACAAAACAAGCTTTTATAGAGCTTGCTGAAAAAATACGTAAGGAAATACCAAATGTAGCTTTTACAACAGATATCATAGTAGGTTTTCCAGGTGAAACAGATGAAGATTTTCAAGATACATTAGATGTAGTAGAAAGAGTAGAATTTGAACAAGTATTTATGTTCATATATTCAAGAAGAAAAGGCACAAAAGCAGATACAATGGAAAATCAGGTTGACGAAAAAATAAAAGGAGAAAGATTAGAAATATTAAAACAAAAAGTTACTGAAATAATAGATAAAAAGAATAAAGAATATGTAGGAACTATTCAAAAAATATTAGTAGAAGGTGTAAGTAAAAATAATGAAAATATGCTTACAGGAAGAACTAATACAAATAAAGTAATAAACTTTGAAGGTGATAAAGAGCTTATTGGAAAAATAATAGATATAAAAATAATATCAGACCATTTATGGTATCTAAAAGGTGAAATAATGTAAATATAAAAAGTTGAACTCAAAATATATGAGTTCAACTTTTTATTTTACATACCAAGATTAATAAAGGAAGCTTTTTGAAGAATAAGTTTTTTTCTTTCAAGGTCTTCAGTAATTTCTGAATAAACAAAATCCTGAATTATAATTCCTACTTTATCTATAATACCATAATAATCTTCTTGTTTGCCTATTAACCAATTAGGTTTTAAAGTAACTTTTCTCAATTCCTTGAATTTACGAGGTAATAAAATAGAACCATGTTTATCAATTAGCCCTATTAATCCATTTTCTTCAACATACAACAGTTCTTTATCAAAAGGATACATTTTTTCAATTTTAATCCTGTCACTTAACTTTTCTCCGTTTAAAGACATATGGATTTTAGTACCATCAGGATATTCACCGATAATGTCATTATCAAAACAATACTCCTTGTAAACTCTCATAAATTGAGGTTTAATTGTAATAACTCCAGATGAGTTCATAAAACCAAAGTATTCGTTTTGATATATTATATATCCTCCATAATAGAGATCAATAATTGAAAAGTTTTTTTGCAATATTTTACCTTTTTTGTCAACCAAATATCCATTACCGCTTCTTTCGTATATAGCATATAAATCTTCATTACCAATTTGAGTATAATAAAGATTTCCTTCAATATATAATGAATCCTTAGATTTATCTTTTAATATAGCAAAAGATAAAAAACTTGTTTTTTCCATTATTATAAATGGACCGAATTCAATATATTTGTTATATGTGAAATCGTCAGATACTCTTTTACCGTTATTATCTTCTATCCAATAGATATAATTTGCTTTCATATTACCATCTAAGATGTTATCCATAAACTCACAAGAAAGTTTTTTAAGCCGTCTTTTAATTAACATTTTTACACACTCCTTTAATATAATAAGAATATAAAGTTACTAATACTATTTTTACTGAAATATTATATCACATTATGTTAAGTTATACAATAGCATCAAAAATATTTTATAAGTATTGACATTACTAAAAAATGGTAATATAATATATGTAATGATGGAAATCATATTATGAATGAAATTATTGAGATTCACGAAAAAGGAGTAGTTGCAGCTACTCCTTTTTCATTTGGTTATGTATCCTTTTCATTTTACAGAAGTAACAAGAAGTAATAAAAGGATCATAAATGTAATTATGAACTCCATTATTAAGGTTTACCTCCCTTCATCAAGAATTTCTCGAATGAGAGATGAATATATTATATTACCAAAATATACCAATGTCAAACGTTTTTCATCGTAAAATTATTACAAAATACGAGCAATTTCCAGTAAAAATGGGCAATTATATAAATACTAATATGCTTACAGTTTTTGGAATTATTACAGAAATATTACAAATAATTTTTTTGCATTTATTTGATTGACTTCTTAGATACATAGTGATAAAATTTTATCAAAGTTAATAGAAAATTAATAAATATTGGTGCTTACATTAGTAAGATAATAGGGAAAATGGTGAAAATCCATTACAGCCCCCGCTACTGTAAATTGAGTAAAATTGCAATACCACTGAATTTTTTGGGAAGGTGCAAACAATAATATTCATAAGTCAGGAGACCTGCCAGTATTTAAATATTTTTGTTCTCGGGGTGAGAATGTAAAATGTATACATAGGCAAATATATTAAATACTATAAAATAAAATAAAATAAAGAAAAGATATATTATGTATAAAGCTACATTCGAACTTACGGATGTAGCTTTTTTTATATACAAAAGACGAGAAAAAATAAGAAAAATATATGGAGGTATATGTATATGAAAGTTGTAAAAATCACAAAACAAACCAATGCTACAGATTTAGCATTAATGGTTGATTCAACATCTAAAGTAGAAAGAACAGAATATGATGAAAGTTTTATTTATGATGCATTAATTAAAGAAATTAATTGTTCAGAAGAAGTAGCAAAAGAAGTTGCTGGGTTAGTTACGGAAAAACTAACTAATTGTAAATTAGAAGTTATAACAACATCTTTTATTAGACAATTAGTTAATATGGTTTTATTAGAAAAAGGTTATGATAAAGAATTAAAATCTAATGCTGAAATAACAATTCCTTTTTATGATATTACAGAACTTATTGAACATGCAAATAAGGAAAATGGAAACACGAGTCATAATCCAGAAAGTATCAATTTGGCAATAGCTGAAAAAGCATTAAAAGAATATGCACTAAAAAATGTATATGATGATGAAGTAGCTAAATCTCATATGATGGGGGAAATACATATACATGATTTAGGAATGGTAGATAGATATTATTGCTCAGGACATTCACCAGAATATATTAAAAAATATGGAATAAGAAATATACCAAGTATTCCAACAAATTCAAAGCCAGCTAATAGTGCTAATGTTTTAGCAAGACATATTTGTTCAATAACTCAATTTTTGTCTGGTCAATTTGCAGGAGCAATAGGATGGGAAGCGGTTAATGTTTTCTTTGCACCATTATTAGTAAATTTGTCGTATAAAGAAATCAAACAACTAGCACAAACATTAATTTTTGATTTATCCCAATTAGCAGGTGCAAGAGGTGGTCAAATATCTTTTACAGATTTTAATATTTATGCTAATATTCCTAACCATTACAAAAAAGTATATGCAATGGGTGCAAAAGGTAAATTCATGGTAAAAGATTATTTGGAAAATATATATACTTTTGATACTAGAGAAGAGACAAAAGAATTTGCAGAAAAAAATGGATATAAGATAATGAGATATGAAGATTATGCAGTTCAGTCAAAATTATTTGCAAGAGCAATTTTAGATGTTGTAGAAGAAGGAGATGCTGATGGTGTTCCATTTGCTTTCCCTAAAATTAATTTTCATATTAATGAAGAAAGTTTTACAGAAGAAGATACAAAAGCATTATTAATGAGAGCATGCATAGCAGCAAGTAAAAATGGTTGTCCATATTTTATATTTGATAGAAATGCATGTAGTGTATCACAATGTTGTAGACTAAAAATAGATTTCTCAGAAGAAGATAAAAAACTTATAGATACACCAGAAGAATTAAGATTTGTTGGTGGACAAAATGTTTCGATTAATTTACCTAATGTAGTTTTAAAAGTAGGAAAAGATATGAAAAATATATTTGCTGAAATTGAACACAGAATTGATTTAGCTTGTAGAGCACATATTTCAAGAAAAGATTATTTAAATAAAATATCTAATAGGGAAAATTCACCTATATCTTTCTATAACAAAGGTATGGATGGAAAACCATATATTAGAGAAAATGCAATTTCATGGTTAATTGGAATTGTTGGTCTAAATGAATGTGTATATAACATAATGGGTAAAGAGTTACATCAAGGTGATGATGCATTTTTAAAAGGTTTAGAAATTATTACATTTATGAATGCTAAATTAAGTGAATATTCAAAAAAATATGGTTTATCTATTAAGTTAGAAGAAACACCTGCAGAAAGTACTGCAGGAAGATTTGCTAAATTAGATATTAAACATTATGGAGAAAAAGCATACCACAAAGAAAATGATTTTGGTGTATATTATACAAATTCAGTTCACTTCGCAGCAGATAGTGATGTAGATTATATTACAAGATTAATGAAGCAATCTAAATTCCATTCATTAGTAGAAGCAGGAAGTATGATACACATTTGGGGTGGAGAATATGTTCCAGATCCAGAAGCTATATTTGAACTTTTAAAAACAACTTGGTATAGTACAAAATGTGTACAATGGGTATTATCTCCAGAATATACATTTTGCAAAAAATGTGGTGCAAAACATAATGGGCTACTTGAAAAATGTCCAACTTGTGGAAGCAAAGAAGTTAGAGGTTTAACTAGAATTACAGGTTACTATGTTTTTGTAGATAAATTTAACTCAAGTAAAAGAGCAGAACTCGCAGATAGAAAAAGAGAAAAAATAATATAAGGGGGAAGAAAAATGTTTACAATATATACACAAGAAAATTGTCCAAATTGTTTAGAATTAAAAAATTTTATGAAAGAGAGAAATATACAATATACTGAAAGAAATATAAATGAAGATTTTGAAGCAAAAGCTAAATTAATAATGAATGATATTGAAGTAACTCCAGCATTAAGTATTGAAAACAATCTGTTTGGTGGAAATTTAGATTATTTAACAAGGAAAGTACTAGAAGTTAATGGTTAAACAAGTTATATGGTCTAGTATGATAGACTATCCTAAAAATATATCTACAGTAATATTTTTTGATAAATGTAACCTTAATTGTGAATATTGTTATAACAGAGAATTATATAATATGAGTATACTAGATTTTAATATAGATATATTGCCTAAATTATTAGAAAGAAAAGAATTTATTAATCATATTATATTAAGTGGCGGAGAATGCACAATTAATAATGAATTTCAAGAAATATTAGATGTATTATATGAAAAAGGATTTAAAATAGGTATACATACTAATGGAACAAGACCAGATATTATAGAAAAAAATATACAAAAAATTAGTTTCTTAGGTATAGATGTAAAAACAACATTAGATAAATATTACATGTTATCTAATGAAAAAATAGATTCAAAATCTATTGAAAAAACTATTAAATTAGCAATAGATAATAACAAGGAATATCAATGTAGGACAACTATATATCCAGATATAGTTGATGAAAATGATTGTATAAATATAGCAAAATATTTAAAAAAGTTAGGAGTACAAGAGTATACAATTCAACAGTATTATGCAATAGGCTCAGCTAAACAAATTGAAAGCTATTCTATTGACAAATTAAAGAAAATACAAGATAATTGTAACAAGATAATAAAAACTAATTTAAAAACGAAGTAGGTGATAATATGAAAGGTTATGTATTAAATCCAGATAAAGAGTATACACAAAAAATTATGGAGGGAATACTTAGAAAAAATGGCCATTGTCCATGTCAAGTAAAAGAAGATGATACAACATTATGTCCTTGTGATAGATTTGTTGAAACACAGCATTGTTGTTGTAATTTATTCATTAAGGAAGAAGAATAAAGATAATAGAAGAACTGCATTCAGTAAATGGATGCAGTTTTTGTTTAATACATTTATAATTGTTAATATGACTAATAAATGTCGAATTTTGCAATGAAATGTACAAAAATATTATCAAAAACTATTCGCAAACAAATGTTTGCAATGTATAATATACAAAGATGAAGGGAATAAGCAGAGCGGTTAGCCACCAAACTATTTATACATTTTTAGTAAGACAGGGGGTGGTAGTATGGCAGTAATAAGTAATATTGATTTAATAATTCAAGTTATTTTATATGCAATTATAATAAAGTCAATAATATCGTACATAAAAAATAATCGTTCTCTTTAGTCCAGAAACGATTATCTTCTAATATAATCAAAGGCTAGCCGCGAAGCGGTATTCCTTTTATCTATATTAATTTTAATATGATTTCATACATAAGTCAATAGATTATCAAAAAATTTCCATTAATTAATTTATAAATTGATATCCGCCAACATATTGTATATAGTCATATTCATATATTATTACATCATTTGAAGCTAATTTATTTAATTTAAACGAAATATGTGGTGTCCAAATAGTTTTAATTTCTCCATTAATATCTGTATATTCAATTTTTAAACTATAATTATATGAATGTGGTTTACCATTAACATATGAAGCAACAGTTTTTTTATTATCTACAATAACTCCGTGATATTGTTTTCCATTTGCTATTGCAATTAGTTTGTTTTTTCGTTCTTCAAATAAAGGTTTAAGTGACATAGTATAAGCAAAGCCAAACATAATTAAAGTAAAGAAAAACATAAATCCCATTGCTATTAAATATCCATTTGGAGCCCAGTTATCTGGATCTTTTAATTTTAATACTGTAAGAAAAACCATCATAAATAAACCTACAATAAACATAGATAAAGTAATTAATTCAGGTCTTTCATTTTTATAATAATTTCTTTTTTCTTCTTTTGTTAGTTCTCTATTAATAGTAATAGTCTCTTTTTCAACATAATTTTCTTGAGAAGAGGATTTAAATTTATCTTTATTAAATATAAAGTAAACAATATTAATAATACCAGCTCCAATAAATAGCAGAGGAACTAATGTAAAGATTCCATTTGTTTTAAATACTTTACCTAAAGATAAATCATCTGATGAACTTCCCATTATATAATATACAAGTATTCCTAAAAATAATATTACAAAGTTAGCAAAAAAGGCAGAATTTACTATTAATACTAATGGAATAAAAGTACACATACCACCAAAAAAAAGTATTAATGAATATGAATTAAATCCAGTAATTATTGCTTCACTAGGATTATTAGGATTATATTTTATAGTTTTTTCTGAGCCAACAGAAGGAACACTACCTGTGCCATAATCAGTTGTTATAAAATAGTACTTACCATTAACTCTATAACGATAAGTTAAACTATATGTAGTTCCATCTTCATCATTAGAATAAACAGAACTATCTACGAAAATACCAATTGTTTCGATATAGTTTCTTGTTTCAATTTTTTGTTTATGTGTAAGATAAAGACCAATTGAGAGTATAGCTAATCCTAGTAAAATGAAAGGAACTAGTATCATCAGTGGTGGTCTATCAACACTATCTTTTATTATTGTTACTTTTTTCATAAAATTACCTCCATAATTTATTAAATATAGAGTATCACAATGGTAACAAAAATTCAATTAGATAAGTTGAATAATGCATATAATTGTGATATACTTTAAAAAAATTAAAAGAAATAGAATAAAAACATAATATATGAGTTTAGGAGGAAAGATAATGTGTAAAAACTATGAATGTTCATTTTGTGGAAAAGAAGGAGTAAAGTTATGGCGGCCATATGGTGCATTCAAGCCTCTTGTTTGTGCTGAATGTGCAGAAACAAGACAAAGTCCAATTGAGTATTATGTATTAACGTGGAAAAAAGAAGGTGAAAAATATATCGAAGAACCAACAGGAGAAAAGTTACCTTTACCTAAATGGATTATTAATGAAAAAGGAAGAGTACCAAATTATCGTGGACCAGGACCAAATGGGATAGAAAGAGAAATGACAGACCAGTTAATTATTAATTTAAAAGATGTTGGATTTGATTCAGGGAAAACTGCGTTAGTTCCAGCGGTACCATATGAAAATTATGATGATCAATTTTGGACATATGGAGATGTTCCACAAGATAAAGTTGAATGGTGGGAAAATTTCCCGACAAAATAAAAAAATAAGAAGAACTAGAATATTCTAGTTCTTCTTATTTTTATACATTATTTAATTTCAGTTCCACCCCATTCAACAGCAACAAAACCAGTTCTTTCTGGAGTAGTTAATTGCTGAGGTATAATATTAATAGGTTTATCTAATCCTTTAAATACCATTAATACTCTAATTAAACTATCTGGAGTAGGAGTAATACTTAAAGGCATATTTTCATTAATTTCATCCATAGTAGCAAAGTAAATAAAGTTGTAATTATTAGCTTCTAATTTAGGTAACCAATAAATAATAAATTCTTGTGCTTCTCTTTCATTTAATCCTAATATAGCCAATTTTTCTTCTAAAAATGAAGCACTATCTTCACCTTTAACAATAAAACCTGTATCTAAGTTAAAATCAATTTCATTTAAACTTTCATAATATAAAGAATATAAATACTTACCAGTATCTAAATCAGTTAAATTGCCATTAGGATTAGCTTCAACATTCCATTCGTCAACATACTTAGGATAAGAACAAGTAATATTTTCAGGTTTACCTAATTCAACTGTAACATTAGTTGTTTCACTTGGATATAGGTAAATTATTGGTTTGTCAGCTACTGGAATAATTATTGGTCGATTATAATGTGTTACATTCTTAAATTCAACATTAACAGTAGTTATATTTTGGGGTATTGGTATAAAGTAGATATCACCTAAATAATCAGCTGTTACACCCATTCTATCTCTGTTTATTTTAATAGTAGCGGTGTTGTTACTTATTAAAACATCATTTAATTCACTATACATGTTTGGTGCACCATAATAAGCACATTCAACTGCCAATAAATTATTATTTTCGAAAAAGTCTTTTGGAATGGTATAATCATTATTTTCAGATAATATATAACTCATATTTTTTACATGTTTTAATAATTCATTATATGCATTATAATCATTTAAAATAATATAATTATCATCTGAGTTAAGCATGTTATTTAATTTTAAATCTCTAAATTCTTCATTTGCAGAATATCTAATTTTTGAATATTCACCTTGATAATTACCTGTGTATTCATTATCATTCTCATTACAATTATGCTCAGTTATAAAATAATATGAAGTAAATGCAGCACAGACAATAATAACTAAAATTAACAAAGTAATAATCATTATCTTTTTAGTACTTATTTTTTTCTTTTCATTTTTTTCTTCCATAAAAATACCTCCATATATTTAATCTTAAATATAGATTACCATAAGTGTTTATTAAATTCAATAAAAATATTTTTAAATTTTTTTATTACAAAAATATTATGTATATTTAAAAAAAAAGTTGTTTGTGATAAAATAAAGTCGAAAAATATAATGGGAGTGAAAGTGATGGGTGACAAGTTTTTAACAAGTATATTTCCAGATATACCGAGTGATATAATGTTTGACGACTTAAAAGAAATAAAAATAGATAATGTTAAGTTTTTAAAAAAATCTAACATATTAGAATTTAAAATGATTTTACAAAAAACAATTAATCTTGAAAGCTTAGTTAAACTTGAAAAATATATAATTAATAAACTAAACTTAAATGATGTAATAATAGATATAGAATATATAGGAATGGTAGATAAAAGTTATCAAGATATAGATTTTGATAATGTTTTTACATATTTAATGTATAAACATCCAGCTATAAAAGGATTACTAAGTAGATTTGAATTAATATTTGATGGAAATAAAATATCTATTAAATTAGGTATGAAAAGCAAAGAAATATTAAAATTAAATAAAATAGATAAACTTATTGAAGATATTATTTTTAGTAATTATGGACTTAAAGTGAAAATAGATTTTATAGATGGTGATGTTATTGAATATGATGAAGAACTTGAAAAAAGAATAGTTAGAAAAGTTATATCTCAAAATGAGATTGAATTAAGTAATAGAGAAGAAAAAACAGAGAAAAAAGAAAAGAAAGAAAGTAGTAAAAATAATGTAGCTAGTAGCGTAGGAGATATGCCGCCTATGCCGGATATGCCAGTTCCTCCACCACCAATGGAAGCGCCAATAGTAGAAGAAAAGCCAAAAACAGATGTTGTTTATGGAAAAGGTAATATAAAAGAATCGGTTGTTGAAATAACATCATTAAATCCAGATGCAGATAAAGTAGCTATAATTGGCACAATATCTAATGTTGATTCAAGAGAATTAAAATCAGGTAAATTCTTAATAGCTTTTGATATATATGATGGAACAAGTAGTATAACAGCTAAATTATTTGCAAAAGCAGAAGATGCAAAAGGAATAGTTAGTGAATTAAAAGATACTAAAAGAGCAAAGATTGCAGGATCTGCTCAATATGATAATTTTGCAAAAGAATTAGGTATTATATGTAATAATGTTGTAAAAATGCCTGAAAAAGTTGGAAGAAAAGATTTAGCAGAAGAGAAAAGAGTTGAACTACATCTACATACAAAAATGAGTGCAATGGATGGTGTTACATCTGCAACAGATATGATAAAAACTGCTGCTAAATGGGGCCATAAAGCTATTGCAATAACAGACCATGGTGTTGTTCAAGCATTTCCAGAAGCACATAATGCAGCAAAAAAAGCTGGTATAAAAGTATTATATGGTGTTGAAGCTTATTTAGTAAGTGATAAAAATCCAAGCGTATATGGAAAAGCAAATGATATAGATATTGATACAACATATGTTGTATTAGATATAGAAACAACAGGCTTTAGTGCAGTAAATGATAAGATAACTGAATTTGGTATGATAAAAGTAAAAAATGGAGAGATACTTGAAGAATTTGAGACTTTCGTAAATCCACAAATTCCAATACCTGAAAAAATAACTGAAGTAACTAATATAACGGATGAAATGGTAAAAGATGCGCCAACAATAGAAGAAGTTATGCCAAAGATTTTAGAATTTATAGGGGACTCACCTATTGTTGCACATAATGCTAATTTTGATTTAGGCTTTATAAAATATAATGCTAAATTATTAGGAAAAGAAGTAGATAATGTAATAATAGATACTTTGCAAATATCTAGAGATTTAGAACCAGATCAAAAGAAACACAAATTGGGAATAATTGCAGATAGAATGGGAATAGTAGTTGAAAATGCACATAGAGCATTAGATGATGTAAAAACATTGGTGCAAGTTTTTGATATAATGATTGGCAAGTTAAAAGAAAAAGGAGCTAAAACAGTAGCAGATATAGATTTAGTATTTAAAGGAGATTTTAATGTAAAAAGTGCAGAAAGCCATCATGCTACAATTTTAGTAAAAGATTATGTAGGATTAAAAAACTTATACAAATTAGTTTCATTTGCACATATAGATTATTTCTTTAAAAAACCACGTATTCCAAAAAGTGTGTTTAAGGAATATAGTGAAGGATTACTTTTAGGAAGTGCATGTGAGCAAGGTGAAATATATAAAGCTATTATTAGAAAAAAAACTGATGAAGAAATAGAAAAATTAATTAGGGATTATGATTATATAGAAATTATGCCAGATGGTAATAATGAATTCATGCTTAGAAATGGTATTGTTGCTAATAAAGAAGAATTACATAATATAAATAAAAAATTGATATATTTAGCAGAAAAGAATAAGAAGATAGTAGTAGCAACAGGTGATGCTCATTTCTTAAATCCTGAAGATGAAGTGTATAGACGTATTTTAATGTATGGTCAAGGTTTTTCAGATGCAGATTTGCAAGCACCATTATATTTTAGAACAACGGATGATATGTTAGATGAATTTTCATATTTAGGAAGCGAAAAAGCATATGAATACGTTGTCACAAATACAAATAAAATTGCAGATATGTGCGAAGAAATACAACCAGTTCCAGATGGAACATATCCACCTAGAATTCCAGGAGCGGAAGAAGATATTGAAAGAATTGCATATACAAGAGCAAAAGAATTATATGGTGATCCTTTGCCAGAAATAGTTCAAAAGCGTTTAGAAAAAGAACTAAACTCAATTATTAAAAATGGGTTCTCTGTTATGTATATAATTGCACAAAAATTAGTATGGAAATCTAATGAAGATGGATATTTGGTTGGTTCAAGGGGTTCTGTTGGTTCATCATTTGTTGCAAATATGACAGGTATAACAGAAGTTAACTCACTTCCACCACATTATAGATGCCCTAGTTGTAAATATTCAGATTTTGATATTGATCCTACAGTAACAGCTTGTGGATTTGACCTTCCAGATAAAGAATGTCCAAAATGTGGTGCAAGACTTGATAAAGATGGAATAGATATACCATTTGAAACTTTCTTAGGTTTTGATGGAGATAAAGCACCAGATATTGACTTGAATTTCTCAGGTGATTATCAAGCAAAAGCACATAAATATACAGAAGTATTATTTGGTGAAGGAAAAACATTTAAAGCAGGAACAATAGGTACACTTGCAGAAAAAACAGCATATGGTTTTGTAAAAAAATATTATGATGAAAAAAACATGTATGCATTTAATGCAGAATTAACGAGATTAGCAAGAGGTTGTGAAGGTGTTAAAAGAACAACAGGACAACATCCAGGTGGTATTATTGTTGTACCAGACTATAAAGACATATATGATTTTTGTCCTGTACAATATCCGGCAGATGACTCAGAAAAAGGAATAAAAACAACACATTTTGATTTCCATTCAATACACGATAACCTTTTAAAACTAGATATATTAGGACATGATGACCCTACAGTAATAAGAATGTTAGAAGATTTAACAGGTGTTAATGCGAAAACAATACCACTAGATGATAAAAAAACGATGTCACTGTTTACATCAACAGAAGCCTTAGGTGTTACACCTGAACAAATTAATTCACCAGTTGGTAGTTTTGCAGTACCTGAATTTGGTACAAAATTTGTTAGACAAATGCTTGTAGATACTAAACCAACTACTTTTTCTGAATTAATACGTATATCTGGTCTTTCACATGGTACAGATGTGTGGCTTAATAATGCTCAAACTTTAATACTTGAAGGAACAGCAACCTTACCTGAAACAATATGTACGAGAGATGATATTATGCTTTATTTGATTCAAAAAGGTATGCCACCAAAACTTTCTTTTAAAACAATGGAAAGTGTCCGTAAGGGAAAGGGTTTAACAGAAGAAATGGAAACATCAATGAAAGAGCATGATGTACCAGATTGGTATATTAAATCTTGTAAAAAGATAAAATACATGTTCCCTAAAGCACATGCTGCAGCATATGTTACAATGGCATATAGAATTGCATGGTTTAAAGTTTATCATCCAAAAGCTTTTTATACAGCATATTTTACAGTTAGAGCAGATGAATTTGATGCTAATATTATGACAAGAGGTAAAGAGCTAGTTAAAAGTAAAATAAAAGAATTAGAAATGCAAGGCAACAATTTATCTATGAAAGATAAAAATGTAGTTACAATATTAGAAGTTGTTAATGAAATGTATGAAAGAGGTATTAATTTCTTACCAATTACATTAAAAGAATCACATGCAACTAAATTCATAATGGAGGAAGATGGAATAAGACCTCCTCTAAATGCCCTGCCAGGCTTAGGTACAGTAGCTGCTGAAGGAATATATAATGCGATGAAGGATGCTACAATTGAACTTACTGTTGATGATTTGAAACTAAAAGCAAAAATAGGAAAATCAGTTATAGAAATACTTGAAAATGAAGGTTGTTTAAAAGGAATGCTAAAAACTAATCAATATACATTATTCTAAAACTATTGAAAAGTTTACATAAATATGATATACTAATAACGGCAAAAAAATATTAATAAAATCCACTAAAGTTATTTTAGAAAGGAACGAATGAAAATGTTAGAAGTTCAAATCGAAATCGAAGAAATGCTTGTTGAATTAAACAATAAGTACTGTGAGGATTATGTAGAATCCATTTGGGATGAAAAGTTTTTAATTAAACCAAAAAAAGACAGTGGCGGAATTGTTGAAACAAAGTTAGCACACATATATCATGAATATATGTGCTTAGCGGAGAAAGCTAAAGCAGAGATATCTGAATTTGAAGGAATAAGAGACGAATTAGAAGAAATGATTTAACAAAACAAGTCAAGGGTAATTTACTCTTGACTTGTTACTTTTATTAATATATTATATTTTTACAATAAAAAAGAAAAGAGTGTGATAATATATGATAAACATTTTTGAAATAATATCATGGCAAGCGCTATTAATATATATTATATTAATAAATATAATAACATTTATATTATTCTTTTTAGATAAATTTTATGCAAAAAAAGAAATGTGGAGAATATCTGAAAAGACCTTACTTATATCTAGTATTATAGGTGGCTCTATAGGTGCATTATTTGGTATGAAAACATTTAGACATAAAGTTAGAAAGACAAGGTTTAATGTTGGTATTCCAGTAATATTAATTATCCAAGTAGTTGGAATTGGATATTATTTATTAGCTTTATTTGAAATTATAAAATAAATAGAAAAAATTGTATTGTAATTATAATTGTTTTATGATACAATTCAAGTATGAAAGAAGGTGGTTATCATGGCAGTATATTGTGCAAAATGTGGTAAAGTAGTTGATAATACATGTAACAAAAGTTATTATGAATATCATGAAGGGGATATTGCATATATTCAACCAGAAGATAGCAACTATAGAGGATATTGTTCTTGTGGTGCTAAACTAGAAACTTTGGATGATATTCAATAATTAATTAAACAAAGGAGGAATTTTTATGAAATATATAATTAGTGGTAAAAATATAGAATTAACAGAGGCTTTAAAAGGATATGCTGAAGAAAAATTAGGTAAGTTAGAAAAAATGTTAGAAGGTGAAGTAGAAGCAGTTATAACAATGAGTACAGAAAGAAATCTTCAAATTGTTGAAGTTAAACTAAATGCTTCAGGAGATACTTATAGAGCTGAATGTGAAGATAATGATATGTATGCAGCTATTGACAAATTAGTTGATGTATTCCAAGGTCAAATAAGAAAAAATAAAGACAAAAAAGATAAAATGATAAAAGGAGAATCAATTAGAGAAATAGATTTCACTACAAAAGTAGAAAAAGAAACTACTAAAGGTGAAATTACTAAATATATAACATATTCTTTAAAACCAATGGGAGCAGAAGATGCTAAAGCATTATTAGAAAATACAAATGATGTATTCTTCACTTTTGTTAATATTGATACAAATAAAGTTAATGTTATATATAGAACAAAAGATGGAAATTTTGGTATAGTAGAACCAAATATTTAATAAAATAGAGGTATAAAGACTAGTTCTTTATACCTTTTTTAAAGAAAAGAAGGAGGTAATTTTATGGCAATATTAGTTACTGGTGGCGCAGGATATATAGGGAGTCATACAAGTGTTGAATTATTAGAATGTGGTGAAGACATTGTTATTGTAGATAATTTTTCAAATAGCTCTCCAGAAGTATTAGAAAAAATAAAAGAAATAACAGGAAAAGATTTTAAATTCTACGAGGCAGATATTTTAGATAAAGAATCAATGGATAAAATATTTAAAGAAAATGATATTGAAGCAGTTATTCATTTTGCAGGATTTAAAGCTGTTGGTGAATCTGTTCAAAAACCAATTCAGTATTATACAAATAATATTAGTGGTACATTAGTATTACTAGATGTTATGAAAAAATATAATTGTAAAAAAATTATATTTAGTTCAACAGCTACTGTATATGGTAGCCCTAAGATAGTACCGGTTAAAGAAGATTTTGAACTACATACAGAAAGTCCATATGCAACAACAAAGTTAATGATAGAAAAAATACTTCAAGATGTTTATACTTCAGATAATGATTTTAGTGTAGTTGTATTAAGATATTTTAATCCAATAGGAGCACATAAAACAGGACTTATTGGAGAAAAACCAAATGGTATACCAAATAACTTAATGCCATATATAACTCAAGTTGCAGCAGGCATAAGAGAGCAATTAAATGTATTTGGAAATGATTATGATACACCAGATGGAACAGGGGTAAGAGATTATATACATGTTGTAGACTTAAGCTTAGGACATTTAAAAGCATTAGAAAAGGCAAGAAAAGAAAAAGGCGTTAATATATATAACTTAGGAACAGGTATTGGTTATTCAGTACTTGATATAGTTAAAGCATTTGAAAAAGTAAATAATATTGAAATAAAATATGTTATAACAGATAGAAGACCAGGTGATGTAGCAATGTATTATGCAGATCCACAAAAAGCAAAAGAGGAACTAGGATGGATTGCAACAAGAGATATAGATGAAATGTGTAAAGATTCTTGGAACTTTACAAAAAAGAATATGTAGAAATATATAGGAAGAACAAATCTTGAGGTAGTATTTTACACAAGATTTGTTCTTTTTATTGACAATTAAAATTATTAGGTGTAGAATATGAAAAAATATATAAAAAATTCTAAAAATATTTTATTTAAGGAGGAAATAATAATGACTATTTTAAGGCTAGAATATTTATCACGGCAAGGAGAACCAGATGAAGGCAATTGTTCAATAATTGTAGACAAAGAAAAATATGACGAACTTCCAATTTTACCAAAGAAAAACTTTGATGGGTATATCACTGAAAAAGGATTTTTTAATGAAGTTTATAGGGGAAGTTCGAATAATCCAAATGCGCAGCATAAAGCAATAATTTTATATAATCCTAATAATAAGGAAGAAGTTGATGAAGAAGATAAGGATTTAGTAAATAAGCAAACATATTGGTATTTTGTTTATCTTGAAAAAGAGGAAGTATGGATTGTTTTCCAATATAGAGATTTGATTACTGTAAGCGAATCCTTTGGTTCTACTGTGGCGACATCCTATCCGTGGCATGGGACAATTTATAGACCTAATGAAATGGTTGAAAAAATTATAAGAAAGATGAAAATGTTTTAAGGTAAGAAATAATAAGAACTCATTTTAATTTATTTAAAGGAGGGAAGAAAAATGCCTAGATGTCACTTAGATGGAAGTTATGTAACTTGGGATAAGGATTGCGCAGATTGTCATACAAGGTCATGCCCTGTAAATACAGGTTTTGCTGAAGGGCCTTTACCTGATGAAGAAACCAATGAAGAAGCGCAAAACAAGTTGGCAGACAGAGAGTAAAAAACAAAAAAGAGAAGAATTCGTATGAGAGGTTGTTGAAATAGTACACAAAAATAGTTAGCGAAAATTAATTCACTAACTATTTTTTATTGCTTTTTCAGGAACCTCGTTCAAAGCGGTACCTTATTCTATTTTGGGGGAGGTGGTAGGTATTTTTACGGCTATAATACTTTCTTTATGAAAAAGTTGTAAAAAAATGAAAAAAATATCAAAAAAGACTTGCAATATGTTTCCGTAGAGTGTATAATAAATAAGCGTGTGAAAATGCGATGAAGTAAAATGTGGCTGCCCGTAGAGGCAGGGAACTTTTACAGAGTATGTTTAGTTATCAAACTAAGCGGCAAGTAGTAAGACTTACCCCAGACGAAAATCTGGGTTTAAATATGGGTTAAAAAGAAACACACGGACCCGTTAATTGTGACTTGCCAACACGAAAATTTAGAAAGAAGGAGGTTTAGTGTATGGCGAAAAGTAAAGTAGTTGCTAGTGAAAAAATCAGAATCAGATTAAAAGCATATGACCACGTTATGTTAGAACAGTCAGCTGAAAAAATTGTTGAAACTGCTAAAAGAACTGGAGCTCAAGTATCTGGTCCAATACCACTACCAACAAAGAAAGAAGTTATTACAATATTACGTTCTCCACACAAATACAAAGATTCAAGAGAACAATTTGAAATGAGAACACACAAAAGAGTAATAGATATTCTTTATGCAACACAAGAAACAGTTGATACTTTAATGAAACTTGATTTACCAGCTGGTGTTGATATAGAAATCAAATTATAAGAGATTAAGGAACTAAAAAATATAAATTGGTCATGTTCATCAAATGATATGAACCGATAACCAAGGAGGTAAAATTTAATGAAAAAAGCAATTTTAGGAAAGAAAATTGGTATGACACAAATCTTTACTGCAGAAGGAACAGCTATTCCAGTAACTGTTGTAGAAGCAGGACCATGTGTTATTACACAAATTAAAACAATTGAAAATGATGGATACAATGCTATCCAAGTTGGGTTTGAAGACATTGAAGAAAGAAAAGTTAACAAACCAGTAAGAGGTCATTTTGCTAAATTAAAATTAGCATTAAAAAGACATTTAACAGAATTTAGATTAGATGATATATCAACATCTAATGTAGGTGATGAATTAAAAGCAGATTTATTTGCTGAAGGAGACTTTGTTGATGTTCAAGGAACTTCAAAAGGTAAAGGTTTCCAAGGTGTTATTAAAAGACACGGACAACACAGAGGACCAATGACTCACGGTTCTATGTATCATAGAAGACCAGGTTCAATGGGACCATGTGCAGACCCAGGTAGAGTATTTAAAGGTAAAAAATTACCAGGAAGAATGGGTAATGTAACTGTAACAGTTCAAAATTTAAAAGTAGTAAAAGTAGATGCTGAAAGAAACTTAATATTAATCAAAGGTTCAGTACCAGGAAACAAAGGATCAATATTAAAAATAAAATCAGCTATTAAACATTAATGAAAGGAGGACTATCTAAGATGCCTAAAGTAGACTTATATAATGTAGAAGGAACAAAAGTAGGAGATATAGCTTTAAGTGATGCAATATTCGGAATTGAACCAAATGAAGAAGTTGTTCATGAAGTAGTAGTTAACTTCCTAGCTAATCAAAGACAAGGTACACAATCTACTAAAACAAGATCAGAAGTTAGAGGTGGTGGAGCAAAACCTTGGAAACAAAAAGGAACAGGTAGAGCAAGACAAGGAAGTATAAGAGCACCACAATGGATTAAAGGTGGTATAGCATTAGGTCCAAAACCAAGAAGCTATAAATACACTTTAAATAAAAAAGTAAAAAGATTAGCTTTAAAATCAGTATTTAGTTCAAAAGTATTAGAAAACAAATTAGTTGTTTTAGATACATTTAATTTCACAGAAATTAAAACTAAAAACATGGTTAAAGTATTAGATAATTTAAAAGTTGATACAAAAGCTTTAATAGTAATACCTGAAAATGATGTTAATGTTCAAAAATCAGCTAAAAACATCCCAGGTGTTAAAGTTAGCTTAGTAAATACAATTAATGTATATGATATGTTAAAATATTCTAAATTAATTGTTACTAAATCAGCTGTTGAAAAAATTGAGGAGGTGTACGCATAATGAAAAGACCAGAAGATATTATAAAAAGACCTATAATAACAGAAAAAGCTAATTCAGCTATTACTGAAGGAAAGTACACTTTTGAAGTTGATATGAAAGCAACAAAAATAGATGTTAAATATGCAGTAGAAAAATTATTTAACGTAAAAGTTGTTGATGTTAGAACTATGAAAGTTAAAGGAAAATTAAAAAGAGTAGGTGTTCACCAAGGTAGAACATCTGATTGGAAAAAAGCAATAGTTACTATTGATACAAATCCAGAAACAAAAACATATTTAGCAAAAGGCGGAAAAGAAGTTAAAGTTGATAAAAAATACAATGAATCAATTGAAATCTTCAATTAAGCTAAAATAACAGGTAAAGGAGAGAAGAGAAAATGGGTATAAAACATTTTAGTCCTACAACTCCATCAAGAAGAAATATGACAGTTTCAACATTTGATGAAATTACTAAAAAAACACCTGAAAAAAGTCTTTTAGCGAAAAAGAACAAAACTGCAGGTAGAAATTCATATGGTAAAATAACTGTTAGACATCATGGTGGTGGAAGTAGAAGAAAATACAGAATTATCGATTACAAACGTAGAAAAGAAAATATGTTTGCAACTGTAATTGGAATAGAATATGATCCAAATAGAAGTGCTAACATAGCATTATTAGAATATGAAGATGGTACAAAAGCATATATAATTGCACCATACGGATTAAAAGACGGTGACAAAATAATGTCTGGAGAAAATGCAGATATTAAACCAGGTAACTGTTTAAAAATTAAAAACATACCAGTAGGTACATTAATTCACAATATTGAATTATATCCTGGTAAAGGTGGTCAATTAGTTAGAGCTGCTGGAAATAGTGCTCAATTAATGGCTAAAGAAGGTAAATATGCACATGTAAGATTACCATCAGGAGAAATGAGATTAATAAATGTTGAATGTAAAGCTACAATTGGTGAAATTGGTAACAAAGATCATGAAAACATTAAATTAGGTAAAGCTGGTAGAAGCAGATGGTTAGGTATTAGACCTACAGTTAGAGGTTCTGTTATGAATCCTAATGATCACCCTCATGGTGGTGGTGAAGGTAAATCACCTATCGGTAGACCAGGTCCTGTTACTCCTTGGGGTAAACCAGCTCTTGGATACAAGACTAGAAAGAAAAATAAAGCAACTAATAAATATATAGTTAAGAGAAGAAAATAAGAAGGAGGAAAAGTAAATGTCAAGATCACTAAAAAAAGGCCCATATGTTGATGCTAAATTATTAAAAAGAGTAGAAGACATGAATGCGGGTAATAAAAAAGAAGTGTTAAAAACATGGTCAAGGGCATCAACAATTTTCCCACAAATGGTTGGACACACTATCGCAGTACATGATGGTAGAAAACATGTACCTGTTTATATAACAGAAGAAATGATAGGACATAAGTTAGGAGAATTTGCCCCAACTAGAACATATAGAGGTCATGCAGGAGAAAAGACTTCTAAAGTAAAATAAGGAGGTAAAAAAAGTGGAAGCTATAGCAAAATTAAAATATGCAAGAATTTCAGCTAGAAAAGTTAAGATAGTTATAGATTTAATAAGAGGAAAACAAGTTGACGAAGCTTTAGCAATTTTAAGATATACTCCAAAAGCTGCTAGTCCATTAGTTGAAAAATTATTAAAATCAGCTATTGCAAATGCTGAAAATAACAATAACATGAAAAGAGAAAATTTATATATTAAAGAAATATATGCTAACCAAGGACCAACTGCAAAAAGAGTAAGACCAGCACCACAAGGTAGAGCATATAGAGTAAGAAAAAGAACAAGTCATGTAACAGTAGTTGTTGCAGAGAAAGAATAATGTTAGGAAAGGAGGATATATAAATGGGACAAAAAATGCATCCACATGGTTTAAGAGTGGGTATAATCAAAGATTGGGATTCAAGATGGTTTGCAAATAAAAAAGATTATTCTGAAAACTTAATCGAAGACCAAGAAATTCGTAAATTTTTAAAGAAAAAATTATTACAAGCTGGAATCGCTAAAATTGAAATTGAAAGAAAAGCTAGTAAAGTAATTATTTCAATTCATACAGCTAAACCAGGATTTGTAATTGGTAAAGGCGGAGAATTAATTGATTCTCTTAAAAAAGAAGTAGAAAGTAAAATAAATAAAGAAGTTTCTTTAAATATAGTTGAAGTAAAAGATATTAATACAAATGCACAATTAGTTGCAGAAAATATCTGTAGTCAATTAGAAAAAAGAATTTCATACAGAAGAGCTATGAAACAAGTTATGCAAAATGCTATGAGATCAGGTGCTTTAGGTATCAAAACTGCAGTATCTGGTAGATTAGGTGGAGCAGATATAGCTAGAACAGAATTCTATAGTGAGGGTACAATTCCTCTACAAACTTTAAGAGCAGATATAGACTATGGTTTCTATGAAGCTGATACAACTTATGGAAAATTAGGTGTTAAAGTTTGGATATATAAAGGTGAAGTTCTTCCAGAAAAGAAACAAGTGGAAGGAGGAGACAAATAATGCCATTAATGCCAAAAAGAACAAAATATAGAAAAATGCAAAAAGGTAGAAATAGAGGTGTAGCAACTAGAGGTAATAGAGTTGTAGAAGGAGATTTCGGTATACAAGCTTTAGAAGCTGGTTGGATTACTTCTAATCAAATTGAAGCTGCCAGAATTGCAATGACAAGATATATTAAAAGAGGTGGTAAAGTTTGGATTAAAATATTCCCAGACAAACCAATAACTAAAAAACCAGCAGAAACTCGTATGGGTAGTGGTAAAGGTGCTCCAGAATACTGGGTTGCTGTTGTAAAACCAGGAAGAGTAATGTTTGAATTAGCAGGTGTTGCAGAAGAAACAGCTAGAGAAGCTTTAAGATTAGCAATGCACAAATTACCTGTAAAAACAAAAATAATTGCTCGTGAAAAAGAAATGGATGGTGATACTAATGAAGGCTAAAGAAATAAGAGAAATGTCATCAGATAAATTAGAAAACGAATTAAACGAATTAAAAAGTGAATTATTCAAATTAAAATTTAGCTTAGCAGTAAATGGATTAGAAAATCCAATGAAAATTAAACAAGTAAAAAGAGATATAGCTAGAATTAAAACAGTATTAAAACAAAGAGAATTAAGTGAAAACTAATCCTTAAATGTGATGGAAGGAGGAAAACTTAGTGGAAAGAAATCTTCGTAAAGAAAAAATTGGAAGAGTTGTTAGCAACAAAATGGATAAAACAATCGTTGTTGCAGTTGAAACAAAAGTAAGTCATCCAATTTATAAAAAAATGATGAAAAGAACATACAAATTAAAAGCACATGATGAAAATAATGAGTGCAATATAGGAGATACAGTAAAAGTAATGGAAACTAGACCTTTATCTAAAGATAAAAGATGGAGATTAGTTGAAATTGTAGAAAAAGCTAAATAGGAAGGGGGACCTACAAGTGGTACAACAACAATCAATATTAAAAGTTGCTGATAACACTGGTGCAAAAGAAATTATGTGTATCAGATGTTTAGGTGGCTCACATAGAAAATACGCTAGAATAGGCGATGTAATAATAGCATCTGTTAAATCTGCACAACCACACGGTATGGTTAAAAAAGGTGATGTAGTAAAAGCAGTTGTTGTAAGAACAAAACAAGGTACTAAAAGAGCAGATGGTTCATATATCAGATTTGATGAAAATGCAGCAGTTATAATAAAAGATGACAAAAATCCAAGAGGTACTCGTATCTTTGGACCTGTTGCAAGAGAATTAAGAGATAAAGAATATATGAAAATCTTATCATTAGCACCTGAAGTACTATAATAAGGAAGGAAGGTGTACTAGTAAATGAGTATGCACATTAAAAAAGGTGATACAGTTGTAATTAACACTGGTGTTGACTGTGGTAAAAAAGGTAAAGTATTAACTGCAATGCCAAAAGATAACAAAATAGTTGTTGAAGGTGTTAATGTAAAAACTAAACATAGAAAAGCTAGAAAAGCTGGTGAAGAAAGTGGTATAGTTAAAATGGAAGCACCTATCAGTGTTTCAAATGCTAACTTACTTTGCCCAAAATGTGATAAAGTTACAAGAACAGCTCACATTATAAATAAAAAAGGTGAAAAAGTACGTGTTTGTAAAAAATGCGGAGCTGAAATAAAATAAGGAGGTATATAAAGCATGGAAAGATTAAGAGAAAAATATGAAAAAGAAATAGTACCTGCCCTTATGAAAAAATTTAGTTATAAATCAGTAATGCAAGTGCCTAAATTAGAAAAAATAGTTATTAATATAGGTGTTGGTGAATCAAAAGATAATCCAAAAGCTTTAGAAAATGCTATGAACGATTTAGGAATTATTACTGGTCAAAAACCAATAATAACTAAGGCTAAAAAATCAATAGCTGGATTTAAAATAAGAGAAGGTATGAATTTAGGATGTAAAGTAACATTAAGAAGTGCTAAAATGTATGAATTCATGGATAGATTAATATCAATTTCTATTCCAAGAATAAGAGATTTTAGAGGATTAAATCCAAATTCATTTGATGGAAGAGGAAACTATTCAATGGGTGTTAAAGAACAATTAATATTCCCAGAAATTGAATATGAAAAAGTTGATAAACTAAGAGGAATGGATATCATATTTGTAACAACTGCTCAAACTGATGAAGAAGCAAGAGCATTATTAGATTTAATGGGTATGCCATTTAAGAAGGAGGGGTAAAAATTGGCTAGAAAAGCAATGATAGCAAAACAAAAAAGAACTCCTAAGTTTAGCACAAGATATTATAATAGATGTAAATTATGTGGTAGACCACATGCTTACATTCGTAAATTCGGAATTTGCCGTGTATGTTTTAGAAAATTAGCACATGAAGGAAAAATCCCAGGTGTTAAAAAGGCAAGTTGGTAAAATTAAGTGCTTAAAATTAGAAAAAAGGAGGTTAAAAAATGAACGTAACTGATCCAATAGCAGATATGTTAACAAGAATAAGAAATGCTAATATGAAAAAGCATCCAACAGTTGATGTACCTGCGTCAAATATGAAAAAACAAATAGCTAATATATTATTAGAAGAAGGATATATTAAAGAAGTACAAGAAATTGCTGATAATAAACAAAATGTTTTAAGAATTACTTTAAAATATGTTGGAAAAGAAAAAGTAATTTCAGGAATAAAAAGAATTAGTAAACCAGGTCTAAGAGTATATGTTGGTGTTGAAGAATTACCAAAAGTACTTGGTGGATTAGGTATAGCTATTGTTTCAACATCTAAAGGTATTGTAACAGATAAAGAAGCTAGAAAATTAGGTGTTGGCGGAGAAGTATTAGCTTTTGTATGGTAATAATAGAAATTACATATAAAGCAAAAATACAAACAAGAAGGAGGGAAAGTTAAAAATGTCAAGAATAGGTAACAAACCTGTGACTATACCAGCCGGAGTAGAAGTTAAAGTAGCAGAAAATAATGTTGTTACTGTAAAAGGCCCAAAAGGTGAAATGACTAAAGAATTAAATAGCAGAATAGCTATTAATGTAAATGGTTCAGAAATTACTTTTACAAGACCAACAGAAAACAAAAATGATAGAGCATTACATGGATTAGTAAGAACTTTAGTTAATAATATGATAATTGGTGTAACTGAAGGTTTTGCTAAAGTATTAGAAATAAATGGTGTTGGTTATAGAGCACAAAAACAAGGAAATAAATTAGTATTAAGTTTAGGTTATTCTCATCCAGTAGAATTTGAAGAACCAGCAGGAATTACTTTTGAATTAGAAGGACAAAACAAAATAACTGTTAAAGGTATGGACAAAGAAGCAGTTGGTCAAATAGCTGCTGAAATCAGATTTAAACGTCCACCAGAACCATATAAAGGTAAAGGTATTAAATATGCTGATGAAAGAATAAGAAGAAAAGAAGGTAAAACAGGTAAAAAATAGAAAGGAGTGTTAATTCATGATAACTAAAAGAAATAGAAAAGAAGCAAGAGTAAAAAGACATTACAGAATAAGAAATAAAATCAGTGGCACTCCAGAGTGTCCAAGATTAACTATATTCATTAGTTTAAAAAATGTATATGCACAAATAATTGATGATACTAAAGGTGTTACATTAGTAAGTGCATCTACTATGCAAGATGATATAGAAAACAAAGCTAATGTTGAAACATGTAAACAAATTGGTAAATTAATTGCAGATAAAGCTATTAAAGCTGGTATCAAATCAGTTGTATTTGATAGAAGCGGTTACTTATACCATGGTAAAGTTAAAGCTTTAGCTGAAAGTGCTAGAGAAGCCGGACTTGAATTCTAGTAAAAGGAGGGAAATAAATGCAAAACGTTGAAGAAAATGCAAACAAGTTAAAAGAAAAAGTTGTTTCAATTAACAGAGTTGCTAAAGTTGTAAAAGGTGGTAGAACTTTTAGATTTAGTGCATTAGTAGTTGTAGGAGATGAAAACGGACATGTTGGAGTTGGTAAAGGTAAAGCAGCTGAAGTTCCAGATGCTATCAAAAAAGCTATTGAAAATGCTAACAAAAATTTAATAGAAGTTCCAATTATAAATACAACTGTACCTCATGAAATAGTTGGTGTTTATGGAGCAGGTAAAGTTTTAATAAAACCAGCTGAAGAAGGTACTGGAGTTATTGCTGGTGGTAGTGTAAGACCAGTATTAGAACTTGCAGGATACAAAAATATTAGAACAAAATGTATAGGTTCTAATAATCCAAGAAATGCAGTTAATGCAACAATTGAAGCTTTAAAATCTTTAAAAACAGTTGAAAAAGTAGCTGCTTTAAGAGGAAAAAAAGTAGAAGATATTATGTAATTAAATAAAAGAAAAAATAAGGAGGTGCAAACTAATGAATTTAAATGAGTTAAAACCAGCTTTAGGATCAAAATCATCTCCAAAGAGAGTAGGTAGAGGTATTGGTTCAGGATTAGGTAAAACATCAGGTAAAGGACATAAAGGTCAAAATGCTAGATCTGGTGGTGGAGTAAGACCTGGATTTGAAGGAGGTCAAATGCCTCTAGCTAGAAGACTTCCAAAGAGAGGATTTAAAAACCACAATAAAAAAATATATACTGAAGTTAATTTAAGTACTTTAGAAAAATTTGAAGGAACAGTAGTAACTGCTGAAGCTTTAAAAGAAGCTAAATTAATTAAAAAAATTAATGACGGTATCGTTGTTTTAGGAACAGGCGAATTAACTAAGAAATTAGAAGTTAAAGCTGCTAGAATAACAAAAACTGCTAAAGAAAAAATCGAAGCAGTAGGTGGAAAGATAGAGGTGATTTAGGTGATTAAAACACTTATAAATGCATGGAAATTACCTGAAGTTAGAAAAAAAATACTATATACATTATTATTAATAGTTATTTTTAGAATTGGATGTGTTATTCCAGTTCCAGGTGTAGATAGTGTTCAATTAGCTCAATATACAGCTAGTAATTCTAACAGTTTATTAGGAACATTAAATATAATTAGTGGTGGTGCTTTATCTAGATTAAGTATATTTGCATTATCAATAGGTCCTTACATAACAGCATCAATCATTATACAATTATTAACAATTGCAATCCCAGCTTTAGAAAGATTATCTAAAGAAGGTGAAGAGGGCAAGAAGAAAATTAATAAGTATATGAAATACTTAACAGTTATATTGGCTGCTGTAGAAGCTTTTGGTTTATATATGACATATAAAGGTTCAGGAATCTATTTAATAGAAAATACAGCTATAATGTTACCAACATTTATATTAGCATTAGTTGGTGGTACAGCTTTCTTAACTTGGTTAGGTGACCAAATAAGTAGTAAAGGTATAGGAAATGGTATATCAATGTTAATTTTTGTAGGTATCGTTTCTGGTCTGCCAAATGCAGGAATTATGTTATATGGCTTAATGAAAGATGCTATGGGTAGTTTCTACTGGGTAGGATTATTACAAGCAATAGCAATAGTATTAGGTGCAATAATATTATTAGGTGCAACAGTTTGGGTACAAGAAGCTGAAAGAAGAATTCCTGTACAATATGCTAAAAAAGTAGTTGGAAGAAAAATGTATGGTGGTCAAAATACTCATATTCCATTAAAACTAGTAATGGCAGGGGTAATACCAGTAATTTTAGCAATGTCTTTAATGACTTTGCCAGTTATGTTATTAAACTTTTTCAATCCAACAGTATTAGCTAACCCAACACAAGCAACAGGATTTATTAAAGTATTGTTATTTACATCTCAACCTAGTATATTAATTAATTCATTAACTTCACAAGGTTTATCTATATTAGGTGGATTAGGATATGTAATAGCACATAGTATATTATATTTATTATTAATAGTAGGATTTACATTCTTCTATACAATGATAACATTTAATCCAGTTGAAGTAGCAAATAATTTAAAGAAAAACGGTGGATTTGTTCCAGGAATTAGACCAGGAACACCAACTATTAATTATATAAAAGGTATTTTAAACAAACTTACATGGTTTGGAGCATTCTTCTTAGGAGTTATAGCTATAATCCCAGTAATGTTCCAATTAACAGGTTTATCTATATCTTTTGGTGGAACAGCTGTACTTATCGTAGCAGGTGTTGCATTAGAAACAGTTAGACAATTAGAATCTAATATGGTAATGAGACATTATAAAGGATTCTTAGATTAATTGAATAAATGAGATATAAAGAAATGAGTATGCATTTTAAGCATTGCTCATTTTTTTATATTTTTACTACTGGTAAAATTTACAAAATATTATTTAAAAAGTATTGTAACCAAATATATAATGTGATATATTATCTACATAAAAATATATAAGCAAAGGAGGAAAAAGTATGTTAAAACAAAAGCAAGAAATTAGAGATATTGAAACATTAACAGAAGATGAGTTACTAGATATACTTTATGTTGAATATGTTAGAGAGTCTATAAGAAGAGGGGAAGAAGACATAAAGAATGGTAGAATATATACCTTTGAAGAAATTAAAGAGTTTATAGATAAATTAGGAGATAACTATGAGAATAGTAATATCTAGTGAGTTTAGAAGTAATATTTTAGATATATTTAATTATATATCTAAAGATTCAATAAGATATGCTAATGAAACGATAAAGAATTTATATATAAAAATAAACTTTTTAAAAGAGTTCCCATATATAGGAAGATATGTTCCTGAACAAACTGGCAAACAATTTAAAGAACTCCTCTATAAAAATTATAGAATACTATATAGTATTTCAAAAGATATTATACTTATCTATTCAATTATTCATAATAAAAAAAATTTCAAATCAAATTTTAATTCAAATAATCTATTACAAAAATTCTCTATGAGAAAAAATCCAAAATAAAAACAATTATAAATATTTATTCATTATCTAGTTGAATTTACATAATTATTATTGTATAATATTAAAGCAAAAAAATTTTATATAACTTCTTATTCTGTATTAAGAAGAAATGTATTATAAAACTAGGAGGAAAGAGAATGAATAGCAATACTTATCATCATATTTTAGGAAGAGAGACTGAGTGCATTCTTGGAAGTAATAGATATTATTACGTAAGATGTGCTAAGGAAATTGAACCATTTATTAGAAAATATTTTAAAAAATTTCGGGAGCAAAATTTTACGACAGATAATATTACAAATAGTAAAGTAGATTATGAACTATTTCGTATTACAGAAATGATATATTATCTATCTATGAATACTATAGAAGGAAGAAAAATAGGTAAGAGAGAGTTAAAAGCTATTGAAGCAATTTTTAATTTGCTATATGATTGGTTTGATGATGTTACACAAAGAAAAATGTTTCATGATGAGACAAAAATGTGCTGTATAAAAAGAATTTTGGAAACAAATCAAATATGTCGTAATTTTAGATCATCTAAAGATTTAAATTATGATAAAATTCGTAAAGCTATGATGTTTGAAGATTATGAAGATTTGTATAAGGTTATAAAGCGTATCAATGATGAGTGGGAAGAGCTTTTATCAAGAGGTTTTGTATATATAAGAGTTATTGATGATTTTGATGCAGTGTTACGACACACCAAAAAAGAAAGAACTGAAAAAGAAAAAATGAAACTTTTTATGGGTGTTCTTGATGGGAAGTTTAAATTTAAGCCAGTATATGCAAAAGTTGCATACGAAATAGTTCCATTATGGAAAACTAAAAAAACAATTAAAGAAAATGCAAATTTTCAGGAATACTGTTTAAAAGAAAAAGAACAATAAACAAAAAAGTAGTAAGTAAAGATTAATTTTACTTACTACTTTTGATTTATTTTAATAAATCAATATCTATCATATGAGAATTGTTATCACTGTTTGTTTCTTTATGTTCTAAATTTTTATTTGTTTTCTTTTTCCTTGTTTCTTTAGGATATTTTTTATTATTTAAACCTATTAATAATGTATTAAATGCAAATGCTACAAATATTGTTAAATATATACCAATAAATAATATTACATCAACAGAAAATGTATAAAATACATATCCAATTAGACCGAATATTATTAATTGAAGTAGGGCGCAATAATATTTGGTAGACTTAGGAATATAAGTTTCATATTCTGAGTAAGATCTATATGAATTATATGCTCCCATTGCTATCCCAATATATCCAAGTCCAATAATAAATATTTTTACATATGTTCCCAAAATAGATAATAAATCTATTTTTAGAATATTTACTGATATAAGAATTACTATAAATGCTAGTGCAAAAAATACTAACATATTTATAAGTTCAGAAAACCATATATTTAAACCAAGTTTAAATGGTTTTATTTTTATATTTTTTTTCAATTATTTTCACCTCAATTACAGTATATAAATTATCACTTATGAGCTAACAAGTCAATATTTTTTTTGGTTTATTTAAAATTTTTTAATCCATTTTTAAATGCATTTAAAGTTTCATTTGTTTCAGTTAACCAATATGGTCTAGATACTTCACCATTTTCAGGATTATAGTCAGCAGAATTAAACCAAACAGCAGCTTTTATATTTGGATAATTAGATATATTATTAAACATATTTTCTATCCATTTAGCTTTATCTCCACCAACTGAACTACTAGCAAATTCAGTTATTATCCATGGGAATTTACTAAAATGTGGCTGATATTTTTCTTGTATTTCATTATAGATATCTTTAAATTCTTTCCATTTTTCAGCATTTTGCTCAGCATAATATGTCCCAGTATTATATCCTGTAACACCTATCATTTGAACATATTCATTACCAGGATAATATGCTAAAAAGTTATTCCATTTATTTGGTGGATAATTATTATCATTTGGGTTATATATCCAAATACAGTTTTTTACACCTTCTTCTTGGAATATATTATATATTCTTTTCCAAACAGCTTTATATATATCTGGATCACTTAAACCGAGTATTCCAGAATAACTTGTCCAATCAGAGTTCATTTCATTATTTAATCTAAACAATATTGGACAATTACAACATGTAAGTTCAAAAGCTAATTCTCTAATTTCATCATCTTTTTTACCATCAATAATATCAAAGATAGGAGTATAGCCAAATAGTTTTTCATTGTTACTTACACAAGTTTGAACTGTTAATTCCACTGCTTTATCATCATAAGTAATTTCATCGATGGTATCTAAATCTAAAGTATTACCAAAATGATTATATATTAAAACTATATCAAAATCATTTTCTAATTTGTATTCAATATCTGGAATAGAGGAATAGATACCATTATTTCCAGAAAAAATACCGAAATCTATTTCATTGCTATTTAAATATTTATTATATAACTCTGTTGTTTTTGGTCCCCAATTAGGATTTGGAGTAGGTTCATAATTTATATGATAATTAGCTGTATATTTTTTAGATATTTCTTTAAAAGAGTTTAATGTATTAATACAGCTATTCATATATTCTTCAGAATAACTATCTGTCTTAAACATAAATCTAGCATATGTTTTATCATGTAAAAGAATATATGCATATGTATATGTTTTATATGGATATTCATTACTATCTGTATTTCTTGTTAAAGTAAGCAAAATTACTTGTTTACCATTAATTTCTTTTGTTTCATTATTAACCAATGTTATATTATTTTCATTTCTATATTCTTCACTTAAATAAAATCTATTTTGATAATGATTTATATACCATGTAACATCATCATATGGTGAGTGTTCAATAGATAATGTAACATTATAGTTATCTTTATATCCAACAATATAATCTAGAGATAATGAAAAATCATAATCTAATATATTTTGAAAATCCACATAATATCCATCTGGATAATTTACTAATCTTTGTTTATTATCATATTCAATTATAGTTTTTACATCACTTTCATTATTAACAGTTAAATTAGTAAAACTTTCGTTTTCATACCAATTTCCATCAACAAAATGATATTCACTGCAACTTTCTTTATTAATTCCTAAATATATATCATTTTCACCTTTAATATCTTTAAAAGTTAAACTTGCTTTATTAACTATTTTAGAAATAACAGTATTAACAGTTGAATATATTTTATTATTTAATTTTTCAAAAGTATACATATTTCCTAATACTATATATCCAGCAATAGCTAATATAATTAGTATAATAAATAATGTTATTAATATTCTAAGAAAAGAATGTTTTTTGCGTTTTTTTACTTTCTTAAAATTACTTGAGTTATATTGTATATATTGTATTTTCATAAATAACCTCCAAAACTATTTTTAGCACACAAATTATATAATTTTTTTAGCTGAAAATCAACTATTTAGCGAAATTTGTAGATTAAAGAGAAAAAGTACTTGAAAAGTTAAACCACCTATGATAATATTACAAACAGAAAAGAGGTGTAAAAAAATGTCAAATAAACCTAAACAAAAGTGCCAGAAAGTGCTAAATACTAGGGGGGGGGGATGTTTATAGTATAAAAACATCTTTAATTGACATGCCAAAAAACATAGAGAACTTAAGAATATATTACGAGAAAACGTAATGTAGTCTTAGGTTCTTTTGTTTTGCCCAATTATATAAAAATATATTTTGGCAATAATAAAATAAAGAGCCGAGGAAGGAGGTAGTAAAAAGAAAAATAAAAAAACTACAACAAAACAGTTGAACTAAAACTAAAAGTGTTATACAATAAAATTGTGTAATAACAAAAGATTAAATTTTAAGGAGGAGAAAAGATTATGAAAAATTTAAAGAATAGTAAAACATCAGGTATAAGCTTAGTTGCACTAATTGTAACAATAATTGTGTTAATAATATTAACAGCAGCAGTAATTGTTACATTTATGGAAGGTGGAATAATAGAAAAGGCAAAAGAGGCAGTATTTAAAAGTGATATAAGAACATATCAAGAAATACTAGCAGTAAAGAATGCAGAAAATATGATTAATTTAGCAACCGGAAATGGAGAAGGCGGATTATATAATGAAACAGAATATGAAAAAATCAAAGAAATAATCCCCGAATTTAAAGAAGAATATAAAGATTTAATAGCAATAAGTAATGGAGAGATAGTATTAGGAAGTAGAACTGAAGCACCCTATAGCACATGGCTTTCAGAATTAGGGATAGGAGAAAATGCAGGAACTGGCATTTTATTAGCAAAGGTAGAGGGGCTAGAAGTAGGGCATTATGTAGCATATAATCCAGGTAATGATGAATTAACATATACATTATTAGGAACAGATAGTGGATATTATATAAGTGAAGACGGACAAACTAGTTATATGCTAGGTGATAATGTTGCTTTTATAGATCAAGAAATAACAAGACAGACAGTAAATTGGAGAGTATTAAAAAATGATGGAAATCAAGTAACATTGATTAGTGAAACACCAATAGATAATATTGGTTTAGGTGGTGACTTAGGGTATACTAATGGTCCAGCAAAATTAGATGAAATATATGATACATTATATAGTAAATCTGGAGTAGGAACAGCTAGAAATCTTAATGAAGATGATGTTAATGAAGCAATGGAAGTAGTAATAGGAGACGATGTAAAAATATATTATGATGAGAGTGAAGAAAATACTGGTATAGAAATAGAATATGGAACAGTTATTAGGGCTGTACCCGTGACATATTATAGTTATAATGGAGAAAATTTTAAGGAAGGACATGAAAAAGAATATGAGTTGATATTTAATGGTGTTTATTGGCTTTCTTCAACATATGGTTATACAACTTTAGTAGATTCATTTGATATAACAGGTTTAAAAATTATAAATAATAAATATATAGATCGTGATGGGGGTATCTTTAATGCAACAGATGGTTATCAAGAAAGTCTAAGACATCCAGGACGTCCTATAGTTGTACTAAATTCAAATGTAGCACTATCAGCGACAAATACAGGGGATGGATCTAGTGCATCTTCTGCTTGGCAATTACAATAATATTTTAGAATTTAATATATAAAAGAAATTTTATGCAGAAACAGTATGAAAGTATTTACATACTGTTTCTTTTTTTACTTTTCGTAAAAAAACTGTAATATTACGTAATATATATTACAGATATATTACGAAAATATTAAATTTAGTAAAATACTATTGACATCTTTTAAAAAAGTATTAAAATATAAGTGTAAGAGGTAGTTATGAGAATTATTTCAGGACAAAGAAGAGGTTTAAAACTAAATACATTAGAAGGTGAAAATACAAGACCAACACTAGATAGAGTAAAAGAGTCATTATTTAATATATTAATGGCTAAAGGTGTAGATTATGAAAATATATTAGATTTATTTGCAGGTAGTGGTAATCTTGGATTAGAAGCATTAAGCAGAGGTGGAGAATTTGCAGTTTTTTGTGATAATTCTTCAAAAGCATGTGAAGTTATTAGAGAAAACATAGAAAAGTGCAAGTTTTCTGATAAATCTAAAGTTTTAAATTTAGAATATAAAAAAGCTTTAGAAAAATTAGTTAATGAAAATATAAAATTTGATATAATATTCTTAGACCCACCATATAATAAAGGATTTGGTGTGGATGCTATAGAGTTAATAAGTAAATTTAATTTACTAAATGAAAATGGTTATATAATTTTAGAAACAAATATAGAAGAAAATATACCACATAATATTGGAAAGTTTAATTTATGTGATGAAAGAGAATATGGAATAGTTAAGATATCTATATTCAATTGAAAGGAGTAGTTTATGAACGAGGTATTATCATTATTAGATGAATTAGAAGATATTTTAGATAAAGGAAATGGATTGCCATTTACAAGTAAATGTCTATATGATAAAGAAGAATTATTATCAATTATAAGAGATATAAAAATAAAATTACCAGATGAAATAAAACAAGCTAAATGGGTAAAAGAAGAAAGACAAAGAATTTTATTAGATGCACAAAAAGAAGCTGGTGAAATTGTTAAAGAAGCTGAAAGTAGAATTATATCTATGATAGATGAACATGAAATTACAAGAAAAGCATATGAACAAAAAGCAGCTATAATAGATAGTGCAAATGCAATGGCTAGAGAAATATCTCAAGGAACAAAAGAATATGCTGATGAGATATTAGCTAAAATAGAAGAAGCATTAGCTACTAATTTAGAAATTGTTCAAAGTAACAGAAGAGAATTAAGATAAAAAAGCGATTTAAGAGTTATGTTGTTTAAGGGTTTTATATACTCCTAAATTAGCATAACTTTTTTAATATATGGAGGTAAATAAATGGGAAGAAGAAAAGGTAGTAAAAATAAATCTACTATTGCAAAAGAGAATTCTAGAAAAACACATACAAATTATGAAAGTAAAAATATCTCAAGTGTTGTTACTTGTTTTATTGGTGTTTTTTTAGGGGTAATAGTATTTATGACAACTGATGGAAAGTTAAGTTTAATATTGTCTAATATTTTAGGTGGGTTATTTGGCAATATTAAGTTTGTTATACCAATAGTTATAAGTATTATAGGTATATATGGAATGATGAATGGGAAAGAAGTATTAAAACCTAAACTAGTTCAGTCTGTTATATTAATAATGATTTTATCTGGTGTGTTATCTTGGATGAATTATTCGTTTGATACTAACTTAGATTTTTCACATAATGTATCATTATTATATGAAAATGGAATAAACTTAAAAGATGGAGGACTTATAGGTGGCCTTATAACAATGCCATTTTATGAAATGTTTGGAAAAATACCAACATTAATAATTCTTATTGCATTATTATCTATTATGTTTGTTTTAACAACTGGTATAATGCCAAATGTAATATTAGAAGGAATAAGAACTTTCTTTGGAAATATATTTGGTTTAATAAATAATAATGAAATAAAAAGAGAAGTGCCACATAGAGAGCATAATGTTAGAAAAGAAAATATGAGACAAAATAACGAAAGTATAGAGGAACAAAAAAGAGAAAAGAGAAAAAATACATTTATTAGTTCACAATTAACTTTTGATTTTTTAGATAATAAAGATGAAGAGAAAAAGGTTAATACAATTAATAAAGTAAATGAAGAAATAAATAAAGAAGTAAATAATAATATAACTCAGCAAGTTAATAATATTTCTAAAACTGTTGAAGATAAAGTAGGGGATTTAAATGAAATATTTAAAACTAAAACAAAAGAACAAATTCAAGAAGAAAAAGAAGAATTAAATAGAAAAGAAGAATTAAAGATTAGTCATAATGAAATAGAAAGACATGATGAAGAATATGTATTCCCATCAATAGACTTGCTTAATATGGGAATGAATAATAATAGTCAAAATGCTACTGAAGAAATGAAGAAAACAGCTGAAAAACTTCAATCAACATTGGATAGCTTTGGTGTTGATGCAAAAGTTGTTGATGTTGCAAGAGGTCCATCTGTTACTAGATATGAAATACAACCAAATGCAGGCGTAAAAGTAAGTAAAATAGTTAATTTAGCAGATGATATAGCACTTAATTTAGCAGCATCTAATATTCGTATTGAAGCTCCAATACCAGGCAAAGCAGCTGTTGGTATTGAAGTTCCAAATAAAGCAACAGATATGGTAACATTAAGAGAACTTATTGAAACAGATAAATTTAGAGATGCAAAATCTAAATTATCTTATGCATTAGGTAAAGATATTGCAGGTGATATAGAAATATCAGATATTGCAAAAATGCCTCATATGTTAATATCTGGTGCAACAGGTTCTGGTAAGAGTGTATGTATAAATACAATTATTACAAGTATACTATATAAAGCTAAACCAAATGAAGTAAAATTGTTAATGATAGATCCAAAAGTTGTTGAATTAGGTATATATAATGGAATTCCACATTTATTAATTCCTGTTGTAACAGATCCTAAAAAAGCAGCTGGTGCTCTAAATTGGGCAGTACAAGAAATGGTAATGAGATATAACTTATTTGCTCAAAGAGGAGTAAAAGATATAAAAGGATATAATGAAGCATTAAAAAGAGAAAATGAAGAAGGTACACTTCCTCAAATAGTTATAATTATAGATGAGTTAGCAGATTTAATGATGGTTGCAGCAAATGAAGTTGAAGATGCAATTTGTAGATTAGCACAAATGGCAAGAGCAGCAGGTATGTATTTAGTTATTGCTACACAAAGACCTTCTGTTGATGTTATTACAGGTATAATTAAAGCTAATATTCCATCAAGAATAGCATTTGCAGTTTCTTCACAAATAGACTCAAGAACAATTTTAGATACAACAGGTGCTGAAAAATTATTAGGTAAAGGAGATATGTTATATTATCCAACTGGTAAATCAAAACCTGTAAGACTGCAAGGTGCTTTTGTATCTGAAAAAGAAATTGAAAGTATAGTTGAATTTATTAAATCTAATTCAACAGCTGTTTATGATGATACAATAATAGATAAGATTGAAAAAGCTGATCAAAAAGCTCCAGATCCAGAGGAAGCAAGTGATGCTGATCAATTATTGCCACAAGCTATAGATTTAGTTGTTGAAATGGGGCAAGCTTCTGCTTCAATGATACAAAGAAAATTTAAAGTAGGTTATGCAAGAGCAGGTAGAATAATTGATCAAATGGAAGCAAGAGGTATAATATCTGGATATGATGGAAGTAAACCAAGACAAGTATTAATTTCAAGACAAGAACTTCAAGAAATTAAGATGGGAAGTAATAATACAAATAATGTTGAAGAGCAAGTAGATAATACTGTAGTAAATGAAACAGTTACAATAAACAATAATGATGAAACAAAAATAGATGAATTAAAAATAGAAGAAAATGTTGAGCAAGAAGAAAAGAAAAATAATGTATTTAGTTTTCATTTGAATAAAATAGCAAATAATGAGGATACAGAAGATGAAGATGATATTAATGTTTATGCAGTTGATGGTGATTATGAATAAAGGGGGATGTTTATGAAAATTAGTTTCTTAGGTGGTGCAAGAACAGTTACAGGTTCAAACTTTTTAGTAGAGACTAAAACTAAAAAATTTATGGTAGATTGTGGACTATTTCAAGGAAAATCTAAAGAAGTCATGCTTAATACAGAAGAATTCCAATATGATCCTACTGAAATAGACTTTATAATACTTACACATGCACATATAGACCATTCAGGTAGAATACCTAAATTATATAAAGAGGGATATTCAAATCCTGTAATAGCAACAGAAGCAACAACAGATTTGTGTAGAGTAATGCTTCCAGATAGTGGACATATACAAGAATTAGAAATTGAATGGTTAAATAGAAAAAGAAGAAGAGAAGGAAAACATACAATTCCACCAATTTATACTGCACAAGATGGTATAGATTGTATGAAATTATTTAATCCAGTTAAATATGATGAGATAATTGAAATAGATGAAAGTATAAAAATTAGATTTAATGAAGCTGGTCATATGCTTGGTTCTAGTATGGTAGAAATATGGGTATATGAGGATGGAAAAGAACAAAAATTATTATTTACAGGAGATATTGGTCAAGATAATCATCCATTAATTAGAGATAGAGAAAAAATAGAATCAGCAGATTATATAATAATGGAATCAACATATGGTGATAGAAATCATGATAGAACAAAACCTAAAGGTGAAAGATTTTTAGATATAGCAATAGAAACATTAGAAGCAGGGGGTAATTTAATTATTCCTTCATTTGCAGTCGGTAGAACACAAGAAATATTATTTGAGTTATTTAAATGCAGAACAAATTCTGATGAAGAATATAAAAAGAAAATAGAAAGAGTATTAAACATTCCTGTATATGTAGATAGTCCACTTGCAATATCTGCAACAGAAATATTTAAGGAAAATATAGATATTTTTGATGAAGAAGCACAAGCATTTATAAAAGATGGTCAAATTCCAATAGAATTTCCAGGTTTAAAATTTACTAAAACAGCAGAAGAATCAAAAGCTTTAAATGAAAGTACTGAGCAATGTATAATAATTTCTGCTAGTGGAATGTGTGAAGCAGGTAGAATTAAACATCATTTAAAACATAATTTATGGAAACAAAATTCAACAGTACTTTTTGTTGGATATCAAGCAGAAGGAACTCTAGGAAGAAGAATATTAGATGGAGCTAAAAAAGTTAGAATTTTTGGTGAAGAAATAAGTGTTAATGCTAGAATTGAAAAAATAGAAGGCTTTTCATGTCATGCTGACCAAGAAGGATTATTAGAATTTGTAAGTGAATTTAAAGATAAAGTAAAACAAATATTTATTGTACATGGTGAATATGATAGTCAAAAAGCATTATCTGATTTAATAAAAGAAAAATATTATATAAATACTGAAATACCACAATTAGGTGATGTGTTTGAAGTAACAGCAGATAGAGTTCATAAAATTGGTGAAATGGTTGCTAAAGATGTATATAGATATGAAAGATTAGAATTATTAGATAGATTAGAAACATTAAAAGAAGAACTTCAAGAAATGTCAGATTATATTAGAAAAGATTTAAAAGAAGAACAAAATGATGAAAAGATTAAAGCTATTAATGGTAAGATTTTAGAATTAGAAGATCAAATACTAGATATAGTTAAAATGTAGGAAAAATTATGAAAAATTTGTATGAAATATTAGAAATAAATAAAAATGCAACAGATGAAGAAATAAATAAGGCATATAGAAATTTAGCAAAAAAATATCATCCTGATATAGCAGAAGATAGAATAAAAGCAGAGGAAAAAATGAAAGAAATAAATGTTGCATATGATATTTTATCTAATATAGAGGAAAGAAAAAAATATGATTTAAGTATAGAGGTACAAGAAAGAAAAGTTAATGCAAAAGATTATAGAGTGAAAAAAGATCCAGAGTATTATTATAATCTTCGAAAAAATATAAAAAAACAAAGAGATTATTATAATACTGAACATACATATAACCAATCATATACATATTATTCTAATAAGTCAGAAACATCGTATAATCAAAGGAATAATAATATAAGTGTGAATGAAATAAAAAGAAAAATAAAGCTATTAATTATTTCATTTATAATTTTATTAGTTTTTTATAAGCTTGATTGGTTAATGAGTATGGAACATCCAGGAATAGATGTTGTAGAAGAATTTCTTGATAATTTTAAAATGGGTATGTCAAATGTTGAAAGTTATACAATAAATCATGAGAATTATGGAAATGAAAATGATATAATAGTTTTACATAGCTTAATGTATAAATATATAGCAATGAATTCAGAATGTAAAATAATTAAAAGTATAAATCAAGGAGACAAGTTAATTGTTCAAATAGAGATTGAAAGAGATGATATGTCTGTAGAATTAATAGCAGAATTTTTAGAAGAAAATAATAAAATGCCAATATGGGATTTTTATAAATTTTTAAATGGAAAAACTTACAATAAGGAAAAAACTACAGTTTTTTTAGAAGTACTAGAAACTAATGATGGGTGGAAAATTAATTTTCCAGAAGAAAAAAGAATAGAGTTATTAGGGATGTAATAGGTAGGTGTTTAATGGAAAACTTATATGAAATTTTAGAAGTGAGCAAAAATGCTTCACCAGAAGTAATTGAAAAAGCGTATAAAACTCTTGCTAAAAAGTATCATCCAGATGTGGCAGAAGATAAAGAAAAAGCAGAAAAAATGATGAAAAAGCTTAATAGTGCATATGAAATATTATCTAATACACAAAAAAGGGAAGAATATGACTATAATTTAGAGCAAGAAGATAAATCTAAAAAAGTTCAAGATGAACAAAACAATAGTATGAAATATAAAGAATATTATGAAGAACAAAAACAAGATAATATTAGTTATGAAAATATGAAACAAAATATTAATACAAACATGTATAATAATTATTATGTACAAGAAGATGATTATGCAAATAACCTAAATATATTAAAAAGAATTCGTAATGTTCAACTTGATAGAACGTCAAAAGCCATATTGATTATTATATTTTTTATAATAATATTTGCTATAATAAGATTATTTTCATTAATTGGTTCATTATTTACAGATAATAATCAACATCAAATAAATAATAACAATTCATCTTCAACTACAACTCAACCAGAACAAAAACAAGATGAAGAACATGAAATTGATGATTTAACGCCTGTTAATTTAGTAAATGAATTATTTGAAGATTTAAAAGAATATGATTTTGAAAGAATAAATGAATATTTAACAAAATCTTCAAAAATTTATGCTTATAATATTAATACATTAAATAAAGATAAAATTGTATATAGTTATATACTAAATAATACTGATTATACAATAGAAGATTATATTGTAACGAATAAACAGGCAAAAGTTAGTGTTACGGTTGAAACTTTTGATGTTGCAAATGCAATATCTGAATATAATAAATGGAAAAAAGATAAATATTCTACAGGTTCATTAGCTTATACTTCACAAGAAGAGAGGGAAAAGGTATATCAAGAAAATTTAAATAAGATAGTAGAATTTTTAGAAGAAAATGTTAATGAAAAAGTTGAAAGAGAAATTACAATTACTGTTTTAAATGTAGAAGGGGAATGGAAAGTAATATTTAATTTTAATGATATTTTTGGAACTAGTATGTTATAGATGAGGAAACTATTAGATTAGTTTCCTTTTGTATAATATTTAAAGACTAAAATAATAAAAAACTTTATCAAAACTGGTTGACAAGTACCTAATAATTATGTTAATATATATTAGTAGAAATTTAACTTTATTAGGAGTGGGTATGATAAAGTATATATATATAAAAAATGTTAAATAAATATAATAATTCAAGAGGATAAAATTGCTTACCCTCTTGTTTTGTTTGTCTACAAAGGTCTAAAGCAAGATTAGAAACATTCTATTTCTAATAACTTGGTTTAATATATATTTTTTCTTAGGGATTGTAACATTCTATTGCAATTTCGCAGATATTTAAAATTTTATTTAAGAGGTGATTTAATTGGTAAAAGATTTGGTACAAGGTAAGGCTACACGTAAAACTTATTCAAAAATAGGTGATATGTTAGAAATACCTAATTTAATTGCTGTTCAAAAAGACTCATATGAATGGTTTTTAAAAGAAGGATTAGGTGAAGCATTAAAAGACATTTCTCCAATTATTGATTACACAGGTAATCTAATATTAGAGTTTGTTGATTACTATATGGAAAATAATCCAAAATACGATATTGATAAATCAAAAGAAAAAGATGCTACTTATGCAGACAGATTACAAGTTAAAGTAAGATTAATTAACAAAGAAACAGGTGAAATTAAGGAACAAGAAATATTTATGGGGGAAATTCCATTAATGACACCAAGTGGTACATTTGTAATAAATGGTGCAGAGAGAGTTATAGTTAACCAATTAGTTCGTTCTCCAGGTTGTTATTATGAAATGACACATGATAAAACAGGTAAAGAGTTATATTCAGCTACTGTTATGCCAAACAGAGGTGCATGGTTAGAATATGAGACAGATGTTAATGACATTTTCTATGTTAGAGTAGATAGAACTAGAAAATTACCAGTTACTACTTTAATCAAAGCATTAGGTGTTGTTAAAGATTCTGAGATATTAGAATTATTCAATTATGATGAAAAAATTAAAGCAACATTAGAAAAAGATACAACAAGAACTCAAGCTGAAGCGTTAGTTGAAATATATAAAAAATTAAGACCAGGAGAGCTACCAACAGAAGAAGCTGCAAGAAACTTATTTAATGCAATGTTCTTTGATGATAGAAGATATGATATATCTAAAGTTGGTAGATATAAATATAATAAAAAATTAAGTTTAGCTAATAGAATCGAAGGGAAAATTGCTGCAAAAGATGTAGTAAGTTTAGAAACAGGTGAAATATTAGTTACAGCTGGTGAAGTAATTTCAAAAGAAGTTGCAAAAGATATCCAAAATAGTGGATTAAATGAAGTATTTGTTAAAGTTGGAGAAAATGAAGTAAAAATAATAGGTAATGGTACAGTAGATATATACGAATTTGTACCAAAAGCTCCAGCAGGTATTAAACAATATGTTAATTATGCAGTGCTTAAAAAATTAATGGAAGAAACTCCAGCAAAAGATTTAAATAAAAAAATAGAGCAAAATATACATGATTTAGTAACATCACATGTTACAGTTGAAGATGTATTTGCATCTATTAACTATTTAAATAACTTAATATATGGTTTAGGTTCTACAGATGATATAGACCATTTAGCAAACAGAAGAATTAGAGGTGTTGGTGAACTTTTACAAAACCAATTTAGAATTGGTTTAGCAAGACTTGAAAAAGTTATTAGAGAAAGAATGACAATTCAAGACTTAGATGTTGTAACACCACAAACATTAATTAATACAAAACCTATTTCTTCAGCAATTAGAGAATTCTTTGGAAGTAGCCAATTATCTCAATTTATGGATCAAACAAATCCATTAACTGAACTTACACATAAAAGAAGAATTTCAGCATTAGGACCTGGTGGTTTATCTAGAGAAAGAGCTGGTTTCGAAGTTAGAGATATTCACCATACACATTATGGAAGATTATGTCCAATTGAATCTCCAGAAGGACCAAACATAGGACTTATTTCATCACTTCCAAGTTTTGCAATTATTAATGAATATGGATTTATTGAATCACCATATAGAAAAGTAGATAAAGAAACTGGTATAGTAACAGATGAAATAATATACATGGATGCAGAAGAAGAAGATAAATACATAATAGCTCCTGCATATGAACCAATGGATAAAGATGGTAAATTAGTAAACAAAAAAATAAAAGTAAGATATCAAGATGAAATACTTCAAGTTCCACCTTCAAAGGTAGATTACATGGATATTTCACCAAAGCAATTAGTATCTGTTGCTGCAGCAATGATACCTTTCTTGGAAAATGATGACGCTAACCGTGCTCTTATGGGTGCAAACATGCAAAGACAAGCAGTTCCACTAATCAAAACTGATTCACCAATAGTTGGAACAGGTATTGAATACAGAGCTGCAAAAGACTGTGGTGTTTGTGTTATAGCTGAAAATGATGGTACTGTACAAAAAGTAACAGCAGATGAAATAACAATTAAAACTAAAAAAGGATTAGAAAAATATCCATTACATAAATTTGCGAGATCTAACCAAGGAACTTGTGTAAATCAAAAACCAATTGTTGTTGAGAATGAAAAAGTTAAAGCAGGGGATATAATAGCAGATGGTCCTTCAACACATAATGGTGAATTAGCATTAGGTAAAAATATCTTAATAGGTTTCATGACTTGGGAAGGATATAACTACGAGGATGCTATATTAATAAATGAAAGATTAGTTAAAGAAGACGTATTTACATCAATTCATATTGAAGAATATGATTGTGAATGTAGGGATACAAAATTAGGGCCTGAAGAGTTTACAAGAGACATACCAAATGTTGGTGAAGATATGTTAAAAGACCTTGATGAAAGAGGTGTAATTAGAATAGGTGCAGAAGTTGTACCAGGTGACATATTAGTTGGTAAAGTAACTCCAAAAGGTGAAACAGACTTAACAGCTGAAGAAAGATTATTAAGAGCAATCTTTGGTGAAAAAGCTAGAGAAGTTAGAGATAATTCACTTAGAGTACCACATGGAGAAGGTGGAACAATAGTAGATATTAAAGTATTTTCTAGAAAAAATGGTGACGAATTAGCACCAGGTGTTAATGAAGTAATTAGAGTATATATAGCTAAAAAGAGAAAAATATCTGTTGGGGATAAAATGGCTGGACGTCATGGTAACAAGGGTGTTATTTCAAGAGTATTACCAGAAGAAGATATGCCATTTTTGGAAGATGGAACACCACTTCAAATAGTATTAAATCCATTAGGTATTCCTTCTCGTATGAATATAGGGCAAGTATTAGAAGTTCACTTAGGTTATGCTGCTAAAACATTAGGCTGGAAAATAGCTACACCAGTATTTGATGGTGCAAATGAAGAAGATGTATTTAATACATTAGAATTAGCTGGACTTCCAAGAACAGGTAAGAGAAAAGTATTTGATGGTAGAACTGGTGAACCATTTGATCAAGATGTTACAGTTGGTGTAATGTACATGTTAAAACTTCACCACTTAGTTGATGAAAAAATACATGCTCGTTCAACTGGTCCATACTCATTAGTTACACAACAACCATTAGGTGGTAAAGCTCAATTTGGTGGACAAAGATTTGGTGAAATGGAAGTTTGGGCATTAGAAGCATATGGTGCAGCATATACACTTCAAGAAATATTAACAGTTAAATCAGATGATGTTGTAGGTAGAGTAAAAACATATGAAGCTATTGTAAAAGGAGATAATATTCCTGAACCTGGTATACCTGAATCATTTAAAGTTTTAATTAAAGAACTACAAAGTTTAGGTTTAGATATTAAAATATTATCTGATGAAGATGAAGAAATTGAAATCAAAGAAAGTGTTGATGATGGAGAAGATTTAGAATTAAATCTATCTAATGAAAACATTATTGGAGATTTGAATAAAAACGACTTATTAGCAGATGAAATGATAGAAGAAAATCTAGATGATGAAGATTTATCAGATGTATTAGATGAATCATTTACAGATGTTTTTGATGATGACTTTATAGATGATGAAGAGTAGAAGGGAGGAAGAAAGATGGCAGATTTTGAAAATTTTAATAGTATTAAAATAGGTATAGCTTCACCTGAGAAAATAAGAGAATGGTCAAAAGGAGAAGTTAAAAAACCAGAAACAATAAACTATAGAACTTTAAAACCTGAAAAAGATGGGTTGTTTTGTGAAAAAATATTTGGACCAACAAAAGACTGGGAATGTCATTGTGGTAAATACAAAAGAGTTAGATATAAAGGAATAGTTTGTGATAGATGTGGTGTTGAAGTAACAAAAGCAAAAGTAAGAAGAGAAAGAATGGGTCACATCGAACTTGCTGCTCCAATAGCTCATATTTGGTATTTTAAAGGTATTCCTAATAGAATAGGTCTTATGCTAGATGTATCACCAAGAGCTATAGAAAAAGTTGTATATTTTTCATCATATATTGTTACAGATCCAAAAGAAACAGCTCTTATGAAAACACAAGTATTATCTGAAAAAGAATACAGAGATGCTGTTGAACAATATGGTGAAAAAGGATTTGTTGCTAGAATGGGTGCAGAAGCATTACTTGAATTACTTCAAGAAATAGATGTTGAAGCATTAACAAAATCTCTTAAAAAAGATTTAGAAACAGCAACAGGGCAAAAGAAAGCTAAAATAATTAAAAGATTAGAAACAATAGAATCATTCTATATATCTGGAAATAAACCAGAATGGATGATACTAGAAGTATTACCTGTAATACCTCCAGAATTACGTCCAATGGTTCAATTAGATGGTGGTAGATTTGCTACATCAGATTTAAATGATTTATATAGAAGAGTTATTAATAGAAATAACAGATTAAAAAGATTATTAGAATTAGGTGCTCCTGAAATAATTGTAAGAAATGAAAAAAGAATGTTACAAGAAGCAGTTGATGCATTAATAGATAATTCAAGAAGAGGAAAACCTGTAATGACACCTACAAATAGACCTTTAAAATCTTTATCAGATTTATTAAAAGGTAAACAAGGTAGATTTAGACAAAACTTATTAGGTAAAAGGGTTGACTATTCTGGACGTTCAGTTATCGTTGTTGGTCCTGAACTAAAAATGTATCAATGTGGTTTACCTAAAGAAATGGCAATAGAATTATTCAAACCATTTGTAATGAAAGAATTAGTTGCAAGAGGTTTAGCACATAATATAAAAAATGCTAAAAGAATGGTAGAAAGATTAAAACCAGAAATATGGGATGTATTAGAATATGTAATAAAAGATCACCCAGTTATGCTTAACCGTGCTCCTACATTACATAGATTAAGTATTCAAGCATTTGAACCAGTATTAGTTCAAGGTAGAGCAATTAAATTACATCCATTAGTTTGTGCAGCATTCAATGCTGACTTCGATGGTGACCAAATGCCAGTACACGTTCCATTATCACCAGAAGCACAAGCAGAAGCAAGATTTTTAATGCTTTCTTCAAATAACTTACTTAAACCACAAGATGGTAAACCAGTTGCAGTACCTTCACAAGATATGATTTTAGGAAGTTATTATTTAACTATCCAAAGAGATGGAGAAAAAGGTGAAGGAAAAGTATTTAAAGATGTTGATGAAGTTATGCTTGCATATAATGAAGGTGTAATTGGACTTCATGCTTTAATAAAAGTAAGAATGTCAAAAGAAATAGATGGAGAAGTAATAACAAAAATAGTTGAAACAACTGCTGGTAGAATAATATTTAATAGAAATATACCACAAGATTTAGGATATGTAGATAGAAGCAACCCAGATAACTTATTCAAACTAGAAATTGAATTCCCAGTTGTTAAGAAAAATCTTGGTGAAATAGTAGATAGAACTATTAAAAAACATGGTATGGTTAGAGCAGCAGAAGTTTTAGATGAAATTAAATCATTAGGATTTAAATATTCTACAAGAGGTGCTATTACAGTTTCTATTTCAGATGTTATAGTACCAGAAGCTAAAAAAGACTTATTAGCTCAAGCTGAAGCACAAGTTGATGAAATTGCTAAGAGATTTAGACGTGGTGAATTAACAGATAATGATAGATATGAACAAGTTATTAAAGTTTGGGAAGCAGCAATTAAAGATATAACTAAAGCAATGATAGATAACTTTGATGAATTAAACCCAATATTCATGATGGCACAATCAGGAGCCAGAGGTAATATGAACCAAGTAAGACAACTTGCTGGTATAAGAGGACTTATGGCTGATACATCAGGTAAAGCGGTAGAAATTCCAGTTAAATCATGCTTCAGAGAAGGACTTGATGTACTTGAATATTTCGTATCTGCCCATGGTGCTAGAAAAGGTCTTGCAGATACAGCGTTAAGAACAGCCGATGCTGGTTACTTAACAAGAAGACTAGTTGATGTTTCACAAGATATAATTATTAGAGAAAAAGATTGTGGAACAGAAGAAGGTGCATTAGTTTCTGAAATAAAAGAAGGAAATAATGTAATAGAAAAATTATCAGATAGATTATCTGGTAGATATGCTGCAAAAGATATTGTTCATCCAGAAACAGGTGAAGTTTTAGTAGAAAGAAATGAATTAATTTCTGAAGAAAAAGCTAAGGCAGTAGTTGAAGCTGGTATAACAAGTGCATATATACGTTCAACATTAACATGTAGAACAAAACATGGTATTTGTGCTAAATGTTATGGTAAGAACTTAGCAACAGGTCAAGAAGTAGATATTGGTGAAGCAGTTGGTATTATAGCTGCACAATCAATTGGTGAACCTGGTACACAGCTTACAATGAGAACTTTCCATACTGGTGGTGTAGCTGGTGGAGATATCACTCAAGGTCTTCCAAGGGTTGAAGAATTATTTGAAGCTAGAAAGCCAAAAGGATTAGCTGTAATTACTGAAATCGATGGAACAGTATCTGTAAGTGATAACAAAAAGAAAAGAGAAGTTACTATTACTGGAAAAGATGATGCTAGAACATATTTAATACCATTTGGTTCAAGATTAAAAGTTAATGATGGAGATGTATTAGAAGCTGGTGATGAAATCACAGAAGGTTCAGTAAATCCACATGATATTATGAGAATCAAAGGATACACAGGAGTTCAAAGATACTTAACAGCAGAAGTTCAAAAAGTTTATAGAAGCCAAGGTGTTGATATAGATGATAGACATATTGAAATAATTGTTAAACAAATGCTTAGAAAAGTTAAAGTTGAAAATCCTGGAGATACAGATATGTTATCTGGTAATATGGTTGATGTTAATGAATTTATATCTAAAAATGAAGCAGCTAAAGCTGAAGGAAAACAAGAAGCAACTGGTGAAAGAATATTACTAGGTATTACAAAAGCATCACTTGCTACGGAATCTTTCTTATCTGCTGCATCATTCCAAGAAACTACAAAAGTATTAACAGAAGCGGCAATTAAAGGTAAAGTTGATCCATTAATAGGATTAAAAGAAAATGTTATCATTGGTAAATTAATACCAGCTGGTACAGGTATGAAACGTTACAGAGATGTTGATGTTACAACTGTTAGAAATCAAGCTGAAGAAATAGCTGAAAATACACATGAATTAGATGAAGAACAAATAAATGAAGCTGTTTCAAATGTATTAAATAACCAAGAAGAAAACATAGAAGAATAAAAACCGAAGACTGAGATAAAGTAATATTTATCTTAGTCTTTTTTGATATAAAATGCATTTATATTAAGTATAAAGAATATGTATATTTAAAAAACTCTAAAACAGTTGACACAAAAGGAACTGGATAGTATAATTTAGAAAAATAAACAAAGGTAAAAAATTATTATGTATTAATTTTGGAATATTATATACGATTTTTATCGTAATAATATAAATTTTAATTTTCAAATTTTGAAAGGAGAAAACAATATGGCTAATTATGATGTGCGAAATGCGGAACTTACAATTCTTGATATGATCAAGTATGATGCTATCAAGGACGAAAACGATGGTGTTATTATAAAAGACATGGGGGGGTATGTTCAGATGCTTGTTCCCATGGACAATAGCAAATTACATGACACCTATGATGTGTACTTTGATTCTAATGGTAGAATGGAAAGGGTTGAAGGACACTGCACAAATTCAGGTTTTGTAGGAACAAAATATTTTTAAAAGAACAAAAGTGATGACAAATTTTTGTCATCACTTTTGTTCTGCTTATAAAATGAATTAACAATATATGAAAAATATATTGTATTTTTAAAAACTTAAATATATAATTTGTATGGAAAGTATATAATATATTTGGAGGTAAATATATGGAGTATAGTTATAATGATTTAAAAAAGATAGCTAATGAATGTAGAAAAAATATATTAGAGCAAGTATATTTAGCAAGTTCAGGACATATTGGAGGTTCTCTTTCTTGTATAGATATATTAGTTACAATATATTTTAAACATGCAAACATAGATATAAATAATCCTAAATGGGAAGATAGAGATAGAGTAATATTATCTAAAGGGCATTGTTCACCAGCTTTTTATGCAGTATTAGCTGAAAAAGGATTTATAGATAAAGAAATATTAAAAACTTTTAGAAAGTTAGATAGTATTTTGCAAGGACATCCAGATATGAAAAATATACCTGGTGTAGATATGTCATCAGGTTCGTTAGGACAAGGTTTATCTGTTGCAAATGGTATGGCTATAGCTGGTAAAATGGATAAAAAAAATTATAAAGTTTATTGTATATTAGGGGATGGAGAAGTTCAAGAAGGACAAATTTGGGAAGCGGCAATGACAGCAGCTCATTATAAATTAAATAATGTAATCGCTTTTTTAGATTATAATAATCTTCAAATTGATGGAAAAGTTGAAGATGTAATGAATATAGCAGATATAGCAGATAAATTTAAAGCATTTAATTTTAATGTAATTGAAATAGACGGTCATGATTTTGAGCAGATAGATAAAGCAATAATTAAAGCTAAAGAAGAAAAGGAAAAACCAAGTATAATTATAGCAAAAACAATAAAAGGTAAAGGAATATCTTTTATGGAAGATGTAGCAAAATGGCATGGAGAAGCACCAAAAGAAGAAGATTATAAAATAGCAAAAAGTGAGTTAGAAATTGGAGGTGTTATTTAATGATAGCTACAAGAGAAAGTTATGGAAAAGCATTAGCTGAGTTGGAAGAAAAAAATAAAAATATAGTAGTTTTAGATGCAGATTTATCTAGTGCAACAAAAACAAAGGAATTTGCCACTAAATTTCCAGATAAATTTATAAATTTAGGAATAGCTGAACAAGATATGATGGCAACAGCGGCAGGACTTGCTACATGTGGGAAAATACCTTTTGCTTCTACTTTTGCAGTATTTGCAACAGGTAGAGCATATGACCAAATACGTAATAGTATATGTTATCCTAATTTAAATGTAAAAATTGCAGCAACACATGCTGGAATAACAGTAGGAGAAGATGGAGCTACACACCAAGCATTAGAGGATATTAATATTGTGAAAGCACTTCCAAATATGACAGTATTATGTCCGTGTGATGATATATCTACTAAATGGGCAATAAAAAAAGCATCAGAAATAAATGGACCTGTATATATACGTCTTACTAGACCAAAAGTAGAAAATGTATATGATGAAAATGAAATATTTGAATTAGATAAAGCAAAAGTAATTGGAGATGGAGGAGATATTGCATTTATAACAAATGGAATTACAATGCATGAATGTATCAAAGCAAAAGATATATTAAAAGAAAAAGGAATAAATGCAAGAATAGTTGATTTGCATACAATTAAACCAGTAGATAAACAAACAATAATAGAAACTGCAAAACAAGTTAAACACATTATAACAGTTGAAGACCATAATATAATTGGTGGTATAGGTTCAATAGTAGCAGATGTACTTGCTGAAGAATATCCAACTAAGATATATAAAATAGGGATTAATGACGAATTTGGTAAATCTGGAAAATGGAATGAATTACTTACTTACTATGGTTTAGATGGAAATTCAATTGCAAATAAGGCTATGGAGATAATAAGAAAATAATATAAAAAGTTTTTGCGGAGTTGTGTTAGGAAACTAGCATAACTCTATTTTTTGAAAATTTCTTGTATTTTTCTAAATAAACTAAAATAATCTAATTTTCTTTAATTTTTTTAAATATTCCTTAAATTTCTTTGTATTTTAATGTTGCATTTTTGCTAATAAACTGATATTATACTACTGAATATCTTTATAAATAAGGAGGATATAATTTTGATAGAATACAGAAATGTAAGTAAAACATATGATCAAGGTACAGAAGCAGTAAAAAATGCTAATGTTACAATAGATAAAGGTGAATTTGTATTTATAGTAGGTAAGAGTGGTTCAGGCAAATCTACTATGATAAAAATGTTAATGAAAGAAGAAGAACCTACAGAAGGTAAAATAATAATAGATGGTTTTGATATAACAGATATGAAAAAAAGCAAAATTCCATATTTAAGAAGAAGTATGGGATATGTTTTCCAAGATTTTAGATTATTACCAGACAGAAATGTTTATGAAAATATAGCTTATGCTATGAGAATTATAGAAGCTAGTCCAAGACAAATAAGAAGACAAGTTCCAATAGTGTTATCATTAGTTGGATTAAGTCACAAAGCAAAAATGCTACCAGACCAATTATCTGGTGGAGAGCAACAAAGAGTTGCTATTGCTAGAGCAATTGTTAATAATCCTACAATATTATTAGCAGATGAACCAACAGGTGATTTAGATCCTGAGACAGCAAATGAAATTATGGGATTATTAAATGAAATTAATATGAGAGGTACAACGGTAATTATTGCAACACATGCAAAAGACATAGTTGATAAAATGCAAAAAAGAGTTATAGCTATTGAAAATGGTGTAATTTATCGTGATGAAAAGGGTGGTTATAACTATGAAATTTAATACATTTATTTATTTATTTAAAGAGGGTTGTAAAAACTTATGGACTAGTAGAAAAACAGCTATTGCATCATTTGTAATTATTCTTGCAACAATGTTAATATTAGGTATATTTATGTTAATAGCAAATAATGTTGAAAGTTTAATTGAAACAGTTGAAGGTGAACAAGGAATATCAGTATTTTTAGAAGATATAGATCAGCAAACAACAAATGAATTAAAAGCTAAAATTGAAAATATGTATTCAGTAAGTGAAGTTGAATATATATCAAAAGAGCAAGCTCTTGAAAGTCAAAAAGAAAGATTAAGTGAAGAATCACAAATAATTTTTGAAGGTTATGAAGAAGGAGAAAATCCTTTTCCAGCATCATTTATAGTTAAATTAAATGATTTAGAACAAAGCAATAATATTAAGAAACAACTAGAATTGTTAGAACATGTTGAAGAAGTATATAGTGGTGATGATACAACTGAAAAATTAATTATGATTGGTAAATATATAAATTATGGAATATTTGCACTATTAGTTGTATTGTTAGCAATATCAGTATTTATTATTTCAAATTCAATTAAAATAACAATGTATGCTAGAAGAAAAGAAATTTCTATAATGAAATATGTTGGGGCAACAGATGGATTTATTAGAATGCCATTTATAATTGAAGGTATAATAATAGGAATTGTAGGTGCAGCGATTGCAACATTAGTTATATGGGGATTATATTCTAACATATATGGTGGTATGCAAAATATATCAGATAATATAATTAGTGCAACATACAAAAACGCGATGGTTCCTTTTAGAGATATATTAGATAACTTATTAATAATATATGTTGCATTAGGTGTTGGTATTGGTGTTATTGGTAGTTCAATGTCTATAAAGAAATATTTAGACGTATAGGGAGGAAATATGAAAAAAAGAATTATAGGGTTAATATCGATTATATTAATAATTTCTGTTAGTTTAGTTTATGCTACAAATTTATCAGATTTAAAAAACCAACTTAATAACAAACAAGATAGTATTGATGATAAAAGAGATGAATTAAATGAAATTAAAGCTGAACAAGAAGATTTATTAGCAAGTATAGAAAGGATAAGTAGAGAAATTAATGCTTTAGAAGCAGAAATAGATAGTTTAGATTCAGAAATAAATTCATTAGAAACAGATATTGAAATTAAACAACAAGAATTAGAAGAAAAATTAGCAGAAATAGAAGAAAAAGAAGATTTATTAAAAACTAGATTAGTTGCAATGTATAAAGCAGGTAATGTATCAATGCTTGATGTATTACTTGGTTCAGAAGGTATTTCAGATTTTCTTTCAAGGTATTACTATATGTCACAAGTTACTGAATATGATAATGAACTTATACAAGTTGTTGTAGAGCAAAAAAATAAAATAGAAGAAATAAAAACAGAATTAGAAGCAAATAAAGCTAAAATTGAAGAAGATAAAAAAGCAGTAGAAGAAAAATCAGATTCTTTAGAAGTTTCAAAGAAACAATTAAATGCTCAAAATAGTAAGTTAGAATCAGATAAAAAAGCATTAAGTGCATCTATAGATAAATTATTAGCAGAGTCAAATGCTTTAGAGGCACAAATTAGAGCACTTCAAGGAACAGGTAGTTATGCAGGTGGAGTAATGGCATGGCCACTACCTGGATATACAAAAATAACTTCACAATATGGTATGAGAATGCATCCAACACTTCATGTATATAAAATGCATACAGGTGTAGATATAGCTGGTGCAGGTTGTAATGGTAAAAGTATAGTTGCAGCTAATTCAGGTAAAGTAATTACAGCAACATTTAGTTCAGGGTATGGTAATTATGTAATAATTGACCATGGTGGTGGTATTACAACATTATATGCACATGCATCTAAATTATTAGTTAAAAAAGGAGATACTGTAACAAGAGGTCAAACAATTGCTAAAGTAGGAACAACAGGATATTCTACTGGACCACACCTTCATTTTGAAGTTAGAAAAAATGGTTCAACAGTAAATCCATTATCATATATTCAATAAAACTACATATTAAAAGAAGGGAAGTCCCTTCTTTTAAATTTTGAATATTTAAAAAGATTATACATATAAATAAAAATGGAGGTAACTATGGAAGTAATAGAAGAAAACAAAAGAAGAGAAAACGGACCAACAAAAGGAGATAAATTTTTAAAACAATTATTAATAATTTTAATAACTATAACAATTACTTTTGTTGTAACAATACAATATGTAAGATATACTGTAAATAAAGAAGGTTTGGCTATGTTTTCAGCTGAATTAACAGAAGCAGAAGATTTTTCTAAACTAAAAAAAGTATATCAATTAGTAAAAGGAAATTATTATCAAGATGTAGATTATGCTACATTAGAGCAAGCAGCTATTAGAGGATTAGTTGATGGATTGGGAGATCAATATTCATATTATATGGATGAAGAAGAATTTGCTAGCTTTAATGAAGAAATGGAAGGGACATTTGGTGGTATAGGATTATATCTACAAAATAATACTCAGTTAGATGTTATACAAGTAATATCTCCATTAAAAGATACTCCTGGATATAAAGCAGATATTCGTTCTGGGGATTACATTATAGCTGTTGATGGAGTAGAATATAAAGGTAGTGAACTTAGCACAGCTGTTAATAAAATGAAGGGGGAAATAGGGACTACAGTTAATCTAACAATTATTAGAGGAAATGAACAATTACAAAAAACTTTAACAAGAGAGCTTATAGATATAAATAAAATGGAATATGAAATATTGGATGGAAACATAGGATATATTGCAATTAGTTTATTTGACGAGAATGTATCAACAGAATTTAAAGAAGTTTATGATGAATTATTATCTAAAAATATATCAGGATTAATAATAGATTTAAGAGATAATCCAGGTGGCTTTTTAACAGAAGTAGTAAAAATAGCAGACATGTTAGTTCCAGAAGGAACAGTAGTGTATACAATAGATAATAAAGGTCAAAGATTTGATTTAAAATCAAATAAAGATAGAATAGAAATTCCATTAGTTATATTAGTAAATGAAGGTAGTGCAAGTGCTTCAGAGATTTTATCTGCAGCAGTTCAAGATTATAAAGTTGGTACTATTGTTGGAACTAATACTTATGGTAAAGGGTTAGTTCAAACAGTAAAAAGTTTAGATATATTAGGTGAAAATTCAGCAATTAAATTAACTACATCTGAATATTTTACACCAAATGGTAATAAGATAAACAAAATAGGTGTAAAACCTGATGTTGAAGTTGAATTAAGTGAAGAATTAAAAAATAAGATAATAATTGAAAAAAAAGAGGATAATCAATTGCAAAAAGCAATAGAAATATTGAAAAAGTAGAATAAACAAACAATCACTCATATAATATATGGGTGATTGTTATGTTTAAATGTATAAACACTAAAAAGTTAATCATTGATGTAAGAGATGAAAAAGAACATTTAAAAAGTGACTCAAAGATAATTAAAAATACAATTAATATTCCTTTAAAACAATTAGAAAGGAAAATAAGATGTTTAAAAATAGATAAATGTATACCAATTATAGTTTTTTGTGATAGTGGAAAACGTAGTAAAGTTGCAACAATTATATTAAGAGATTTAGGATATACAAATGTATTTGATATAGGGGGATATAAAAATTTAGAAAGATTAGGAATATTAAAATAATAGAAAAACTACTACTTTGAAATAATTCAAAATAGTAGTTTTTGTTTTAAATATTATACAAATGTGCAAGTTGTAAAATATTAAGTGCATCATTTGCAGTAGATACAGAAATTGAACGTTTATATTTAGGTTCTTCCCATTCAGGATGTGTATTATCTAGTTCACTGTGAATATTATGTTTGGGACCAAGTTTAAATTCTTTAAAATTACTCTGCCATTCAATATAATATTCAGAGCCTAAACGGCGAATACGGATATCTCCATCATCTGTTTTAAAAAGTAAAGCAGGGTTGGCATAAACTGGAGAATGTTCCAATGATTCATATGCGCAATTAGGATAAATATATTCCATAATATCTTTTACAATATGCCATGTATTCTTTTTCTTATAATATTCTTCTTTACAAGATTCATGACAAATCTTCCCATTGATTAAATCAAATTCAGAATCCTTCATATCTTCAATTGTGAATTTTTGAGAGCAAATAGGGCAAATTGTATTGTCTTTTGGAATATGAACTTTATGTTGTCTGTGATATGAACCAACCATATGTAAGAACTCTTTTTCTGTACAAATAATAGGGCTTTCGAAAGGGTTGAAAAATGTTAATCTGTCAAGATCACCGAATTTATTAAGAAGATATTTGCCAAAGATAACAAATTGATTTAATTTATTTTCTGGATTTTCTTTTAAATACATTTTCCTTACCTTTAGTAAAGAATGAATATCATCAAGACATGTAATGTATTTTTCAATACCTTCAATTGTATCAAAATTATCTGAAGGAATTATACTACGCTCATTATATGTTACATTAAATAAAATAGAGTTTTTATTTTTATTAATTCCCCGTTTTACTTCCTCTTTTTTAAAATCCATTAATTCAGCAAATTCTTCTGAAAAAATTGGTTCACCACATTCATTAAAACTTTCTGGAAAAACTTCTTTGCCTTCAAGAGTAATTTTCATTCCTTTTTCTTTTGCAAGAGTAGGAAGTTCAAGTATTCCTTTTTCCGTGCTTGTTAATAAGTCATACCAGGATGACATTTCTGCATTTAATACAGTTTTCATAAATTATTACCTCCAAAATAAAATATTTTTGATTAACCATTTCTCATAAAAAAGAGAAATTAACATATTATGTTAACAATGATATAATTATAGCAAAATATGCATCATTTTTCAATAAATTGAACAAAAAACTATGTATTTTTATGAAAAATAGTGTATAATATTTGCGGGTGATAAATATGGGAAATATTGTTTTATTAGATGAATTAACAATAAATCAAATAGCAGCAGGAGAAGTTGTAGAAAGACCAGCAAATGTAGTAAAAGAATTAGTCGAAAATTCCATCGATGCAGGTGCAACAAAAATATCTATTGAAATCCGCAATGGTGGAATATCATATATACGTATAACAGATAATGGGAAAGGATTTATGCAAGATGATTTAGAAATTGCTTTTGAAAGACATGCTACATCTAAAATAAGAAGTAGTGATGATTTATTAAAAGTAATGACAATGGGGTTTAGAGGTGAAGCATTAGCATCAATTGCATCAATTGCAAGAGTAGAATTAATATCTTGCTACGAAAATAGTGATATAGGAAATAAGATAATAGTAGAAGGTGGAAATATACTAGAAAAAGAAGAATTTGGATGTCCAAAAGGAACAACAATTACAGTTGAAAATCTTTTCTATAATACACCTGTTAGATATAAATTTTTAAAAAGAGATTTTACAGAAGCGGGATATATTGAAGATATAGTTACAAGAATAGCATTAGTTAATCCACATATTTCTTTTAAATTAATTAATTCAGGAAAAGAAATAATTAATACAACAGGAAATGGAGATCTTAAGTCAGCAGTTCATAGCATTTATGGAAAAGATGTATCAATGTTTTTAATCCCAGTAGATTATGAATATGAAAAGATTAAAGTACAAGGTGTTATTGGAAAAGCAGAAATAGCAAGGTCAAATAGAAATAATCAAATAACATATATTAATGGAAGACATGTTAAAAATAAAACAATGTCAGCTGCTATTGATGAAGCATATAAAACAGTTATACCACATGGAAAATTTGCATTTACAGTTTTAAATTTAAAAATAGCGCCAGAAACTGTTGATGTTAATGTACATCCAGCTAAATTGGAAGTAAGATTCCAAAACGAAGGTGATGTATTTAAAGCAATTTATCATGCTGTAAAAAGTGCACTTTTAGGAAATGATTTATCTAGAATAATAGATGATAGCACAGAAAAACAAGAAATAGTTAAAAAAGAAGTAGTTGCAAATCCAAAAGAGCAAATTAATAAAATGAAAGAAATGTTTGGTAAATTAAATGAACAAATAGATGAAATAACTGTTGAAAAACAAAAAGTACAAGAAATAGTATCAGATATGTATAATATTCATACTGAAACAAAAATAAATGGTGTTAATGAAGATAAAGCAAAATATATTGCAATAGTTAACAATATTTTAGAAGATGATATAAAAGAAGAAGTAACAGCAACAAATGTTAGTGAAGGAAATGAAATAAAAGAAAATAACGACACAGCTAAGATAATTGAAAATGATATAGTTAAACAAGAAGAAGTGCAAACAGAGCAAAACAGTTTATTTAGAGAAGATGAAGAAAAGAAAGAAAAACAATATAAATATATTGGAACTGTTTTTAATACATATATAATTATTGAATATTTAGGTGAAATGTATATAATTGATCAGCATGCAGCACATGAAAGGGTTATGTATGAGCAAGTAAAACAAAATTATTATAGTGATAAAGTCTTATCACAAATGTTATTAATTCCAGAAGTTGTAACAGTAACAAATTTTGAAAAAGATATAGTAAATAATAATTTAGAAATGTTTAATAAAGCAGGATATGAGATAGAAGACTTCGGAGATAATACATTTAAAATAGTTGGTGTACCATATGTATGTATAGATATAAATGTTAAAGAATTGTTTTTAGATATATTAGATGGATTAAAAGGATATACTTCTACAGTAAGTGAAGAAAAAGAAGAAAAGTTTATATCTACAATAGCATGCAAGGCAGCAGTTAAAGCTAATATGAATCTAAAAATAGAAGAAGTGGAGAATTTGCTTAATGAAATGCTAAAATTAGAAAATCCATTTTCTTGTCCACATGGAAGACCAACAGCTATAAAAATGAGTAAATATGAAATAGAAAGGAAATTTGGAAGAAAATAAATGAAACCAAAAGTAGTTATAATTGCAGGACCTACTGCATCAGGAAAAACAGGATTATCTATAAAATTAGCAAAACAAATTAATGGAGAAATAGTGTCTTGTGATTCAATGCAAATATATAAAGAAATGAATATTGGAACAGCAAAGCCTACAATAGAAGAAATGGATGGTATCAAACATTATATGTTTGATGTAGTTTACCCAAATGAAGAATTCAATGTTGCAGTATATAAAGAAATGGCAGAAAAATGCATAAATGAAATTCTTGAAAAAGGAAAAACACCAATTCTTGTTGGTGGAACAGGGTTATATATAGAAGCTTTAATTAATAATATTGAATTTGCTGAAACAGAAATTGATGAAAAGTACAGAAATGAATTAGAAAAACTTGCAAAAGAGCAAGGAAATGAAGTAATATATAATATGCTTAAAGAAGTGGATCCAAAAGCATGTGAAAAAATACATATAAATAATACAAAAAGAATTATTAGAGCATTAGAAGTATATAAACAAACAGGAAAAAACATTACTTATCATAATGAAATGTCAAAACAAAATGAAGCAAAATACGAGTATCTACTTTATGGATTAACAATGGATAGAGAAAAACTTTATGAAAGAATTAATATAAGAGTAGATATAATGTTAAAAGATGGGCTTATAAAAGAAGTAGAGGAAATAACTAATAAATATAATAGTTTTCCAACTTCTATGCAAGGAATAGGATATAAAGAAGTTCAAAAATATTTAAAAAATGAATATACATATGATGAAATGATTGAAATATTAAAACAAGAAACAAGAAGATATGCGAAAAGACAATTAACTTGGTTTAGACGTTATGATAATTTAACTTGGCTTGACTGGGATAAATTATCTCAAGATGAAATGATTCAAAAAATTTGTGAAGATTTAGGAAAGGAAGGCATAAATGTATAACAAAAAAAATATAAGAAATTTCAGTATAATAGCACATATTGATCATGGTAAGTCAACACTTGCAGATAGGTTATTAGAACTTACAGGTGTACTTACAAAAAGAGAAATGGAATCACAAGTGCTAGATAATATGGAAATAGAAAAAGAAAGAGGAATTACAATTAAGGCACAAGCTGTTAGGATGATATATAAAGCAAAAGATGGTGAAGAATATATATTAAACTTAATAGATACTCCAGGACATGTGGATTTTAATTATGAAGTATCTAGAAGTTTAGCAGCATGTGAAGGAGCTGTGCTTGTTGTAGATAGTTCACAAGGTGTTGAAGCTCAAACACTTGCTAATGTGTATTTAGCGTTAGAAAATGATTTGGAAATTCTACCTGTTCTTAATAAAGTAGATTTACCTAATTCAAGAGTTGATGAAGTAAAAAAAGAAATAGAAGATATTATTGGAATAGATACAAGCAACGCACCATGTGTATCAGCAAAAACAGGCCTAAATATGGAAGATGTATTACAGCAGATAGTAAACAATATACCAGCTCCAGAAGGAGACGAAAACAAGCCTTTAAAAGCTCTGATTTTTGATTCATATTATGATAATTATAAAGGAGCATTAGCACACACAAGAATAGTTGATGGAACAATTAAAAAAGGTGATGAAATAGAATTCATGAGTGTTAAACAAAAATATACTGTTGTTGAATTAGGATATTTTAGACCTGGTGGATATGTTCCATGTGATGAATTATCTGCAGGTGAAGTTGGATATATTGCAGCAAGTGTGAAAAACATATCAGATATACATGTTGGTGATACAATTACTTTGGCCAATAATCCTGCAGATGAAATGTTACCAGGATATCAAAAAGTTAAACCTATGGTATATTCAGGTATATTTCCTGCTGATGGTAAAGACTATGAATTACTTAAAGTATCACTTGAAAAATTAAAATTAAATGATGCTTCATTAGAATTTGAACCAGAAACATCACAAGCATTAGGTTTTGGATTTAGATGTGGATTTTTAGGTTTGCTTCATATGGAAATAATACAAGAAAGATTAGAAAGAGAATATGATTTAAATCTTATTACAACAGCACCATCAGTTATATATAAATTATATAAAACAGATGGTGAGATGTTAACAATGTATTCCCCAGCAGATATGCCAGTTCAACAAGAAATAGATTATATGGAAGAACCTATTGTAGAAGCACACATAATGTTACCAAAAGAATATGTAGGTAATGTTATGGAAATATGTCAAGATAGAAGAGGAACATATATTGATATGAAATATTTAGATGAAAATAGAGTAACATTAGTATATAATCTTCCACTTAATGAAATTATTTATGATTTTTTTGATACATTAAAATCACGTACAAAAGGATATGCTTCTTTTGATTATGAAATAAAAGGATATAAAAAGTCAGATTTAGTTAAATTAGATATACTTTTAAATGGAGATGTAGTAGATGCTCTATCATTTATTGTTCATAAAGATAAAGCATATTCTCGTGGTAGGAAAATGGCTGAAAAACTTAAAGAAGTTATTCCAAGACAAATGTTTGAAGTACCTATTCAAGCATGTATTGGTGGGAAGATTATTGCAAGAGAAACAATTTCTGCAATGAGAAAAGACGTACTTGCTAAATGTTATGGTGGAGATATAACAAGAAAGAAAAAACTACTTGAAAAACAAAAAGAAGGTAAAAAGAGAATGAGACAAGTAGGTAGTGTAGAACTTCCACAAGATGCATTTATGAGTGTACTTAAATTAGATGATTAAAAGATAAAAAGGATGTAATAGAAATATTACATCTTTATTATTGCTATTTTCATCTCTTAATAGTAAAATAAATTTGAAATATATTTTAAGGAGAATTATTATGTTTGATAATACAATAAAATTTAGATATAGTTGGAGACCATATCAACAGCAAGTACTAAAAGATGTAATGAAACATATACGAGATAAAAAAATACATATAGTTGCTGCACCAGGTTCTGGAAAAACAGTTTTAGGACTAGAACTTGCAAGATATATAGGCAAACCAGTTTTAATATTATCTCCAACATTAACAATAAAAAATCAGTGGATAGATAGGTTTGTATCACTATTTATGCCAGAAGGAAGTAATGTACCAGATTGGATAAATACAGATATTTATGATTTGAAATTCTTTAATTCTGTAACATATCAAGCACTTCATTATGCATATAAAAAAGTAAAACAAAGAAATGTAAAAAATGAAGATACAGATGATGAAGAATTAATTAAAGAAGAAATAAATGAAACAGTAGATATTAAAGAATATGATTTAATTGAAGAACTAAAAAAACAGAAAATAGAAACAATAGTTTTAGATGAAGCACATCATTTAAAAAGTGAATGGTGGAAAAGTTTAACTAAAGTTATAGAAAGTTTGCCTAATATTACATTAATATCTTTAACTGCAACGCCACCTTATGATGTTGAATATAATGAATGGCAAAAATATAGTCAGCTTTGTGGTCCAATAGATGCTGAAATATCTGTACCTGAACTAATAAAAGTAGATAATTTATGTCCACACCAAGATTATGTATATTTTAATTATCCAACAGAAGAAGAAAGAAAACATATTTTAGATTTCAAAAAAGATATAAAAGCATTTATTGATGAATTAAAAGCTGATTCTAATTTTGTTAATGCGATATTAAATCATGAATATATTATTAGAACTCAGTTATGTGAAGAAAAAATATTATCTAATCCTGAATATTATAGTAGTATGTTAATATTCTTAAATGAAGTACAAGGGAAAATAGATAAAGATAAAGTAAAAGTATTAGGACATAATAAAAAAATTCCTAAACTAACTCTTGAATGGCTAGAAATATTACTTCAAAATTGTATATATGATGATAGAGAATCATATATCGAGTATGAAGAATATATACAAGCAATAGAAGATAAATTAAATAAAATTGGTGCAATTGAAAAAAGAAAAGTTATGCTTGTTAACAATAAAGCACTTCAAAAATATTTTGTTAATAGTATTGGAAAATTAAATAGTATTAATGAAATAGTTAAAATGGAATATAACAATTTAAAACAAGATTTAAGAATGGTTATTTTAACAGACTATATTAGAAAAGAATATTTAGAAGATGCAAGTATTGAAATTAATAAATTAGGTGTTTTCCCAATTGTAATAAATATATTAAAAACATATCCAGATATAAATTTAGCAATACTTACAGGAAGTTTATTTGCTATTCCAAAAGAAAAAAAAGAGGATTTAATTGAAGAATGCAAACAATTAGATATAGATATATCTAAAATTAAATTTGAAGATTTGTCTATTAATGAAAGATATACAATTGTAAGAACAGTAGATAAACATAGAAATAGTTTAATGAAAGCAATAGCAAAACTATTTTCAACAGGGAAAATTAATATAATTGTAGGAACAAAATCACTACTTGGTGAAGGATGGGATGAACCTAGTATAAACAGTTTGATACTAGCAAGTTTTGTAGGTTCATATATGTTATCTAATCAAATGAGAGGTAGAGCAATACGTACAAATGATAATCCTCGTAAAACAGCAAATGTATGGCATTTAGTATCAATATTAGATTTTAAAGATGATATTATAAAAAATCCAGATTATGAAATGTTAAAAAGACGTTTTAAATGTTTTGTTGGAATAGGAGATAAACGTAATATTATAGAAAATGGAATAGATAGGTTAGATATTATCCCACAAGAATTTAGCAAACAAAACTTAGAAACATATAAACAAGATTTAAAAACATTTAGCAATAACAGAGATGAGATGTATGATAAATGGAAACGACTAACAACTAATTATCAAAATAAAATGAGAGTTGTTGAAAATATTGAAATGCCAAAAGAAGAAATAACAGGAAAATTTAGTGCAATAGATTTTGGTTATTTAATAAAAACATTTATATTTGCATTAATTATGTATTTTATTATAGATAGTTTAAGAGGATTTGTTAGTGTATCAGAAACAGATATGAATGTAGTTTCGAAATTAGGATTTAGCTTATTTATAGGGATAATATCAATGATAACATATATAATAATTAGTTTTAGAAGTATTATTATATGTATAAAAGCTCTTACAATTGGTGTACCAAAAAGGCTTATAAAACAAATAGCAAAAATAACATTAATATCTCTTTATAGATTTGGATTTATTAAAACAGATTATGAAGATATGAAAATAATGGTTCCAGAAAATAAAGAGAATGAAGGAAAAGTAGAATGTTATTTATGTGGAGCAACACCACATGAAAATAATATATTTGTTTCAAGTATGATAGAAATATTTAGTAAAGTAGAAGAGCAAAGATATATTATAGTTAAAGGTAATAGAAGAATTAGTAAGTTACAAATGTATTATTCTGTTCCAAGTCTACTTTCACAAAATAAAGAAATGGCAACATATTTCTTTGAATTATGGAATAAGAAAATTGAAAAATCAAAACTTATATATACTAAGACAGCAGATGGAAGAAAAATATTATTAAATGCAAGAGTTAATAGTTTCGAATATTCAGAAAAAGCTTTTAGCAAACAAAAAGTTATATCTGAATGGAAATAATAAAAGTAAAAGCAATTAGAACTTTAATGTTTCTAATTGTTTTTTATAATATATAGTAAAAATATATTGCTTTTAGTTGTTTTTTTATGTGTTTTGTAATAAAATATGTATGAAAAAATATTTAGGTAAATAGGAGAAAATTTTATGGAAAATGAATATATTGTAGAAGGCAGAAATACGGTAATTGAAGTATTAAAATCAGATAGAGAAATTAATAAGGTACTTATACAAAAAGGTGAAAGAAATGGTTCAATAAATGATATTATTAAACTTGCTAAAAATAGAGGGTTAGTAATAGTTGAAACAGAAAAAAATAAATTAGATCAAATATCTTTAACTAAACATCATCAAGGTGTAATTGTATATACCGCTCCACAAAAATATGTTGAAGTTGAAGATATTTTGAAAATAGCTGAAGAAAAAGGAGAACAACCATTTTTAGTAATACTTGATGGAATAGAAGATCCTCATAATTTAGGTTCAATTGTTAGAACAGCAGAAATAGCAGGAGTTCACGGAATAATAATTCCAAAAAGAAGAACAGCGTTAGTTACAGAAACTGTTGAAAAAATATCTGTTGGAGCTACTAATTACCTACCAATAGCAAGAGTAAGTAATTTAAACAATACAATAGAAAACTTAAAGAAGAATAATGTATGGATAATAGGTACAGATATGGATGCGAGAGATTTACACTATAATACAGATTTATCAGGTGGTATTGCATTAGTTATAGGTAGTGAAGGAAAAGGTATGAGTAGATTAGTTAAAGAAAATTGCGATATTTTAATTAAAATACCTATGAAAGGACATATTACTTCATTAAATGCTAGTGTATCAGCTGGAATAAGTATTTATGAAGTTGTTAGACAAAGAGATTTAAATAGAAAAAAGAATTTTTAGAGGTGATTTAATGGATAATCAATATAATGATGTATTAGAAACTTTAAAAAAATATAATCAAGAACATTTACTTGGATTTTATGAAGAATTATCTAATGTTCAAAAAGAAAAACTGCTTACACAAATATCAAATATAGATTTTGAATTAATTAATAACTTATATGAAAATAAAGATAATATTGAAATTGTAAATAATAAATTAGAGCCAGTAGATTATGAAATAAAAGAAAATTTAGATGAGCAAATACAAGAAGAATTAAAGAAAATAGGCAATAAAGCTATAAATGATGGTGAATATGCAATATGTGTGATGGCAGGAGGTCAAGGAACAAGACTTGGACACAATGGTCCGAAAGGGACTTTTGTTGTTAATACTAATCCACCTATGTCAATATTTGAAATAATAATTAATAGATTAAAAATAGAAAGCGAAAAATATAATAAGGATATATTTATATATTTTATGACTAGTGAAGAAAATAACGATTCTACTGTAGACTTTTTTGAAAAAAATAATTATTTTGGGTATAATAAAAACAATATTATTTTCTTTAAACAAGGAAAGTTACCAATGATAGGGTTAGATGGAAAAATATTATTAGAAAGAAAAGATTTGGCAAAAGAAGCGGCAGATGGAAATGGAGGAATATTTGAAGCTTTACATAAAAAAGAAATTATTTCTCATATGAAACAAAATAGTATTAAATATTTAGAAATTAGAAATATAGATAATATATTATTTAATATTTGTGACGAAATAGCTCTTGGAATGTTAGTTAAAAATGATGCAGAAATATTATCAAAATCAGCAGTAAAGGCATATCCAGAAGAAAAAGTAGGGGTATTTTGCAGAAAAAATGACAAATTAGGTGTAATAGAATATATGGAAATGCCTAAAGAACTTGTGGATAAAAGAGATGAAAATGGACAATTGTATTATGGTGATTTAAATATAGGTTCATTTATATTTAATATAAGAGGATTAGAAAAGATAGGTAGTGAAAAATTGCCATATCATACTGCTTTAAAAAAAGCAACATATATTAATAAAAATGGAGAAGAAGAAAAATCAGAAACTCCAAATGCATATAAATTTGAAGCATTTATATTTGATGCATTTGCAAAAATGGATAACTACAAAATATTGAGAGTAAAAAGGGAAGATGAATTTGCTCCAATAAAAAATGCTGAAGGTGTAGATAGTCCAGAAACTGCTTTAAAGTTATATAATAATAAATATGGAAATAATTAATTAAATATAGGGAATAATATAGTAAAGGGAGTGTATTTATGGAAAAATTAAATAATGTTAAAGAATTGTTAAAAAAATATAATCAAGAACATTTACTTAAATATTATGAAGAGCTAACTGATGAGCAAAAAGAAGAATTATTAAGTCAAATATTAAATATAGATTTTGAGCAAATTAATAAATTATATGAAAAGACAAAACATGAAATAGAAATTCCAAAAGCAGAATTAAAGCCTATTGATTATGTAGATAAATTAAAATTATCTAAACAAGAGTATGAACATTATGAAAATATAGGTATTAATTCAATTAAAAATGGTGAATATGGTGTTTGTATAATGGCAGGAGGACAAGGAACAAGACTTGGTCATAATGCTCCTAAGGGAACATTTAAACTAGGAATTAATCCAGACAAAACGTTATTTGAGATATTAATTGATGAGATGAAAAGGGCAAATGAAAATTATCAAGTAACAATTCCATGCTATATTATGACTAGTAGAGAGAATGTAGCAGATACTATTAAATATTTTGAACAGAATAATTATTTAAATTATGGTAAAGAAAATATTAAATTTTTTGTTCAAGGTGAACTTCCAATGTTATTAGATGATGGTAAAATAATAATGGAAAATGAATATAGTATAAAAGAAGCGGCAGATGGACATGGTGGAGTTTTCGAATCATTATATAAGAATAATATGCTAGCAGATATGCAAGAAAAAGGTATTAAATGGCTATTTATTGGTGGTGTAGATAATGTTTTATTAAAAATGGTTGATCCATTATTATTAGGACTATCTATTGAAAATAAAACATTGATAGCTGGAAAATCAGTTGTTAAAGCATGCCCAGAAGAAAGAGTAGGAGTATTTTGTATAAAGAATAATAAACCAAGTGTTATTGAATATACTGAAATTTCAAAGGAATTATCAGAAATGAGAGATAATAATGGTGAATTAGCATATGGAGAATCACATATTTTATGTAATTTATTCTCAATAGAAATATTAAACCAGATTTCAAAGGAAAAATTACCATATCATATAGCACATAAAAAAAGTAATTATTTTGAAAATGGACAAGTTATAATAGCAAATGAGCCAAATGCATATAAATTTGAATCATTTATATTTGATGCGTTTGAAAAGGCAGAGAAAATGAGTATTCTAAGAGTTAAAAGAGAAGAAGAATTTGCCCCTGTAAAGAATGCAGAAGGTGTGGATAGTCCAGAAACAGCTAGAAAATTATATAATGAGTTTTGGAATAAATAAAATGAAAAATACAAGATAAAGAAAAATACTTTATCTTGTATTTTGTTTCATAAGTTTATTTAATCTAACTTCAGTTTCTCTTTTAGCTATATCTTGTCTTTTATCATAAAGTTTTTTACCTTTAGCTAAACCTAATTCTAATTTTACTAAATTACCATTAAAATAAAGTGAAATAGGGATTAAAGTTAAGGACTGTTTTTTTAATTCTAAAGAAAGATTTAATATTTCACTTTTTTTAAGTAAAAGTTTTCTTGTTCTTAAAGGATCTTTATTATTAATATTTCCTTTATCATATGGCGAAATATGCATATTATGTATAAAAACTTCACCATTTTTGATTAATGCAAAACTATCTTTTATATTAACATGCCCTTGTCTAATTGATTTTATCTCAGTACCATATAATACAATGCCACATTCAATTGTATCTAAAATAATATATTCATGTCTAGCTTTTGGATTACTACATATTGTTTTCATGTTTTGAAAAACCTCCATTTCAATATAATTATATAATGTAAAAACAAAATATGCAATATATTAAATATTACAATTATGTTACAAAAATATTAAAAAATATGTTTTTATATAAAATGAATTGAATTTTATAAATAGATATGTTAGTATAAAATTGAATTAATAATGGGAGGAGATAAATATGCCAGAAAAGAAACCATGGTGGAAAAAAATATTAGAGAAAATCGGAATAATAAAAGAAGAAAAAACTATGATAGAAGGTCAAACATTAAATGAACCATTAAAAAGAGATGTAGATTTTTTTGAAAGTAAAAAAGATGATTTTAATGAAAGCTTAAGAGTTGAAATTAAACCTAAAGAACCTACAAAGGAAGAAATAGTTTTTGAGGTTTTAAAAGAAAAAGGGATTGATAGTAGATTATTAGAAAATCCAAGATTTAAAGAGGATATAATGAAACAAGTAGAAATAATTTCTGAGGCAAGAAATCCAGGAGAAGAATTAACTGTAGATACTGCAAGAAGTATAGCAATGTTTTCGCTTGAAGTTAATAAGGGAAATGTTAGTTATGAAACTGAAAAAGTAGGAGAAGGACAAAGACTTATTAGAGGAATGTATTATAGTATGGAGGGAGATAATTATATAAAAGGAGACGTGTATAGTTATGTACCTACTATAGAAGGAAAAGAAGCAAATAAAAAGGTAATAGTATCTACATATGATAAAGATGGTATAGAAATAAAAAGAGAAGATAAAGAAGGAACATTTTCTTCATATAATGTTAATGATGGAACTATTTATGGCAATGTTTACCAAAATACATTAACTAGAACAAGGCAAGGAGTTGATTCTATATATTGCACAATAGAAAAAGCTGGAGTGACTCCATATGGCCAAAGTGGTATAGGTTTTACTATGACTATAGATAATAGATATCCAGAAGATTTATATATTGCAGATGCAATATTAATGCCTATAAAAATAGCAGATAGTTATGAAAAAATGATAGAAGCAAGAGATACATATAGTTCAGCAGATTTATTTACAGAATCAGAAAAAAGAGAAGAATTAAAAGCATATCAAGAAAGAACTGCAAAAGGAATTGAAAATTCAAAATATTCAAAAGCATTAACAGAAATGGCAAGTAAATATCCTGAATATGCAAAATTATTAGAGCAAGAAAAAGATATGTAATATATAACAAAAATGAGGAGTAAAGGGACTCTTCATTTTTTTATTTCAATATTATTACAGAATAATTAAATTTGTAATATTCTGTAGAAAGTTTATGAAAACTATATATTTTTTGAAATAAATATGCTATATTGATTTTGTAGAATATATTTTTATAAAAAATATAGGAGGAATTATGAATAGTTTTAAAATAAGAAAAATAATACTATCCACAATATTTATACTTACATTGTTTGTAATATCTTGTATAAATGTTTTTGCAAGTACTAATTATATAATAGATAATATAGAACATGAATACACAGGAAAAGAAGTTACAATAAAATACGAAAATGAAAATATGGAATTTGATGTTAATCCAATTATACATAATGATAGAACATTATTACCAATAAGAGCATTAGTTGAGAAAGCTGGTGGAACAATTGAATGGAATAATGATACAAGAGAGATAACAATAAAATTAGATGATATTAATATATTAATGCAAATAGGTAATAAAATTGCAAAAGTTAATAATGAAGAAGTTGAATTAGATGTAGTTCCATGTATTGCATATGAAGATGGTAATGGTGATGCGGGAAGAACTATAGTACCACTAAGATTTGTTATGGAAAACTTAGGTTTAAAAGTAGAATGGGACCAAGAAACATATACTGTATCAATATTTGAAGAAAAGAATAATGAGATAGAGCAATTACCAACAGGAAACATTAATATTAATAATGAAATTAAAGATAGTATACGTATAGGACTATATTATGATACTACTGTCTTAAATAAAGTTACATTAAAAGCAAAAACAAAAATGTATTTGGGAAATGTTATAGATGGTGAATTTGAAACAAAATTAGAAATAAATCCTAATAGTACTCTTATATTAGAAATAGATGCAGCTTCAAATAATTATATTAAAATATGGGTTGATGGAAAACTAGTTGATGGTATAGAAGGAGTAGTTCAAATTATACCAGAATATAATCAAAATAAAGAGCAGAGATTAACAGTTAATAATTCAGAATATAGAGGAATTATTGAAGTGCAAAGAAAATCAGGTGGTTTAAGAGTAATAAATATTTTATCTATGCAAGAATATTTATATTCAGTAGTTCCATCTGAAATAGAGTCTAATTCACATATTGAGGCAATAAAAGCACAAGCGGTTGCAGCAAGAACATATGCTGTAAGTCAAATGAATAGACATAGAGATAATGAATTTGATTTATGTGCAACAACACATTGTCAAATGTATAGAGGGACAAGTTGGGAAAGAAGTCGTTCAAATCAAGCTGTTGACGAAACAGAAGGAGTAGTAATTAGATATAATGGTAAATTAATTAGTGCTTTCTATTTCGCAACAAGTGGTGGACATACAGAGAATGTAGAAAATGTTTGGTCAGGTAATTATCCATATTTAAGAGGTGTAGAAGATTCTTATGAGCCTAAAACTGATCCATGGACAAAAACATATAACAGACAAGAAATTGAAGAATTACTTGAAAGTAAAGGGGTAGATATAGGAATATTAAAAGGTATAAAAACAGATTATACAGAGTCAGGTAGAGTTTTAAAATTGACTTTTATAGGAACAAAAGGAGAAAAAACATTTACAAAAGAATCAACTAGATTATTATTTAGTTTAAAAAGCCAAATGTTTACTCTTGAACTTGAAGACGATAGATATGATTTACTTGAAAAAGTTATAGAAAAGTTAGAAAATGGAGAAGAAGTAGTAATAGCAAAAGTAGTAACACAAAATTTAAATTTTAGAGAAAATAATACAACTGATTCAGAAAGTCTAGCTAAATTAAATACAGGGGAATTATATGAAGTAATTGAAATTGATGGTAAATGGGCTAAGATAATTGTAGGAGAGCAAACAGGTTGGGTATCAACTGAATATGTTGAATTAGTAGAATATGCAGAAGATGTTTTAGAAGATTTAAAAGAAGAATATAATAATCCAGATAGAGAATACACTATAAAGATAACTGGATATGGTTCAGGACATGGTGTAGGGATGAGTCAAAATGGAGCAAAAGGAATGGCAAATGCAGGATTTACATATGATGAAATACTTAAACACTATTATACAGGTGTAACAGTAGAATAATAGGAGGAAAAAATGTATATTGGAATTGATTTAGGAGGTTCACATATAGGATTTGGACTATTAGATGAAAGTTTTAAATTAATAAAAAAAGAAAAAGTTTTAATAACAAGACAAACAGAAGTAGAGCAAATAATATATCTTTTAAAAGAAGGAATACAAAAGTTTTTCGATAAAAGTGTAAGATATATAGGAATAGGTTTTCCAGGAATTTGTGATATAAAAAAAAGAATTGTTACAAGAGCTAGTAATATTAATTTTTCTTCTATATGCATACCAGAGATATTGGAAAAAGAATTTAATGTTCCAGTATATTTAGATAATGATGCAAATTGTGCTACAATTGCAGAATATTTTAAAGGTAATTTGCAAGGAATAAATAATGGAGTACTAATTACAGTTGGAACAGGAATAGGTGGAGGAATTATATTAAACAAAGAATTATATAGAGGAAGTAACTATACAGCTGGTGAATTTGGACATACAACTTTTGTAAAAGATGGTATTACTTGTGGATGCGGGAAAAAAGGTTGTTTTGAAAAATATGCATCAATATCTTCATTAAAGAAAAAATGTTTACAAAAAGGTTATAATTTTGAAATATGTGAAGAAATATTTAATTCATCAGATAAAGATGTAATAAAAATAAAAAATGAATGGATGAACAACCTAGCAGAAGGCATTAGCAATATATATAATATTTTAGATATAGAAAAAATAGTTGTAGGTGGAGGTTTTTCAAAGTCATTTTATTTAATTGAAAAAGATTTAAGGAATTTAGTAAAAGAAAAAATATATAATAAAAATAAGGAAATAATTATACAAAAAGCAATGTTAGAAAATAGTGCAGGTATTATTGGAGCAGGAATGCTTGGAAGTATAAAATAGGTAGATAAATGAAAGATTTTTTAAAAACGTATGAAAAGAAAAATAAGATTACAGGAATAATTGCATTAGTTTTAATATGCTTAGTTTTAACAAAAATTACATATGGTATAAGTATAGTTTTATTAATATATTTAGGCATTAATAAAATTAGAAAATTTAAAGTTATAAAAAAAAGAAAAGATGAGATTAAGAGAAAACATGACGAAATAAATAAGGGGGAATAATTATGTCATTAGATCCAAATAAATTTAAAGATTCAAATAAAAAACAAGCTGAAAAAATGGGTACAGTTATAGGAATATGTTTATTACTATCAGTATTTCTAGGACCGCTTCCAATTATATATATGGTTTATTATATATTTAAAAATGCTAGTAAAACAATAAAAACTGATTACACATATACATCAAATGACATTGAACAAAATGAAAATTTATTTGAAGAACTACAAGATAGTTCTTCACAAAACCACTATAAATATGATATAAATGATATATCACAAGAAGAAATACATGAACATAGAGAAGATTTTTGGAATGTAAATAGTCCAATAAAATACAAATAGTTTTTTATGTATACTGAGTATAAAATGTGAATAACTTTTACGGAAAGAAGGAATACAGCTTTAAAACTGTATTCCTTAATTTTATCCTATTTTTTTATTTTCTTTTTACTATTTTTGTTCTGTTTGTTCTTATTTCCTTTATTTGCATTTTCAGAAAGGATTCTACCTTGTTTTTTAAATTCTTTATCTAAATTATCATTTGCAATAGAAAGCATTAATTTTACTCTGTTAATTTGGTTAGCTTCTGATGCTCCTGGATCATAGTCAACTGCACAAATATTTGCAGTAGGGTATAATTCTTTAACTCTTTTAATAACACCTTTACCAACAACATGATTAGGCAGGCATGCAAATGGTTGAACACATAATATATTAGGAACTCCGCTTTCAATAAATTCAAGCATTTCTGCTGTTAAATACCAGCCTTCACCAGTAGTATTACCAGTAGATAAAACTTGTTCAACATTATCTGCTAAATGCCATATATCTGAAATATGTGCATATTTCTTTTTAGCATTTTTAAGTTCATTAATAACAACGCTTTCATATTTATCTATAATCTTAATAGCAGCTCTATAAAGTTTTTTCTTAAATGGTTTGTTCTTCAAATATTTATCTAATGTAACTTTATGTGATGCCATAAATTTAACAAATCCCATTAAGTCAGGTGAGATAACTTCAGCACCTTCTGCTTCTAATTGTCTAACTAAATTGTTATTTCCAAATGGATGATATTTAATTAATATTTCACCAACAATACCAACTTTAGGTTTTATTGTATTTGTTATTGGAATTTTATCATAATCTGCAATAATCTCTTTAACAATTTGTTTATATTCTTTAATTTTACCTCTTTTAACTACTGCAGCACCTTTTTCAATCCATTTTTTAGTTAATTTATCACAAGTACCTTCAATTATTTCATAAGGTCTGTTTCTACTATTACATCTAGCTATTAAATCACCAATAGCAACACCAATAATCAATTTATGTACCATAGGTAAAGATATTTTAAATCCAGGCATTTTTTCAAGTCCAGCAACATTGAAAGATATTACAGGAACACTAGGGAAGCCTGCATCTATTAATGCTTTTCTTAAAAATCCTATATAGTTTGTTGCTCTACATCCACCACCAGTTTGAGATATTAATACAGAAGTATTATTTAAATCATACTGACCAGATTCTAATGCTTCTATTAATTGTCCAATAACAAGAAGAGATGGATAACAAGCATCATTATTAACATATTTTAGACCTGTTTCAACTGTTTGTGCATCACAATGTCTAAGTAATTTTAAGTTATATCCACTAGCTTGCATAGCTGCTTCTAAGAATTCAAATTGAATAGGAGCCATTTGTGGACATAAAATTGTATGAGTTTTCCTCATTTTTTTAGTGAATTTAATTTTATTTACTGTATAGGCATCATTTTTAGGGTTAGCAATTTCTCTATTATACATATTAGAAATAAGTGATCTAATACGAATACGAATTGCACCTAAGTTGTTTATTTCATCAATTTTAATTAATGTATATAATTTAGATTTACTAGCAAGTATTTCTTCAACTTGGTCTGTTGTAACGGCATCAACACCACAACCAAATGATGTTAATTGTACAAGTTCTAAATTACTATTTCTAGAAACAACTTCTGAAGCTGCATATAATCTAGAATGGTATGCCCATTGGTCAACAACTCTTAAAGGTCTTTCAAGCTGAGCTAGGTGAGAGATAGAGTCTTCTGTTAAAACAGCAACACCTAAACCTGTAATCATACTATTGATACCATGATTAATTTCAGGGTCTAAATGATATGGTCTACCAGATAATACAATACCTTTTAAGTTATTTTCTTTTAAGTATTTAATAGTTTCTTCACCTTTAGCCCTAATATCATTTTTAAATTTATTATATTCAGTTTTAGCTTTTCTAATAGCTTTTACAAATTCTTTTCTAGTAATGTTATAACATTTAAATTCTTCAATTTCCATTAATCTATCTGCTAATGCATTAATTTTTAATGGTAAAAATGGATTAATGAATTGTATGTTTTTAGTATTTAAATCTTCAACATTATTACGTATAACTTCTGAATAAGAAATAACGATAGGGCAGTTATAATGATTTTCAGCACCTTTGTATTCTCTGTTTTCAAAAGGTATACATGGATAAAATATTTTATCTACACCTTGCTCAATTAAACTCATAATATGTCCATGTGCAAGTTTTGCAGGATAACATACTGATTCAGAAGGCATTGATTCAATACCTTTTTCATATGTTTTTCTTGACGTTTTTTCAGATAAAACAACTCTAAAGCCAAGTGTAGTAAATAATGTATGCCAGAATGGATAATTTTCATACATATTAAGTACACGAGGGATACCTATAGTACCTCTTGTAGTTTTTTCAAGAGGTAGTGATTCATATTCAAATAATTTTTCATATTTATATTTATATAAATCAGGTAAATCATTTTTTTGTATTTGGTTACCTGCGCCACGTTCACATCTATTACCTGAAATAAATTTTTTACCATTACTAAATGTATTTATTGTTAATTGACAATGGTTTTCGCATAATTGACATCTAGCAAGTGAGTTTTTAACTTCTAGAGAATTTATTTCTTCCATAGGTAATATGCTAGATTTTTCAATATTATTATCTTTAGCATATTTTATTGAAAGAATAGCCATACCGTAAGCACCCATTAGGCCAGAAATATCTGGTCTAATAACATTTGTACCAACTATTAATTCAAATGCTCTTAAAACAGCATCATTAAGGAATGTACCACCTTGCACAACTATATTTTTACCTAATTTTTTAGTATCTCTGATTTTCATAACTTTTTGTATTGCATTTTTAACAACTGAATAAGATAATCCAGCAGATATATCTCCAACAGAAGCACCTTCTTTTTGAGCTTGTTTTATTTTTGAATTCATAAATACAGTACATCTTGAACCTAAATCAATTGGTGTTTTAGATTCAATAGCTGAATTAATAAATTCCTCCATAGATATATTTAAATTAGTTGCAAAGGTTTGCAAAAATGAACCACAACCAGAAGAACAAGCTTCATTAAGCATAATACTATCTATGACATTGTCCTTCATACGTATGTATTTCATATCTTGACCACCAATATCTATAACACTATCTACATTAGGTATAAATTTTTTAGCAGATGTTTGGTGTGCAATTGTTTCAATTTCATTTGTATCTAAATTTAAAGCAGTTTTAATTAAACTTTCACCATATCCAGTAACACCACTACAGCAAATATATGTATCTTTTGGAATAAGGGAATATATTTCTTTAATCATTCCTAAAACTGTAATAAGTGGGCTACCTTCATTACTTTTATATATTGAATATAGCAAATTTGCGTTTTCATCAGTTAAAACTAATTTAGAAGTAGTTGAACCAGCATCAATACCTAAAAAGATTTTTCCTTTGTGTGATTCTAAATCTTTTTTTGGAACAACACTTTTTGCGTGTCTTTCTTTAAATGACTTTAAATCTTCATCTGTTTCAAAAAGTGGTGGTAAGATATTTGATTCAAATACTTGTGTATTTCTTAATTTTTCAATTTTTTGACTTAATTCTTTTGCAGTTATTGCTTTTTCTTTAATACTACAAATAGCTGCACCACGAGCAACTAATAAATGAGCATCTTGAACAATAATTGCTGTTTGGTCATTTAAATTTAATGTTTGTATAAATCTATTTCTAAGTTCAGATAAATAGTTAAGTGGACCACCTAAAAAAGCAACATTACCTTTAATCGGTCTACCACAAGCTAATCCACTAATTGTTTGATTTACAACTGCTTGGAATATTGATGCAGCAATATCTGATTTGTTTGCACCTTCATTTAATAATGGTTGAATATCTGTTTTTGCAAAAACACCACAACGAGATGCGATAGGGTATATAGTTGTATAAGATTTTGCTAGTTCATTTAATCCCATTGTATCTGTATTTAAAAGTGATGCCATTTGGTCTAAGAAAGCACCAGTACCACCAGCACAAGTACCATTCATTCTTTGTTCAACAGAATTACCGAAATATATTATTTTAGCATCTTCACCACCTAATTCTATAGCAACATCTGTTTTAGGAATATATTCATTAACAGATGTTTTACAAGCAATTACTTCTTGAACAAATGGGATATCTGCCCAAGTAGAAACAGACATACTTCCAGAACCTGTTAAAGTAATTGTAAAAGTATTATTTGGATACATAGATAATAAATTATCTAAAACTTTACATACTGTATTTTTAGTATCTGAAAAATGTCTTTCATAACTATTATATATAACTTGTTTATTTTCCATAACCACGATTTTAACTGTTGTTGAACCAATGTCTAGTCCAACATTTAATATATTTGCCATATTTGATTCCTCCTATTAAAAACCTATGTATATATTATCATTTTATAAGCCAACTGTCAATGAATTTAATACCCAAAAGTGGTAAAAATGAGCAATATTTGAAGGTTTTAATGTAATACAAAAAGGAAGTTAACATAATATTGAAAAATGTTTTAAAATATGTTAAAATTAAAATAGATTTAAAAATTTTTTAAACAGAGGAGTAATTTTTATGAGTCGGAAAAAACGGTATTTATCCATATTTTATGGAATTGATCCGGAGGATTATGTAGGAATATTTAATCGAGTACGAAAAGGCTATTTTCAATATGGAGGAGAGATAATACAAGTAAAAACTTTTCCTAACGGTTTTTGGAATAAAGAAGTTGCAATTAATCTTGTGAGGTACTATGTGTTAGAAGAACTTAAATTTACTCGACAAGATTATTTAAATGAAGCAAGTATTAAGTTTTTTACAAATGCAAGATTAAAAAGTGCAGTTAAGCAATATAACAATTCAGTATATAAGCTTACAAAAGATGCATTTCCTGAATGGGAGATAGAGCCATGGGAATTGAAAGATGGCTACAATGGTTATTTGTCTGACAAGAAAAACTGCAAAAAGATAATGAAGTGGATTTGTAAAAAAGAAGGAATTAATACAAGAAAAAAATTCTGTGAAAAAATGAATGTTAAATTATTTCGAAAGTACGGTTTAGGAAGAGCAGTTGTACTTATGGGAGGATTATATAATTACGTTAATTATGTATATCCTGGGAAATATAAGCCGTGGGAATTAAATATTTCTAAAATAACAGATGATATTGCAATGCAAGCTGTTAAGTGGCTTATAGAAGAAGAACTTAAATGGTCAAAAGAAGAGGTTTGCAAAAATATTTGTGCAAATACTTTTAGAGACCATGGATTAGAAAGTATTTTATCTCATAAGTTTGGAAATTCGCCTATTAAAGCATTAGAATTTGCATATCCAGGGGAATATACAAAAGAAATGCTTGAAAAATGGGTAAAACAACAGAAAAAGGCAGTTCATTAAGAACTGCCCTTTTCTGTGTTTATACGGAGGAGGTAGAGATAATATCAAAATAAAATTCTACAAACTATAAACGCAATAAGTAAAAAAAGCCAAAAGTTTATAGTTATTTTAAATAATGTTTTTAAGACATTATACAAAACCCAAAATATAAAAACGTAAAACAAGATAGGTATTAAAGAAATCCCTATATACAATATTAAATAAAAAAAGTATGCTATAAATAATAAAAAGAAAAAACATCCGAATGAGTACATAAAATATGCTCCTTCCTAATATATTTTTTAAACAAATAAAAAATCAAAATAATATTTTAATACCTTAATATAATAACAAATAATATATCTAAAGTCAACAAAAATAAAATTAAAAAAAATAAAAAAATTACTAGACAAAAAAATATATATATGTTAATCTATATAAGAAATAATATGTCGATGTGGCGGAACTGGCAGACGCAAACGACTCAAAATCGTTCGGGAAACCATGTGGGTTCGATTCCCACCATCGGCACCAAAAAAATTAATAGAGAAAACTTGAAAAGAGATGGTTTAACCGTCTTTTTTTAAGTTTATATAAAATATTGAAATATTATGTAAAATGTGCTAAAATTAAAACCGTAAAATAATTTAAAAAACCACTATTAATGTAATTGAGTGGATATAATCTTCAAAAATATTTTGTAGGAGGATAAAAGATGAAAAGGACAGATACACCAGCATTTATACGGATTTTAGAAAAATTTAAAACAGGGGAATATGAACTTGGAAATACCAGTAATTTATCAATATATTCATATTATCCCGAAATTTCTAAAGAGAAATTAACACCAGGCCATTTTGTTGATGCAATCAGATATTGTAAATTGGATTTGTGTGAAATTCCAAAGGAATATCAGACAAGAGAATTTTTCCTTCATTCATTATCAGGTGTACACAAAGATGTATTGGAATATGTAAAAGCAAATCTCGGTAAACAATTTGACAGACAATTCTTCAAAGATCATATTGCAACAGATAATTATTCAATTGATTTTGAAGAGAATTGCTTTGAATATATGCCACTTGAATATATTGATGAAGAAATGATCTCTTGTGCAATGATTAAAGCTGTCATTGGTAATAGTATTGACCGTAGAGGAGATTTTGACGATTGGTTTTATTCAGTTGCAAAAAGGAAACCAGAAGTTTTAACACAAGATTTTTGGATTTTAGGAGCTAGAATATTTGCTGCTAAGAGAAATGGTGTAAATAAATTTTTGGAAATTACACCAGAAGAATATAAAACAGAAGAATACTATTTTATGATGTGTATGCAAAATGATACACCTGTAATGGAAGATTTCCCTAAAGAAATTATTACTAATGAGTTTTTAGTAGCACTTATTCACGATAATGTGAATAATATTAAAAGTTTTAGTAATGATGAACTGGAAAGGAAAGTAAAATTTATAGGTGAAAATAAAGAAGATGAAGTTACTTTTTGGCAAGCAGCTATCTTAATTAATGGATATATAATAAGTTATATTCCGTTAAATGAAGAAAGAGTTGAATTCTTTAAAGAGCATTATAATGAAAGTTCTGGGGAATACAAAATTGGTTTCTATGATTCATATAAAAGATGGTTAAGAAAACAAGAGTCTAAATGAAAGGAAGAGTAGTATGTTTAAATGTCCTTATATGGAAAAATGTAAGAAGCATCTTGAAGAAAAATTTAACCAGGAAAATTGCAGTGAAAAATGTATAATATATTTACATTATAAAACTGATGAAACTGGAACAGAAGGTGTAAAAGAATTTGCCAATTCGAAGTTTTTCAAAGAAATGAACCAAAAAATACAGGAAGATAATTATACCCAAATAGCTGAAGCATGCAAAAAATTCAATGAAGACTTTGATAGAGAATATTTTGATAAGCCATAATAAGGAGATGTTTTTATGTATTTAATAAAACAAGTTGGGAGTACTCAAAAGGGAAGTGTAACTATTGAAAGTGGTATTTCAGCAGTTATAACTCAGCCTAGAAAGTTAACAATGATAGGTAACTTTTGGGGAGAAGACGATGTCCGGTTAGGGGATTATTGTGATATGGAAAAATTAGCAGGTGAAGAACACTGCTTAAATGTTTCTTATACAAGCACATATAAAGCTGTTGATATTGGAGATGGTTTTAAAAGACTTGAATTTTGGATAAGTTCTTATGAGCCGAACAATGTTGAAGGATATATCCTTTTCATGAATTATGAAAGAGATATAGAAACAAACGGAGAAAAACTTTTTGGAAGATGGCCAACAGAGATTATTGTTGTTCTAAGAGAAGGACAGCACATTGAGTTTTCAGGAAAAAGACTTGAAGTTGTAAATGGAGGTCTCTTTTTGAGAATTGATGATTGCCCAATGTGTAAAAAGAGGATAAATTGTGGCTATACACATGCACATAGAGCAGAAAGCTTAATTACTGCAGAGGTAGCAAAATCATCTTTGGCAAATCCAAAAATGTATGCTCGTATTGATAAAGAATATATGCCAGATCCTAAAGGTGAAGTTTACAGAGGTTAATATATTAAAAAATACTTATTGATATTTATTATTAATAAGTATTTTTTTTGCAATAGTGAATATATATTATTAGACTAATTGATATAAGGAGTGTTGTTTTATGATGTTAGAAGAAAAGAAAATTAATAATAGTATGCAAAATATTTTAATGGAAAATAGGCAAAGACTTAATATTTCAGGAGTTATTGAAGTCGTTAATTTTGATGATGAAACAATATGTGTTAATACAGAGCTAGGATTACTTACAGTAAAAGGACAACAGTTAAAAGTTAATAAACTAAATTTAGATAATACAGAATTATTAGTTGAAGGACAAATAGGTAGTTTAATGTATTCTGAAAATTATTCTAAATCAGGTTTTTTTCAAAAATTATTTAAATAGGTGAGAATATGTATTTAGCAAATGAGGTAACAATATTTTTTAAATCAGCTTTATTGGGTATAGGGGTTGGTTTATTACTAGATTTTTTTAGAATATTAAGAAAGACTATTAAACATAAAGATATATTAGTTATTATTCAAGATAGTATATTTAGTATGTTAACTTTTTTATACATATTTTTTATTATATATATAGTTAATGATGGTCAAATAAGATTATATATATTATTGGGAATAATATTAAGTAATATTATATATTTTTTAAGTATCAGTAAATTTATAATTAATTTTTTTAGTAGTATTTTGTCGATATTTAAGAAACCTTTTGTAAATTATAGTAAAAAAAATAAAGAATTTGAAAAAAATACTTGAAATAATTTATCATTAATAGTAGAATTATTAATGTAAAGATAAAATGTTGTTGAAAGGTGATATTTTTAATGAATAAGAAAAATAATAAGGCAAAAAATAATAATAAAAAATTGTCTAAATGGTTATTAATAATAGCTGTTGTATATGTTGCATATATTTTCATATCTCAACAAGTAACATTAGGTAAATATTCTACTGAAGCGGCATATTATAAACAAATGAAACAAAATGAACAAGAGAGAAATACAACATTATTAGAACAAAAAGAAAATGTTAATTCTGATAAATTTATAGAAAAAATGGCTAGAGAAGAATTAGGATTAGTAATGCCAAATGAAACTATATATGTTGATTCAACAAGATATTAATGGAAGGGGAAGTTTAATTTTATGTCAATTCAAGTTGGAGACATTTTAGAAGGAATAGTAGAAAATATTACTAATTATGGTGCATTTATAAAACTTGAAAGTGGAGAAAAAGGTTTAGTACATATTTCAGAAGTATCAAATAAGTATGTAAATAATATTTCAGAAGTGTTAGAATTAAACCAAAAAGTAAAAGTAAAAGTTTTATCAAAAGATAATAATAAATTAGCATTATCAATAAAACAAGCATTACCAAAAGAACAATATAAAGAAAAGAAAAATAATAATTTTAAAAATTCAAATATAAATGAAGGAAAATCTTTTGAAGATATTTTGTCTAAATTTTTAAAAGATAGTGAAGAAAGACAATTAGATATAAAGAGAGTTTTTGAATCAAAAAGAGGATATTCTAGTAAAAGGGCATAATTTTTCATTATGCTTTTTTGTTTTAAAGTAATAAATTGTAGAATAATGTTGAATATCATTTAAAAAATATACAAATCTTATAAAACAAGTTGACTACAGTATTTAAAATCTATATAATATAAATATATTAGAGTCTTAAAAAATATTATCAATAAAAATCGAAAGTATCCCAAAAAAAATAAATTAAATAAAGAAAAGAGGTAGGTTATGGATTTAAGTAAGAAAAAACTAGCAGATTTAAAACTTATAGCACAAACATTTGGAATTGATGTTGGTAAGATGAAGAAAGAGGAAATAATTGAAGCTATAACAAATCAAGAGAATGTAACAAATGAAAAAGAGAATAATATTATAGAAAAGAAAGAAGAAATTAAAATAGAGAGTGAAGATGGAATAGTATGTGAAGGGATATTAGAAGTTATGCCAGATGGATATGGCTTCTTAAGAGGTGAAAACTATTTATCTACTAATAAGGATATATATATTTCACCTATACAAATTAGAAGGTTTAAATTAGAAACAGGTGATAAAGTAAAGGGAATTTGTAAGATAGGACAAGAAGGAGAAAAATTTCCAGCCTTAATTTTTGTTAATTCTGTAAATGGAGATAGTCCAGATGTTGCAATGAAAAGAAGAAAATTTGATGATTTAATACCTATATATCCAGAGGAAAGATTAAAATTAGAAACAAGTTCATCAAATTATACAATGAGATTAGTAGATTTAATTGCACCAATAGGGAAAGGACAAAGAGGAATGATAGTTGCTCAACCAAAAGTAGGAAAAACAACAATGCTTAAACAAATTGCTAATAGTATAACAACAAATCATCCAGAAGTAGAATTAATAGTATTATTAATTGATGAAAGACCAGAGGAAGTAACAGATATGAAACGTTCAATTAAAGGTGACGTTATTTATTCTACATTTGATGAACAACCAGAACATCATGTTAAAGTTGCTGAAATGGTTCTTGAAAGAGGAAAAAGATTAGTTGAACATAAAAAAGATGTAGTAATACTTTTAGATAGCATTACTAGACTTGCAAGAGCATATAACTTAACAATACCTGCAAGTGGTAGAACACTTTCTGGTGGTTTGGATCCAGCCTCATTATATAAACCAAAAAGATTTTTTGGTGCAGCAAGAAATGTTGAAAATGGTGGAAGCTTAACAATACTTGCAACATCTCTTGTTGAAACAGGTAGTAGAATGGATGATATAATTTTTGAAGAATTTAAAGGTACAGGTAATATGGAAGTTCATTTAGATAGAAAACTATCTGAAAAAAGAATATTTCCAGCTATAGATATATATAAATCAGGAACAAGAAAAGAAGAATTATTACTTTCAAAGGAAGAATTAGAATGTGTATGGAAAATTAGAAAAACATTAGGTAGTACAAATAATCAAGAATTTATAGAACAATTAATGAATAAGATAGTTAATACAAAAAACAATAAAGAATTAATACAAATAATAAGTAAAATCAATTAAAATATTGAAAAAATATAAGAGGATTTAGTAATAAGTCCTTTTATTATGAAAAAATGAATAAAATATTAATTTGAATTTGATTTTATCTATTTTTTAGTGTATACTTTTTATATTGTATGAAAAATATAATATAAATTAATTTATGAAAGGAGGAGTGAATATGAAAATACATAATTCGCTTACTAACTCAAAAGAAGAATTTGTACCAATAAACGAAAATGAGGTGAAGATGTATGCTTGTGGTATTACAGTATATGACCATTGCCATATAGGGCATGCAAGGCAAGCTCTTACTTATGAAGTTATGACTCAATATTTAAGATATAGAGGATATAAAGTTACATATGTAAGAAATTATACAGATGTAGATGATAAAATAATTGCAAGAGCAAATGAACAAGGTATAAATGCTTTAGAATATTCAAAAAGTAAAATTGAAGAAGCGGAAAAGGATTTAGCATCATTAAATATAATTGATGCAGATATTAAACCTAAAGCTTCTGAATATATAGATAAAATAATTAATTTTGTTTCAGGTCTTATTGAAAAAGGATATGCATATCCAACTGAAAAAGGTGATGTATATTTTGCAGTAAAGAGTTTTCCTGGATATGGTAAACTTTCTAATAGAAATCCAGATGATATGTTAAATGGTGTTAGAATTGATTTAGAAGAAGGAAAAAGAGATCCAATAGATTTTGCATTATGGAAATCTGCAAAAGAAAATGAAATATATTGGGAAAGCCCATGGGGAAAAGGAAGACCAGGATGGCATATTGAATGTTCAGCTATGGCATTAAATACATTAGGTGAAACAATAGATATACATGGTGGAGGAAAAGATTTAGTATTTCCACATCATGAAAATGAAATTGCACAAAGTGAATGTTTAACAGGTAAAAAATTAGCTAATTATTGGACACATAATGGTTTAATAAAAGTTAATGGACAAAAAATGAGTAAATCTTTAGGAAATTCAGTTACAATTAAAGATTTAGTAGCTAAATTTCATGCAGAAGTTATTAGATATACATTTTTATCTAAGCATTATTCAACAGATTTAGATTTAACAGATAAAGAATATGCTTTAGCTGAAAAACAATTATATTATTTCTATAATACATTAAATAATATTGATGAATATCTAAAAGATAAAGATATTCAATATGTAGAAAAAGAAACAGCTAAAAAAATAAAAGATAAATTTGTTGAAGCAATGGATGATGATTTTAATACATCTGCAGCAATGTCTGAGTTATTTGGAATATTTAAAAATGCAAATAATATTTTAGTAGATAAGAAAAAGGATGGAATAGAAAAAATAGAAGAACTTTCTCAAATTAAAAATGCTACAGTAGAAGTATTTAATGTTTTAGGATTATTTAAAACAAATCCAAGTGAGTTTATACAAAAATTAAGAAATAAGCATTTAAATATTTTAGGTATGAATGAAGATGAAATATCTAATATAATTGAAGAAAGAAAACAAGCAAAAGCAGATAAAGATTATACAAAAGCAGATGAATTAAGAAATAGTTTAAATGAAAAAGGTATTATTCTTAATGATACAAAAGAGGGTACTACTTGGGATATAAAAGAACTATATTCAATATCTGTAGATATGTAAATTTATATTAGAAATATTGACATATGGTTAAAATTAAAGTAAAATAAAAATAGGTAAAAGATATTCCGCAAAAGCGGTTAACCAATTAGTGAAAAAAATAATCACCCGTTAGTTAAGAGGACAGGGCGATTATTTTTTTCTTCGATTTAATAATGACTTTATAAATATAGCTAATAAAATTACTTCAATAAAAAAGTCTATGTTCATATAAACCACCTCCAATCTGTATTGTACATTTTTATATGTATTTTGGGTGGTTAACCGCTCCTGCTTTCATATCGATTACCTTAAATGAATTATATAACAAAACAAATTAAAAGTAAATGACAAAATGACAAAAAAGGAAACTTTTCATCGCAAGATTCGACAATGAAAAAATTAAAAATATATTGACATATAATAAAAATTAAAGTAAAATAAAAATAGGTAAAAGATATTCCGCAAGAGCGGTTAACCTGGGAATTAAATAATCTCCAAAGTTAAGAGGACAGGAGATTATTTTTTTATGCATTTAAACATAAATTTAACAATAGGAGTTAATATAATCATTAGAATTAATAAATCTATGTAACTTATTATTGCCATGGCTACCACCTCCAATCTCAATTAAAATTGTGTTGTTCGGTGGTCAACCGCTCCTGTTTTCATATCAATTACCTAAATGGATTATATAACAAATTAAATCAAAAGTAAATGACAAAATGACAAAAAAGAAAACTTTTCATCGCAAAATTCGACAATGTGAAAAAAAGTTATTTTTGTATTTGTACATAAGTTGAAAAAAGTACTAATTTGTGATATAGTAATAGCGAATTAAATAAAAATAATAATTCTAAAAAAATATTTTTTAAGGAGGATACCAAAATGGCTAATAAATATTTTGGAACAGATGGTTTTAGAGGAGAAGCTAATATTGATTTAACAGCTTTTCAAGCTTACAAGGTAGGAAGATTTTTAGGATGGTATTATTCTTCAAAATTTTCAGGTTGTGAAAGAGAAATATATAGACCGAAAATTGTTATTGGAAAAGATACACGTCGTTCAAGTTATATGCTTGAATATTCAATTGTTGCAGGATTAACAGCTTCTGGTGCAGATGCATATTTGCTTCATGTAACAACAACACCAAGTGTATCATATGTAACAAGAGAGGATGAATTTGATTGTGGTATTATGATTACTGCATCACACAATCCCTTTTATGATAATGGTATAAAAATTATCAATAAATATGGAGAAAAGCTTGATGATAATACTACTGAATTAATTGAAGAATATCTAGATGGTAATTTAGAAGAATTAGGAATAGTCTCTGAAGATTTACCTTATGCACAAAAAGAAAATATAGGTTGTATTATTGACTATTCATCAGGAAGAAATAGATATTTAGGATATCTAATATCTATTGCATCACATTCATACAAAGACTTAAAAATAGGTCTTGATGCAGCAAATGGAGCTTTATGGATGATAGCAAAATCAGTTTTTAGTGCTTTAGGTGCAAAATTGATGATAATAGGTAATGAACCTGATGGAACTAATATTAATAAAGAATGTGGTTCTACACATATTGAAAAACTTCAAAAACTTGTTGTAGAAAATCATTTGGATATGGGTTTTGCTTTTGATGGAGATGCAGACAGATGTATTGCTGTTGATGAAAATGGAGATATTGTTGATGGTGACAAAATGCTGTATATTTTGGGTAAAAGATTAAAGGATAGAGGAATACTTAATAACGATACAGTAGTTGCTACAATAATGTCTAATACGGGTTTTATATCTGCATTAAAAGATATAGGAATTAATTGTGTGCAAACAACTGTTGGTGACAGATTTGTGTATGAATGTATGCAAAAAAATAATTATACTCTTGGTGGAGAACAGTCTGGTCACATTATACTCAAAAAGTATGCAACAACAGGAGATGGACTTCTTACTGCAATAATGCTTGCAGAAGAAGTATGTGATAAAAAGTCAACTTTAGCTACTCTTGCAAGTCCTGTAAAACTTTATCCTCAATATTTAAAAAATGTTAAAGTAAAGAATAAGGATGAAGTAATGAATGATGAAATAGTTTTAGCAAAGCTTTCAGAAATTGAAGAAAAAATAGGTGGTAAGGGAAGAGTATTACTTAGGAAAAGTGGTACAGAACCTGTTATTCGTATAATGCTTGAAGTTCAAAGTGAAGAAGAGGCAATAGCATATACAGCTGAAATTGAAAACGCTATTATTGAAAGAGGGTATCTAAATGAATAAGCAACTTAAAAACAAGGATTTATTCTCAGTTTATCCGTTTTATTTAAAAAATCTTTTTGAAGCAAAAATATATCCGTGGGAAGTACTTCCACATATTAAAGAGTATATTTTAAGCTTAATTGATGAAGGTATGAGAGAATATACCTTACTCAAAAAAGATGTTTTAATAGGTCCTAGAGTAAAAATCTATCCAACAGCTGTTATTGAAGGCCCTACTATAATAGGAGGGGGAACTGTAATAAGGCCAGGAGCATTTATACGAGGCAGTGTTATTACTGGTAAAAATTGCGTTATTGGTAATTCGACAGAACTCAAAAATTGTATTTTGATGGATGGAGTTCAGGTCCCTCATTATAATTATGTAGGTGATTCAATTTTAGGTAGTTATTCTCACATGGGTGCAGGAAGTATATGTTCTAACTTAAAATCTGATGGTAAAAATGTTGTAATACATGGAGATGCAAACTATGAAACAGGTCTTAGAAAAGTTGGAGCAATTTTAGGAGAAAAGGCAGATATAGGGTGTGGGTGTGTTTTAAATCCTGGTACAGTTATTGGAAAGGGAACACAGGTATATCCACTTACACCTCTTAGAGGAGTATATCCACATGGATGTATTGTAAAAGCAAATAACAATATTGTTATGAAGGAAAATAAAAAAGATTAAACAAACTAAAAAGGATGCTATTTAATAAGCATCCTTTTAAATAGGTTATATTATTTATCTGTTGACCCAAAACCACCCATTCTTTGACCTGTTGCATTATCATCATCAGTTATTAAGAATTTTTGAAAAAATGCTTGTCCTATTGGGTCATGTTTTTTTACATGTAAGTCAACAGGGAAGATATTATAGTATGCAAACATTAGATGTCCATCATTATCTGGATTACCATAATAATCTGATTCAACAACACCTAAACTATTAGCAAGTATTAATCCTTTTTTACCAGGATTAGAACTTCTATTTGCTAAAAATAATGCTTCATCATGACCAAAATATGCTTTTAAACCAGTTTTAACAAGAGTAGGTTTAATAGAGCTATATTCATCATTTCCAGATAAGAATTTACCAAAGTTAGAAAATACAGTTTTCCAAATAGATGGTATTACAGTATCTTCAGCAGCTTCAATATCATATGCTACAGAATGAGCTGTTTTTCTAATAGGAAGATTAATATCCATATCTTCAAAACCTTTACATACTTCAAAACCTCTAATTTTTTCCATTTAAATATCCTCCTTATATTTTTCTATATAAATTTTTTCTAAGCTAGAATAAATAACTTCAATATCTGTATTTTTTTCTAGTTCAGAATATATATAATCTACAATTTCAGTATTATGAATAAATGTACATTTTTCACAGGCAAGAACAGTATTTTTAAGTAAATATCCACCAAAAACAACGTCTTCATTGTTAAATACTTTTTTAGAACAAATATCATAAAAGGGGCAATAACAACTTCTACAATCATATTTATCATAATCTAAATTATGACAAGGAAAGTAGTTACATTTATCTTTTAAATTGATATTCTTTCTTTCTAAAAATCTTTGTATATTATCCACATTTACTATAGCCACAATTTTTACAAATGCAGCATCCTCCTTCAAAGATTAATCCAGGTTCACCACATTCAGGGCATTTTGCAAGCTGAGCTTCTTTTTTCTTAGAAGTTTCTTCCTTTGTAGCAGCAACTTCACGGATTATATGATTTTCTTTATTTTCATTACATACATTATTTATTTCTTTTTCAATTTTTTCTTCAACTGAATATGCATGTTCAATCATTTCTTCCTCTTCATTATATTGAATTTCTTCTTGTACTTCATTATATAATTCTAATATTGCATTACCAACTGCAACAGGACAACAACTTCCAATAGAAGTATCTCCTTTTGTTGCTTTTCTTACTGCATATGATGGACATACACCACAGCTCTTTAATTGGTCAACAATTGAATAAATATCTACACCAGCTCTTGCGCAAAGAGAAGTCATTCTAGACAATGCTATCATAAAGTTATTACATCCACCATCAGAACCTTTTTGAAGGAATAATTCTTGGAATTCTCCATCAACAGGATCAAAGAAAGCAGTTAAATGAAGAGAACCACAACCTGTAATTAATTTTTTCTTTCTACCAATTAATGTATCATCTGTAGATAAAATATCTCCTCTTTTTAATTCAGCTTTATAATCTACATATTCTTCTGTTGTAGTAATATTTTCTTTATTAATTTCTTTTTCTTTTTCAGCATTTTCTATTAAAACACCTTTTCTAATTTCATTAGGCCTAAATATTGTACAACCTTTAATACCATTTTCCCAACAATAGTCATATACAGATTTAGTATCTTCAAAACTGTAATCACTAGGGATATTAATAGTTTTACTACTACTCATATCTACATGGAAGTTAATAGTTTTTAGCATTTCTAAGTGAGCAGAAACAGGTAAATCTAATGCTGTAACAAATACATCATGATTTACAATATTACCTTCAGTAACAGTTCTCCATAAACCATAAGCAAAGTCTTCCATATGAACTATTTTAATATTCTTTTCATCTTGTCCACCAATTTTAACTTTTCTATCATAAGATAAGCTAAATATTGGTTCTAGACCAGAAGAACAGTTATTACCATATGTTAAACTCATAGTTCCTGTTGGAGCAACAGAAATCATTTTTGCATTTCTAATACCATATGTTTTAATATCTTCAATAATTTCTTTCCATTCAGCATCTTTTTTTACATGTTTTTGAATAAATCCACTTTGAACATATTTTTCTCTATCTAAAAGAGGGAATGGACCTTTTTCTTTTGCTAATTCTATAGATGCTTTATATACATTTTTAGCGATAAAATTCATTAATTCATCACTGAATTTTATTGAATCTTGAGTTCCATATTTTAAATTAAGCATTGTAAGCATATCTGCAAAACCAGTTATTCCAAGCCCAATTGTTCTAAAGTTCTTTTGATAGTTTTTAAATATTTTGTCTGGATAATTATTTATATCTATAATATTATCTAATAATCTAACACCTGTATATATTGTTTCTTTTAATTTAGCATAATCAACAGTAGCTTTATTTGTAAATGGATTTAATACAAAATTATGCATCATTAAACTACCTAAATTACAAGCACCACCGAAATCTGTTGGATTTAATGGTCTATCTGATTTAGGATGTTTACCAAATACAGTACCAGCTAAATATTCAGCACATGGATTACTACAAATGATTTTTTCCATATACCAAAGGTTATTATCATTATTCATATTATTATAGAAGAATACACCTGGTTCACCATTATCATAAGCATTTTTAGTAATTAAATCCCATAAATATTTAGCACTTATTTTTTTCTTATATTTCCATTTTGATTCATCTTTTAATATATTACCTTTATCATCATAAACTGGGTGATGTAAGTAAATATCTTCATCATTATTTTTAGCTTTCATGAAGTCATCATCAACCATTACAGATAAATTAAAGAATTGCAATTTATTAGCATCTTGTGACTTACAAGTAATAAAATCTTCAATATCCATATGATAAACAGATAATACCCCCATATTAGCCCCTCTACGGCCACCTTGTGTAATAGTTACTGTTTGTTGATTAAATACTTCAATAAAACTAATTGGACCTGACGCAAAAGCATCATTTGAAGTAGGCGAGCCTTTTGGTCTAATTTGACTAAAATCATAACCAATACCACCACCTCTTTGATGTGTAATAGCACCTAATTTAACTTTAGTGAAAATATCATCCATTGAGTCTTCGACTTGTGGTGCAACAAAACAATTGTTTAAAGTTAAATCTTTACCAATACCAGCATTAGACATAGTTCTACCACCAGGGAAGAAAAGACCTTCATCTAATACTTTTTTAAACATTACAAAATCATCTTGATTGTCTGCTGAACAAAATTTAGCAACCCTATCAAAATTATGTTCTAATGATTCACCATTTTTGGAATATCTATCTTTCCATACATTTTCTGAAATAACATTTGTAAATTTGAACATAATCTCCACCCTTCCTAAAATATATATTATTTTCTTTTTAATTTATCCTGAGTATTTTATATTTTTAGAATTATCTTTTGTATAAATTAAAATGTCTTTAGAATCAACATTTTGAAATAATTAGATTATTAAATAGTTAAAATAAAATTGCACTATTGAAAATTTTCATACTGACACTATACTATATAAAAACAAAAAATACAATATAAAATGACAAAAAAGTTAAAGAAAATTTTTATGTAAATTGTGGTTAAAAAGTGTATAAAAAAATATATGAAAAAGATTGAAAAAAATATGGAAATATAATATGATATTAGATAATAAGAGAAGGAGGATATATGAAGAAATTTATAATAGGAATAGTAATAGGAATATTAATATTTGGTTTGTTAGTTGGAGCATATATATTAGTAACAAAAAATACTAATAAAGAAAATGTATTAGAAAATAGCAATGATCAAATAATACATAAAGTAGAAAATAATGGTGGGTATATTGTTAAGTATGAAGATAGCGAATATTATTGGATGTTAAATGAAAAGAGTAGAGAAGGAATTGCATTATGGGCAGAGTATATGGAAGATAGTAATATTAAAAATGAATTAGTTTGCAAAAAAGGTAGTGATGAAAAAGTATTACTAACAGATTATGGTTATGGAAAAATATATATGTCTAACAATAGAATATATTTATCTTCAAATAATTCAGATTATAATAAACAAGATGCATTAGTGTATTCAGTAAATTTTGATGGAACAGATAAAAAAGTATATGAAGATGTTTCATATATTTATGCAGGAGATGATAATTATATAATTGCCAGAAAAGGAGAAAAGGTAATATCTTTAGCTACAAAAGATGGAAAAATTACTGAATTATGTGATAATAATAAAGGATACTATTTTGAAGCAATGTTTGATAATGAAGTATTCTATGCAAAATATAATGATGAAAAAACAAAATATATTGAATTAAGAAGTGTTGAAACTAATGGCAAAAATGATAAATTAATACAAAATATTGTACTAACAGACTTTGAAACATATGAAGATATAAATGAAATAAATGTAATAGATATGAAAAAACATGAAGAGTATATTTATTTATCATATGGCTGGTTTGATGGAACAGCAAATGTATTGCAAGAAAATAAACTTGCTAGAATAAATTTAGAAAACAGTACCTTTGAAAAGATATTAGATAATGGTAGAATAATTGAATTTGTTACATATAATGGTAAGGATTATTTAATAGTAGAAGTAGAAGTGAATGAATTAGATAGTGCAATAAGTTATGAGTTAATAAAAATTAATATAGAAACACTTCAACAAGAAAACATAAATTATGTTTCACAAAAATTTAATGATGAATTAATACCAATACAAGAAATTCTAAAGTCAAAACAAATAGAATTAAAAGATATGAGATATTCTTTTAAAAATATAGAAGAAATAGGAGAATACGCTTATTATCTAATTGATATATCTTCATTATATCCACAAGGAGATATAGGTTGGAGAACAGCATATAAACGTGAGAAATCTTTATATGTAAAACAAAACACAAATACAAATGATTTTGAAGTATTATATATGTATTAAAAAATAAATGACAAATGAAAAAGATATTTTAAATACAATTGACAAAAGCAATTTATTTAGCGAAAAAAATACTAGATATATTGCTTTTTAAAATATTTTCATAAAAGTAAGATAATTGAATAAAATAGACAAAAAAGGGAGATTTCGGAAGAAAAAACTATGTTTAGTTGATTAAATTTGAAAACTGAAATTAATTAATCAAAAACTGCCAAATTTGGGAGTTGCTTCTATAAAAACATAATGTTACAATTATATTTGTGGTAGCAGTATTCTAGTTCAATTAGTAAATTAGAAGACGGGGCTAAAAATCCGTTGAAAGAGCATATCGATGAAACTTATGATTTCTTGCTTGTTACGCCCAGTAATGGGTGAGTGTTATAAGGTAGGCAAGGGGGGCACCATAATGGCATATGGCAAGTAACCCTTTTGCTATAGAGAGGTAATAGTTGTAAAGACTATTATCATATACCCTGCAAGGCCATTAATTTGGTACACAGTGTAGCTTTTCGTGAGCTGATATAGAGGACTGTTTTGTTATCTTTAAATAAGAAACTATATTGGCAAAAGCGAATAATAATTTATGAGATTGATTAAGGAAAACTTCTAGACTGTATATATTATATATATTGATATTATTAGGATTGAGGTGTGAACTAAGTGGTAATTCAGCCATAGAAATGGTAACATTCTATTATTACTTTTAAATGGAAACAACTGAGATGGCAACATCTTAGTAAGTAATAGGGAAATCCTGCTGGACCTAAGTCACAAAATTTACTTTTAATATTTACCATTAATTTTATTTTTTAAGGAGAGAGAAAATCTTGGCAAAGAAAAAACCGAAGTCGAATATTAGGTGGATAATTACTGTATTTTTAGTTACTTTTATATTATCTACAACATTTTCATATTTATCTGTAGAAATAACTGAAAATATGAATTTAGTTACAGCAATTATATTGCTTTTTTTTATTATAGGATTTGGTGTAATAATGGACTTAGTTGGTATTTCAGCAACAACAGCAGACATTAATGCACTTCATGCAAAAGCATCAGATAAGAAAAAAGGAGCTAAATCAGCTATAAAATTAGTTAAAAATGCTAGTAAGGTTGCTAGTATTTGTGCAGATGTTATAGGTGATGTTTGTGGAATATTAAGTGGTAGTGTTGGCGTATTAGTTGCTATGGAAATATCACGTATATATAATATTGAATTATCTGTTGTAACATTAATTGTTGGAGGTATTGTTGCTGCATGTACAGTAACTGGGAAAGCGATATTAAAACAATTTGGAATAAATAATGCAAATGAAATAGTTTGTTTTGTTGGAAAAATTTTAGAATTTTATAAAAAATAGAATAAAACACCAATATATTGGAAAAATATTAATAAATATTTTAAAATATAAAGGTGGTTTTTTTATGCAAATAATTAAGAAATATAGTATACAAATAGGAATAATATTAATATTTTTAATTTTAGCAAGTATATATTTAATTCAAAATAATCAAAATATTGAAACATTATCTAAAATAGGTTCAAGAGGAGAAGAAGTTAAGCAAATACAAAAACTATTAAAAGGATATGGTGTATATAATGGTAGTATTGATGGAATATATGGAAGTAAGACTGCACAAGCTGTAAAAGTATTTCAAAGATATAATGGTTTAACTGCTGATGGTATTGCAGGACCTCAAACTCTAAAGAAAATGGGAATAGCAACTAATACTAATAATACAAGTAATAGCAATAATGTTAATTTACTTGCTAGATTAGTTTATGGTGAGGCAAGAGGTGAGCCATATACAGGGCAAGTAGCTGTTGCAGCAGTTGTTTTAAATAGGGTTAAGAGTTCAAGTTTTCCAAATAGTATATCTGGTGTAATTTATCAATCAGGTGCATTTGATGCAGTAAGTGATGGACAAATTAATATGACACCTAATCAAACAGCTATAAATGCAGCAACTGATGCAATAAACGGTTGGGATCCTTCATATGGTTCAATATATTATTTTAATCCAGCTACTGCAACAAATAAATGGATATGGTCAAGACCACATACAATAACAATTGGCAAACATAGATTTTGTAAATAAAAATTATCATAAAATTCACTTAGTATAATAAATGTAATATTAGGTGAATTTTTATGTATGATAAAATAATAAATGAAATATATATATTATTAACAAACAATATAATAAATGAAATAAATGTTGAATATGAAAAAAATAAACAATTATTTAATAAAATAACTGAAATACGTATTAGAAATAATATGCCATTAATTTTAAAGTTATTTAATGGAGATATTATCTCTAAATATATTATTAAAAATGAAGATATAATATATATTCTTGAAAAACTATCTAATTATTCAATATATTCTGTACAAAATGAATTAAATAGTGGATATATAACAGTTAGAGGAGGTCATAGAGTAGGTGTTTGTGGAACAGTAGTTTTAGAAAACAATAGAATTAATAATATTAAAAATATATCTAGTATTAATATTAGAATAGCAAGAGAAGTCATAGGATGTTCAGATGATTTATTTAATGAAATATATACAGAAGGATTTAAAAGCACATTAGTAGTATCACCACCTAATTGTGGTAAAACAACATTAATAAGAGATTTAGTTAGAAATATAAGTAATAAATGCAAACAGACAATTACAGTTATTGATGAAAGAAGTGAAATTGGTGCTGTATATAATGGAAAAATACAAATGAATTTAGGAATTAGAACAGATATACTTAATAAATGTCCTAAAGTAATAGGTATACAAAATGCAATAAGAAGTATGGGACCAGATGTACTTGTATTAGATGAAATAGGAAATAGGGAAGATATTAAGGAAATAAAACAAGCATTAACTTGTGGTGTAAGCATACTTGCAACAGCACATGGACAAGATATTGAAGAATTAAAGCTTAGTCAAATAAATCAATTACTTGAAATGAATATATTTAAATATATTGTTTTCCTGAAAAAAGATATTGTTCCAGGAAAAATAGATAAAATAATAAGTAAATATTGAAAAAGCAAAATAAACTTGATATAATTCTAAAAAAAATTTAAAAAATCCAACATTATAATTATAAGGGAGGACAATTTATGGCAACATTTATTGGTGCAGAATATGTTATTGCTAATTTATTTATTGAAAAAAGCAAAAGAAAATTACCACAAGAAGTTTCTATTAAAGAGATAAATGTTTTTAGTAATTATTTGCAAAAAAAAGCTAATTCTTCAAACATAGATGCCATTTTCTTAACATCATATTATCAGATATGTAACTCAATCTATAATTATCCAGAGTATTTTATATTTGATAAGAAAAAAGAAATAATATATTTGAAAAAAGGCTGTGATAACAATTCATTAGAGTCGCGTTTTTATGGATATTTATCGCTCGAGGTTTTAAAGTTCATGACATTAGAAACAATAGATTTTTTAGATAATAATTTGATTACAAAATAAAGGAGTGTAATAGGGATGAGCTTATATAGAACAGATGAAAATGAATTTTTAACGAAAAGATGTTTTGTTGATGATTTTTTCTCTGATTGTCCAAATGATGAATCTTTAGAATCGGAAACAATATACGCAAGGTTAATGTATGAAGGTATGGAACCAGAGGAATATTTAAAAAGTTTAGTAGAAGCAGCAAAAAGATACGAAAAAGAACAAAAACTAAGAGAATACAGGGCAACAGAAGTAAGATAGAAATTATAAAAATCTATTGACATTAGAAAAAAATGGTAATATAATATATGTAATGATGAAAGTCATTAGCTGTAAAAACAATTTAAACACGAAAAAGGAGTGGGTGTGAGCCACTCCTTTTTTATGGTTTATGTATTCTCTTATTTAACTGATACAATTAAAAGAAGTAAGAGAATCATAAATATACTAATCTGCAAAAACAATTTTAAACACCTCCTTTCTATCCTGAAAGGATACATATATTATATTACCAGAATATACCAAAGTCAAACATTTTCCATCGTAAAATTCCTTCAAAAAAAGACATATTTTTCAGTACATTCAGTATGTTTTTATGAATATAATGTGGATAAAGTAAAAGAAGTTTTTAAAAATTTAATTATATAACAAATAAGTTTAAGTGGATAAATTAAAAAAGTAACTATTTTTGGTTGACAAACCTATTAAAAATATTGTATACTTATCCTGGTGATTTTCTAAATGATAGATATTTCAAAGTTATTAAGAAGAAATGATAACAAAGAAGAATTACAAACAGAATTTAATATAAAAGAAATTGAACACAACTATGATACTATAATATTTGATGGACCAATTAGTTTTAATGGTATAATAACAAATATTAATAAAATAGTAACAGTTGAAGGAGATATTGAATTTAAGTTTAAAATAAATTGTTATAGTTGCAATGATGAATTTGAATATATGCAAAAAATGAATATTAAAGAAACATTTATGCAATCACCTAATGAAGATGAATATCCAATATTATCTGAGCAAATAGATTTAGAGCAAGCTATAAAAGATAATTTGATATTAAGATTGCCAACAAGATTTATTTGCAGGGAAGATTGTAAAGGTATTTGTCAAGATTGTGGTAAAAATTTAAATAATGGTAAGTGTAATTGTACTGATTCAAAAATCGATCCTAGATTTGAGAAATTAAGACAGTTATTAAAATAGAAAAATGTAAGGGGGTAAATAAGATGGCACAACCAAAAAGAAGATGGTCAAAAGCAAGAACTGGTTTAAAAAGATCAACTTGGAAATTAGAAAACAAAAATTTAGTAGAATGTTCACACTGTCATGAGAAAGTAGAATCTCATAAAGTTTGTCCAGTATGTGGATATTATAAAGGTAAAGAAGTTATAAAAATGGAAAAATAGACTTATTTGAAAGTCTATTTTTTTTTACTCATTTATCAAGTTTAAAATTGTAGATATAACTAAATTAGTCATTATTGTATAATCCATATTATTATGTTTATGGTAAACAATTTCATGACATAAACTATCAATTAAGCTAACAGCAATATGAACTTTTTCCGATAAGTTTTCTTTTTTAAATCCATTTTGTATTAATAAATCTGTTATTGTGTTTGTAACATATATTTCGTGTTCGTGAAAATAATGAGCTATTTCTTCATCCGAATGAGTCATAGCAGTAATTTCTTCATGTGCTGTTTGGGATAGTTTGTGATTTTCAATAAAGCTATTAACCATTTTATGTAATATATTTTCTATATTGTTTTTTGTAATATTGGTTTCAGCAATGTTTAACATTGGATAAAAAATATCTGATGAATATCTTTTTATTCCTTCTATTAAAATATCATGTTTATCCTTAAAATAGCTATATACTATACCTGTTGAAACACCAGCTGCTTTTGCTATTTGTGCTGTATTGGTGTTATAATAGCCTTTTTCACATATTAATTCAAATCCTGCTTGGATTATTTTTTCTTTTTTTTCAATAGAACGTTTTTGAATAGGTTCTCTTATTTCGTTTATACTCATTAATATTCCTCCCATACTTATTCAAATCAATTATAATAATATTTAAAAATAAAGTCAATAAGGAATAAACATACAATAGGCAAGCTATATATTAATAGAATAGTTTATATAAAAAAATATGAAACAAAATTCATATTTGTATTGACATTATAAAATATAAAAATTATAATATAAATGAAATATGAAATAAATTTCATATAAGGAGGGGTTATATGAATAATGAAAAAAATAAAATAACAAACTTAGCAGAGTTAAAAGTTGGAGAAATAGCAAGGGTTGTTAAGCTAAATATTCAAGACAAAAGGATAAAAAGACATTTATTAGATATGGGGATAACAAGAGGAGTTGAAATTAAAATTAAAAAGATTGCACCAATGGGTGATCCAATAGATGTCGAACTTAGAGGTTATGAGTTATGTATTAGAAAAGCAGATTTGGAACAAATAGAAGTGGAGGTAGTAAAATGAAAATAGGACTATTGGGAAATCAAAATAGTGGAAAAACTACTTTATTTAATTGTTTAACAAAAATGAATGCAAAAATAGGAAATTGGCCAGGTGTTACAATAGAGAAAAAGGTTGGAATAATAGCAGGAACAAAGCATGAGATTGTTGACCTTCCAGGGATTTATTCATTAAGTCCATATAGTGTGGAAGAAGAAGTATCTAGAAATTTTGTTTTTGAAGAAAAACCAGACGTAATAATAAATATTGTTGATGCAACAGCAATAGAAAGAAGCCTATATTTAACAACACAACTTTTGGAATTAGATACAAAAGTTATAATTGCATTAAATATGGCAGATATATTAGAAAAAAAAGGATTAAAAATAGATATATCAAAATTAGAAAATGAATTAGGAACTAAAATTGTTCAAATATCAGCATTAAAAGAAACAGGTATTGATGAATTAATAAAAGAATTAGACAAACTAGACAAAAAAGAATGTATAAATATTTATGATAGTAATATAGAAACTGCTATATGGGATATTGAAAAACATTTGGATAAGGAGCTAAATCACAAAAGATTTATATGTGTAAAATTATTAGAACAAGATGAAAGGTTTAAGTTATTAAAAACACCAGTAATAAATAACATAATTAAAGAAACAAAAAAGAAATACGATACAGATTTAGAAGAAATAATTGCTGAGCAAAGATATAATTATATATCTAGAACAAAAGAAAAATGTGTTTATCAAAAAGAAATGAAAGAAACAATATCAGATAAATTAGATAAAATCTTATTAAATAAATTTATAGCATTTCCTATATTTGTAGTAATAATGTTTTGTATATATTATTTATCTGTTGGAGTTATTGGAAGTTATACAGTAGATATAATTGGTATATTAATAGAATTTATAGGGGAAAATGTCAACAATTTGCTTATATCTATCAATACTGCTGAATGGGTAAATAGCTTAGTTGTTGATGGTGTAATTGAAGGTGTTGGTGCAGTACTTTCATTTGTTCCACAACTTATAATACTATTTATTTGTATTTCATTACTTGAAACAACAGGGTATATGTCAAGAATAGCTCTTTTATTAGATAGATTATTTAGAAAAATTGGACTAAGTGGAAAAAGTTTAATACCGTTTATTGTAGGTTCAGGGTGTTCTGTTCCTGGAATAATGGGTTCTAGAATTATTGAAAACGAAGATGAAAGGAAAATGACAGTTATATTAACACCTTTTATACCATGTAGTGCTAAACTTCCTATTATTGCATTATTTGCAGGATATTTCTTTCCTAATTCATCTGGATTAGTTTCAGCATCATTATATTTCTTTGCAATAATTGTAATTATATTAAGTGCATTAATTATGAAGAAGTTTGTGTTTAAAAATGTATCTAGTACATATATTTCAGAACTGCCAGAATATAAAATACCTAGTGCAAAATATGTTGCAAAAGATGTTTGGGATAAAGTTATAGCTTTTATTAAAAGAGCTGGTACAACAATTCTTTTATGTTCAGTTGTAATATGGTTTTTATTATCTTTTTCATTTAGTTTAGAATATGGAGTAGATATTGAAAATAGTATGCTTGCACAAATTGGAAATAAAATATCTTGGGTATTTTATCCAATGATTGGTGAAAAAAGTTGGGGAGCTACTGTTTCAGCAATTCAAGGATTAGTTGCAAAAGAACAAGTTGTATCATCAATGGCTGTAATAAATGGTTTAGCAGAAGATGTAGAAGAAGGTAGTCAAATATTTAGTAAAACAGGTGTATTTGGTTTCTTTACAGCATCAGCAGCATATGCATTTATGGTGTTTAATTTATTTAGTGCACCATGTTTTGGAGCAATAGGAGCAATGAGAAGAGAATTAGGTGGAAAAAGAAAAATGCTTAAGGCAATAGCTTTCCAAACAATACTTGCATGGATTTTAGCAACTATTGTTTATCAGGTTGGTATAAAAATAGAAAATAATGTATTAAGTATTTCAACCATATTAATTACAGGAATAATTGCAATTGCTTTAATAGGTATAATAGTATCTAAAATAAAAGATAAAAATAGTGAATGCTCAAATTGTCCATATAATAAAGATTGCAGTAAGATAAAATAAATAATTTTTAGTTTTAAGTAATAAAGTAAGTAATATTAAGTATAGTTAATATGTTTCTTACTTTATTTTTTATTGTCAAAAATTAATTAAAAATATTCAAATTTTTCTATTGTATTAAAAATATAATAATAGTATAATGAAGATGGAAATTAAAAGACGAAAGAGGAATAAAAATGTATAGATTATTAAAAATAATTGAAGCAATAATAATATGTTTAATAAGTTTAATAACAATGGGCGGGACAAGCAATTTTGCTTATTCACAAAATAAGTTATTTATAAATGAACATTATGTTTATGCACAAGACTATATGTATACAGAAAATGATATAAATTATGTTAAAGTAGATTTATTAAAATATTTAGATATTGAATATGATTTTTCAGAAATAGAAGTTTTTGATGTAGAGATATATAAATTTGGTAAAAAAGCTGTTTTAATAATTGACGAAAAAATAGTATCAAATAATGCTTTTGAAAAAGATAATGTAAAAAATATACAAGAAGAATTATATATTGCAGTAAAAGAATTAAAAACTTTAAATAATAACCTAAATATTCAGTGGGATGGAACATATAAATTAGTTTGGATAACTGATGAAAATAATAAGTTTACTAAAGAAGATATTGTTTATGGTAATTCAGATTTATTTGGAATAAAAAACATTGATGGAGTAGTAGAGCCTGTTAATGCAACAAAATTTGCATATTTAACATTTGATGATGGGCCTTCTAGTAAAGTAACACCAACAATTTTAGATACTTTGAAACAATATAATGTAAAAGCAACATTTTTTGTAAATGGTATTAATATAAAAGGTAATGAGGAAGTATTAAAAAGAATTGTAAATGAAGGTCATACAATAGGGAATCATACATATTCACATAAAGCTTCACTATATAACTCATTAGATAGTTTTAAACAAGAGATTAATTCTACTAATGAATTAATCTACAATATTACAGGTGCTAAATGTCAAGCATTTAGACCACCTTATGGATATAATTTAAAACAAAGTTTTAAAGATTATTTAACGTCACAAGCTATGACTACATATTATTGGAATGTAGATCCAGGGGATAGTACAAACAAAAATGCTACACCAGAAGGTTTGATTTCTAAAGTAAAAAGTCAAATATCTAATAAAAAGGGTGATGTAATAATTATATTGCATGATATGAATAATAAGGTTGCAACTCAAAATGCAGTTAAAGGAATAATAAAAGAATGTTGGGATAAAGGATATAAAGTAACAAATTTAAAATATGATGTGGAATATAATGGAACAGCTAAGGTATTTTAGATATAGAAAGAGAAAAGGTAATTATGAAAATACATGAATTAAAAGTTGATGAGTATTTTGACTTAGATAAAATACTTTATGGACAATGTTTTAGATGGAATAAAAATGATGAAGGAAAATTTATAGGTGTTGTTGAAAATAATGTAATAAAAATATGGCAAGATAAAAATAAGATATATTTTTATGCACTTAATAATGAAAATATAGAAGAATATATAAAAAAGTATTTTGATATTAATATAAACTATAAAGAGATTATTGAAGAAATACAAGATAGAGTAAATAATGATTTACTTAAAAATATTATATTATACTCAAAAGGGACAAGAATATTAAATCAACCTGTTTTTGAAATAGTTATATCATATATTTTTTCAGCAAGTAATAATATAAAAAGAATACAAGGAAGTATTGAAAAATTAAGTAAAATATATGGAAACGAGCTTATTTTTGAAGGTGAAAAATATTATACTTTTCCAACTTTAAAACAATTAGAAAATGTTACTATAGAAGATTATAGAGAAAAGATAAAAATAGGATATAGAGATAAATATGTTTTTGAAACAGTAAAAGATATTATAGAAAAAAGATGTGAACTAGCAACTATACAAGAAATGGAATCAGCATTAGCACAAAAAGAGTTATTAAAATTATCAGGTGTTGGTCCAAAAGTAGCAGACTGTATATTGCTTTTTTCAATGAATAAAAGAGATGTTTTTCCAGTAGATACATGGATAGATAAAGTTATGAAAAAATATTCAAATAATGATAAAATAACTAAAAAACAAATACAAGAATTAGTAAAAAAAGATTTTGGAAAATATTCAGGAATTATTAATCATTATATGTTTTATTGGGGAAGAGAAAATAAGATAGATTAAAATATACAAAATTTGTAAAAATATTATTTTGTTCGATTGACAATAGATATAATTTAATATATATTATTTGTCATAGGAGCAAAACGAAGTAAATGTGTGCGGTTACCTCTTAAATTCGATTTTATCGAAAAGGGGGGTGAGGCTAATGGTTGAAATAATTGCATTTTGTATAGTAGGATTATTAAGTTTGTTAACCATAAATATTGCCTTACTATGTATAATATACATACAGTGGGTAAATAGACAATAGAAAAACGCCACATTTGCTTTAACCGGAGCGATGTGGCGTTACTTTAACTATATAGGTAACCGCATTACTGCGATTTGTTCCTATATTTATTATACATATACATAATTAATTTGTCAATTTGTTTAATAAAAATTTTTATATAATTTGGAGGTGTAAGTTTGAAAGAAAAACAAGAATTTATTAAGAAATTTTGTATTAAATATAACTTAAATTCAGATGAGAAAATATCTTACATGGACTTAGTTACAGAAATAGGAGAATTGGGTAAAGAATTAATTAAAGGAACAGATTATGGAAATAAAGATTTTGAAAAAACAAATAATTTAGAAAGTGAAATAGGAGATACCATTTTTTCATTGATTTGTTTATGTAATAGATTAGATATTGATATGGATAAAGCATTAGATAATGTTATACAAAAATATATAAATAGATTTGCTAAAAAAGGAGATATAGGGTCAGGAAATTAATAAATTGTGATTTACATTACATAATATTTGTATTAGAATAAATATAGAAAAAAGATAATATAATTATTATAAAAGTAAGTAACAAAGACAGAGATTAAAACTTCTGTCTTTGTTATTCTTTTATTTGTGGTTTAGATATAATTGAAGCAATATATCCAAAAATTATAGCTGCAGCAATACCAGCAGCTGTTGCTTTAATACCACCAGTAAATATTCCTAATACTCCGATTTCTTGAACTTCTTTAACAACTCCTTTTGCAAGTGAATAACCAAAACCGCTAAGAGGAACAGTTGCACCAGCTCCAGCAAAATTAACTAATGGTTCATAAACACCAATAGCGGTTAAAATAACACCACTTACAACAAAGATAACAAGTATTCTAGCAGGAGTTAATTTAGTTTTGTCTATTAATAATTGTCCAATAGAGCAAATAATTCCTCCAATTAAAAATGCATTAAAATATTGCATATTTTTCACCTCATTGGTATTATTTGCTTTTTTCTTTATTTAATTCATACATTTTCCAAAATACACAGAAAATAAAACATAAAGAAATAATATCTAAAAATAAATTTAATTCATTTGCTTGTATAACTGTTTGCATATTTGTAACAGGTTTTGTATAAGTTGGTAATGCATCTAGATTAAAAAAAGGAGTATATTTAATAAGTAAATATGTAAATATGCTAGCTAGTATTCCATGAAATAATTTACATAATAAATATTTTTTAGTAGATAAATTTGTATTAATAATAACAGCGTGTAATTGCATATATATAGATAAACCACCAAAGCCAAGTAAAAAAGCACAGGCAGATACAATATAAATATAAGGTAGATTAGTATTAGCAACAAAACTTATTCCATTTGTTAATTCAATTATTCCTTGAAATATTGGAATAAGTAAATTACTAGATATACCTAATAAAGAAAAAATATATTCAAATGGTTTAGTAATAAAATAAAAAAAGTGGCCACTAGATAAAATAGAAATTATTACTGAAAAAAATATAATAAAACCACCAATAGTTAAAATAGTGTTAACAGAATTTTTAACACTATTTACAATTATTTCACTAAAAGATAAATTTGATGTATTTTCAGAAATATTAAAATCATCTAATCTAATATTTTTCTTTCTAGATAGTATACCTAAAATTATACCAATTAAAATTGCAGAAATAATATGTGTAAAAAGCAAAAGTACTCCTGTTTTTGTATCATTAAATAAAGATATACCAACAAAAGATATTATAAATAGTGGACCTGAATTATTAGTAAAAGCAAGTAATCTTTCAGCTTCTTCTTTGTTTATCAAGTTTTTTGAATATAAATCTGCTGTTATTTTTGCTCCAATAGGATAACCACTAACTAATCCAAGTACTATTGAAATACTTGCAATTCCAGGTAGGTTGAAAATCTTTTTTATTATAGGATTAAATAATTTTTGTATAATATTTAAAATATTACTATTAATTAAAATATTAGATAAAACTAAAAAAGGAAAAATAGATGGAACAACATTATATAAAAATAGTTCTATACCTTTTCTAGCACAATAAAATGATGAGTTAGAAAATATAATTAACATTAAAAATAGCATAATTATTAATAAAGATATTAGTAAGTCCTTTATTTTTATAATTTTAAATGATATACTATTATTCAAGAAAAATCACCTCTAAATAAATATATTAAAATATAGAGGAAATAGAATAAAATAATATAGAATAGGAGTTTAAAATGATAATATCAAATGAATGGAAAGATTATGAAATATTAGATATGGCAAATGGTGAAAAACTAGAGAGATGGGGGAAATATACATTAATTAGACCAGACCCACAAATAATATGGAATAAAAAAAGTTATCCAAATCTTTGGAAAAAAGCAGATGCACATTATCATAGAAGTAATAAAGGTGGTGGAAGCTGGGAATATAATAATAAATTACCTGAAAGATGGCAAGTAAAATATAAAGATTTAACATTTAATATTAAACCAATGGGATTTAAACATACAGGTCTTTTCCCGGAACAAGCAGTAAATTGGGATTTTATGATAAATAAAATAAAAGAAGAAAAGAAAAAAACAGGAAGAGAAATTAATGTACTAAATTTATTTGCATATACAGGTGGAGCAACTGTTGCATGTAGCTATGCTGGAGCAAATGTATGTCATGTAGATAGCTCAAAAGGTATGGTTGCATGGGCTAAAGAGAATATTGATTCATCTGGTTTAAAAGATAGAAAAGTTAGATTTATTGTTGATGATGTTGTTAAATTTGTACAAAGAGAAATAAGAAGAGGAAATAAATATGATGGTATAGTTATGGATCCACCTTCTTATGGAAGAGGAGCAAATGGAGAAGTATGGCAAATAGAGAACAGTCTTTTTGATTTATTAAATCTATGTAAAGAAATATTAAGTGAGGACCCTATATTTTTCTTAATAAATTCATATACAACAGGTCTTTCTGCTACTGTTTTAGATAATTTATTACATGTAGTTTTAGATGATAAATATAAAGGAAAAGTGTCTAGTGGTGAGATTAGTCTGCCAATGACTAATTCAAAATTAGTACTTCCTTGTGGAATATATGGAAGATGGGAAAAATAATTATGGAAAATATTAATATAATTTATGAAGATAATCATTTATTGGTTGTAGAAAAAAAGCCTAATATACCAGTTCAACAAGATAGTTCAAAAGATTTAGATATGCTAACAATATTAAAAAAATATTTAAAAGAAAAATATAATAAACCTGGTAATGTATATTTAGGTTTAGTACATAGATTAGATAGACCAGTAGGTGGAATTATGGTGTTTGCTAAAACATCAAAAGCAGCTTCAAGACTAAGTGACCAGATAAGAAAAGGTGAAATAAAAAAATATTATTTAGCAGTAGTAAATGGAACATTAAAAAAAGAAAAAGAAATTCTTGAGAACTATATATATAAAGATGAAAAAACAGGTAATAGCAAGATAGTAGATAAAGATTATACAAATAGTAAATATGCTAAATTAGAATATGAAGTATTAGAGGAAAATAAAAAGGAAAATTTATCACTAGTAAAAATATTATTACATACAGGAAGACATCATCAAATTAGACTTCAATTTAGTAATATAGGGAATAGTTTATATGGTGACCAAAGATATGGAAAACAAGATAAAAAACAAATAGCTCTTTGGGCATATAAGTTAGAATTTAAACATCCAACTCAAGATGAAATATTATGTTTAGAATGCAAACCACAACAAAAAGGAATATGGGAAAAATTTAATATATAATAATAAATCCACTATCAAATTAGATAGTGGATTTGTATATTATCAGCTTATCATATTTTGCCCAAAACAATGGACAATTCTTTTGTAGAAATACCAAAATGATTAGCGATATCTTTTTTAGAAACTAAAGGGTTTTCATCCATATAGTTTTTTACCCGCTGTTTCAAAGGTAATTCCTTTGTTCTTGACTCTCTCTGTCTTGCATTACACTTTGCTGTTACTTTTGTCATACATTTTTCCTCCAATTTAAAAAATTTAAAATAAGATATAGTGTAATATAAATATTACACTAATATTATATTACCTAAATAATTTTTTGTCAATTAAAACTAACAGTAATACTAATTTCTTTTTCATTTAAATAAGATAACAAATTTAAATCTTTTGTATGGAAAACAACTTTATATGCAAATAATAATTGTGTTTTTTGTTTAAATTTTTTATTAATATTTCCATTACCATATTTACCATCACCAATAATAGGGAAGCCAATATATGCTAGATGAGCCCTAATTTGGTGTGTTTTACCAGTTAGTAATTCTACCTCTAATATAGATGTATTCTCAGCCTTATTTTCAGATTTAACTAAATATTTCGTTTGTATTTCTTCATACCCTTTTAATTTTTTATCTGAAATATTAACAATATTTTTTTGGCTATCTTTAAAAAGATAATGTTTTAGTAATTTATTTTTTTCTTTCAAAATACCATAAACTTTGCATAAATAATATTTATCTATAAGTCTTTCTTTAAAACAATATAATAATTCTTCTAACGCAATATTATTTTTAGCAAATATAACTAAACCACAAGTATTTCTGTCTAATCTATGACAAGGTTTAGCAATATATTTTCCATCAGCATAATTTGTTAAAAGAGCTTCTAAACTTACTTCATTATTTGTATCACTTTGAACACATATGCCAGAAGGTTTATTTAAAACAATAATATTATCATCTTCATATACAATTAAATCACAGACAGAAATATTACTATTTTTATATAAGTATTCATCAGTTATATATATAGTTATTTTGTCATTTTCAAATACAGTAGTATTTTCAGATATTTTAACACCATTTACTCTAATGTCTTTTTTTCTATATGCTTTATTTAACGTATTCAAAGTAAGACCTGGATATTCACTTAATAAAATGGTAGATAACTTCTTACCATTATTTTTTTTAGATATAATTAATTCTCTCATAATACATAAATTATATATTGTTATTATTTTAAAAGCAATTATATATTTAAATATTTTATTATTTTTTTTCAAATATTATCATATGATGTATTAGGTGATAATGTGAAGATTTTTTTTAATAAAGTTATAATTATTGTTATTTGTTTTAGTTTTTTTGTTTGTAATTGTATTGTTATTGCAGATAATGTATATATTGATGCAAAAGCATATGGTGTATATGATAGAAATACTAAACAAATGATATGGGGGAAAAACATTCAAGATAAAATGCCAATGGCTAGTACTACTAAAATTATGACAGGTGTATTAGTAGTGGAATATGGAAAGCTTGATGAAATTGTTACAGTTACTAAAAATGCTGAAAAAACAAGTGGTTGGCAATTGAATTTAAAAGAAGGGGATAAAATTGTTTTAAAAGATTTGTTATATGCTACAATGCTTTATTCTGCTAATGATGGAGCAATTGCACTTGCAGAACATATTGGGGGAAGTGTTGAAGGTTTTTGTTTGATGATGAATAATAAAGCAAAAGAGATAGGAGCATATAATACTAATTTTACATCACCACATGGCTTAGATAATCCTAATCATTATTCAACTGTCTATGATATGGCAATAATAGCAGATTATGCAATGGAAAAAGAATTGTTTAGAAATATTGTAAAAACACCATCATATAATATAACTATTAATGGTAGTGTACGAACTGTTAATAATACAAATAAGTTATTAAGTATTCGAGAAAATATAACAGGTATAAAAACAGGATATACTGGAGATGCAATGTATTGTTTAGTATCTGGTGTTCGTGAAAATGGTAATGATTTAATTGCTGTATTATTTGGAGCTAATACTAGTAATAAAAGATTTCAAGAAAGCAAAAAAATGCTTGAGTATACTCTAGAAAATTTTATACAAATAGATTTAAGTAAATATATAAAAGAGAGTATTGAATTAAAAGTAGATAAAGGAGAAGTTGAAAATATTAATGCATATCCAAAAGATATTCCTAAAATATATATAGATAAAAAGGATATCCAGCATATAGTAGTTAATTATATGGTATTAGAAAAAGTAAGTTTGCCTTTAAATTCTGATGAAGTAGTGGGGTTAGCAACAGTATATGTAAAAAATGAAAAAATATGTACAATAGAATATACGACAAAAGAAAATATATCTAGAAATTCTATTAAGTATTATTATGAATATATTATGAAAAATTATGTAAATTTATTGAAAATAAATTATTAATGTGGTAAAATCATTAAGGTTGTTTTTTAGATTATTATTATATAAAGTTATTTTATATTAAGGACATTATATTATTTATGAATATAAAAATACCATAAGATGAAGGAGGGATAAAAGATGAGTAATAGGAAAATCCATTGTAAAGATGGATTAGATGAGTTTCAGGAATTTGAAGCTCGGCAGATAAGGAAAAAGTTACTTAATGCTAAAACAAGAGAAGACGTTTATACTGAAATAAGGAAAATTTTCGAAAAATATGATTATTCAACAACTTTCAATTCTTATTTGAAAAAAGAAGCCCCATCTTTATATTCTGCTTGTGTAAGAGCAAATCTTCAGTTTAGAATTATTGACAGACAGTTAATTATAAGTATGGAATAGGAGGATTTTGTATGGGAAAAAGAATTCCTAAGGCTAAAACTAATTGTAGAGATGGACTTACTCCAAAACAGGAGATAGAAGCTCGAAGATTAAAAGAAAAACTTCTTGATGAAGAACAGAAAAGTGAAGTTTTAGAAGAAGTGACTCAAATTTGAGAGGATTATCAAAAGATAACATTTGATGATTATTTTAAATTGAGAAATCCGGCACTTCACTCAGCTTGTAAAAGAGCAGGGATTATTCTTGTGGAACAAAAAAGAAGGCCATTACTTCTTATAAAGTAATGAAATATGAAAAGTGTGAGATGTTTTATCTCACACTTTTTGTTATATGTTTTTCGTATAATTACCATTTGTATAAATATCTCCTTGTGGGTTATTATTACTTTTCATAAGACCAATAACATTTTTAATTTCTTCAATTGTTTCAAATGTAAATGTATAATGAATATTACTGTTTTTAAATTTATTTATATTATATGATAATATTTTTGAATTATATACATTCATTGTACAATTTGAATTATCTGTTATTATTGGGAAAGTATAATTTAATCTATCTATAAGTTTATATGTATTATTAGGACAATTACTGCAGTCTTTTACTATACAATGACCTATTGTCATACATTTAATTCTTCCATAACATTCAACAATTGAATGTTCTAAATGATTAAAGCTATTAATTTCTTTTTCATTTAGTTCAGGAGAAATACTTACCTTATTAACACCATTATCTAGTAAATATTCAAATGTATAATTATTAAATACATTTAGTGAATAATTAGCATGTATTTCTATATTAGGCATTTTTTCCTTTATATCATTAATTAAATTTAAATGACCAATATTAGATATAACTATTCCTTTAATTTTAGTATATTTACTAAAATTAATATTTAAATCTTTTTTATATATATTTGGTAATTCAATAAAAACGTTATATTTTAAACATAGTTTATTAATTAAATCATAATTAGTTTCATTAAATAGTCTATATGGTATATAAATTCCATCAATATTAGTTAATGTATTTATTAGAGGATGCAGATTATTAATAGTTATATATGTCATATTTTTATAATTAGTATTTCTAACTAATTGATTAGTATTTCTAATTTCATTAATATATATATTTCTATCAATTTTTTTTCTAGGAATTTGATTTAATTCATAATCATATAATTTTTCTAAAACAAAATTTCTAATATTATTTAAACTACTTAAAGGTAAGAAAAGATTATCTTCTAGTTCAATATCAAAATTATTAATATTATATATAGTGTCATTTGTTTTACTAAATTGAGTAATAATACTTTCTTTAGTAAGTGGCTTGTTTATGCTTTCACTAGGAATAATATCTGATATGTATTCAAATTTATTATTTATATACACTTTTACATTAGTATCTCTTTTTATTTCAATTTTTACATCAATATCTTTTTTAGTATATTCTTTACCATTAAAAGTTTCTTGTATTTTTTTATTTAATTCTTTACTAGATGTTTTATATATTTCATTTTCAATATCATTTGTTCCTTTTAAATTAACATATATAATATCATTTATGTTTGCACTTCTAATATGCTCTTTCTTATCATTTAAAAGTTCTGTAACAATTCCAGAATTTTTTCCATCTAATGTTTCAATACCATCACCAATAGATAGAGGAGTTGAAAGTTTTAATTTAATTAATTTTCTATCTGGAATAATATCTATTACTTTGCCTAAAAATATTCCTAAATTTTTAGGTTTAATATCATAAATCATATTTGTATCATTAAATATATATCCATCAGTAAAATTACCTCTGTTAAAGATTTGTTTTAAATTATTTAAATCTTTTTCAGTTATTTTTTCACCTTTAATAGCTTTAGAATAAAGGAAAGTAACCAAGCCAACATATTCAGGTTGTTTCATTCTACCTTCAATTTTAAAAGAAGTAATACCAGAATTTATTAATTCATCAATATGGTTTATTGTACATAAATCTTTTAAACTAAGTAAATATCCTTCTTTAACAAATTCATTTTTATTATATAGTTTATATGGTAATCTACAAGCACCTGCACATCTTCCTCTGTTTCCGCTTCTTTGGCCAATAAAACTACTAATTAAACATTGGCCAGAATATGAAATACATAATGCCCCATGTACAAAACATTCAATTTCCATTTTAGTATTTTGACATATATATTTAATTTCATCTATAGTTAATTCACGAGAAAGCACTGCTCTTGTAAAACCTAATTTTTCTAATTCACGAACACCATCTAGATTATGTACAGTCATTTGTGTACTAGCATGCAAGTCTATATCTGGAAAATATTTTCTTATTAATTTAGCTAATCCTAAGTCTTGAATAATTATTGCATCAATACCAAATGAATACGCTGTGTTTACTAAGTCTAAAGCTTGTGTTAATTCATTATTTTTTATTAATGTATTTAATGTTAGATATGTTTTAACATTTCTCATTTTTGCATATTCTATTGCTTTTTTTAGAGTAGTATCATCAAAATTATCTGCATAATCTCTTGCATTAAAGTTTTTAGCACCAAAATATACTGCATTTGCACCATTTTGAACAGCAGATATTAAACTTTCAAAACTGCCAACGGGTGCTAATATTTCTATATTCTTCATATTATTTTTCCTCCAAATCATTAATATTATACCATAAAACATAACGCTTGTCCTATATTATATTAATTAAAAAGAAAAAATATTAAAAAATATTTAGTATACAAGTAACCAAAAAAAATATACTGAATAAGATATAGTATCTTAAAAAAAAGGAGGTAATGTTTTATGCCAGAAGATTCAGTAAGAAATTGTGGTTGTGGAAACTATAGTAACTGTGGAGGTTGTGGAATATTTGGAGGAAACAAAGGTGGATGTGATTGCACAATATTATTCTTCATTATAGTTTTCTTACTATTATTCTGTGGTTGTGGAAATAACAACAACTGTGGATGTTGCTAATACATTATATTAGCTTATACATTAAAAAATGACTATATCTAAAAAGATATGGTCATTTTTCTGTTGTAAATAATAATTGTTATATGATAAAATGATAATGAAATAAAAAATATTAGGAGGGTAGTATTATGGTATTAGATAAATTAAACAATTCAAACATGTATTATGTATTAAATGATAAATTTGAAAATGCATTTGAATTTATTAAAAAAGCAACTAAAGAAAATTTGCCAGTTGGAAAATATGAAATTGATGGAGATAATCTTTACGGATTAGTTCAAGAATATACAACAAAACTTGAGGAAGAGGGTAAATTTGAAGGACACAGAAAATATATAGATATTCAATATATAATTTCAGGAATTGAAATAATTGAAACAGTTAATATTTCAAAAGCAATAGCAAATACAGAATATAATGAAATTAAAGATATAGAATTTTATGAAAATAATGAAAAAGGATGCAGACATATATTAGAAGCGGAAGAATATGCAATTTTATATCCAGAAGATATTCATAAACCAGGTATGTCAATTAATAATAAACAAACAAATGTTAAGAAAATTGTTGTTAAGGTAAAAATATAATTATATTTAGAATAAGTGATAAAATATATTAATGTATTATTTTGTCACTTTTTTGTATAGATAATTTTAGTTTTTAAGGTTTACATTCAATTAAATTTGACAATAATTAATAATAATGATATACTTATACTAGTTTTAATGAGATGTAGAATTTAAATAAATTCAAAAAAGTGAATATGTTTAAAAGTTTTATTTATATCTTTTAGATATAAATTTTTATTGTTGCGGTAAAAAATTAATATATTTAACAAAAATGAGAAAAATATTTGTTAAAAGAAGGAGGAGATTTATATAAAAGAAAAAGAAAAACTAAAGATAATACCATTAGGTGGAATGCAAGAGATAGGGAAAAATATGACTGTTTTTGAATTTGGAAATGATTTAATAATAGTTGACTGTGGTTTATCTTTCCCAGAAGATGATATGCTTGGAATAGATTTAGTAATACCAGATGTAACATATTTAGAAAAAAATAAAGATAGAATAAGAGGTATGGTTATAACACATGGGCATGAAGACCATATAGGTGCTATACCATATATATTAAGACAAATAAATATACCAATCTATGCAACAAGATTGACTATAGGATTAATTGAAACAAAACTTGAAGAACATAAATTATTAAAATCTACAAAACTAAAATGTGTAAAAGCGGGAGATACAGTAAGTTTAGGTAGATTTAAAGTAGAATTTATTAGAACATCTCATAGTATAGCAGATGCGGTTGCTTTAGCAATACATACACCATTAGGTGTTGTAGTTCATACAGGAGATTTTAAAATAGATTATACACCAATAGATGGACAAATTATAGATTTTGCTAGATTTGCAGAATTAGGTAAAAAAGGAGTACTTGCATTATTATCAGATAGTACTAATGCTGAAAGACCAGGATATACAATGTCTGAAAGTAGTGTAGGAGCTGTATTTAATGATATTTTTGATGATTGTGATAAAAGAATAATTGTTGCAACATTTGCTTCAAATGTTCATAGGGTACAACAAATATTTAATTGTGCTATGAAACATAACAGAAAAGTTGCTGTTGTTGGAAGAAGTATGCAAAATGTTATTAATGTAGCTATGAAATTAGGTTATTTGAATATTGATGATAATAGACTTATAGATATTGATGAAACAGTTGCATATCCAGATGAGCAAGTTGTAATAATTACTACTGGTTCACAAGGTGAATCAATGTCAGCATTATCTAGAATGGCTGTTGGTGACCATAGGAAAGTTGAAATTACTAATAATGATTTAGTTGTAATTTCTGCATCACCAATTCCGGGTAATGAAAAAGCATTATCTAGAGTAATTGATGAATTATTTAAAAGAGGAGCAGATGTTATATATCATTCATTGGCAGATATTCATGTATCAGGACATGCTTGCCAAGAAGAATTAAAACTAATGATATCTCTTGTTAAACCTAAATATTTTATACCAGTACATGGTGAATATAGACATCTTCAAAGACATGCTGAAATTGCTAAAAAATTAGGTGTTAATAAGAAAAATATATTTACATTAACTAATGGTAAAGTTCTTGAAATAGATGAAAGAACAGCTAAAACAGCAGGTTATGTTCCATCAGGTAAAGTAATGGTTGATGGTTTAGGTGTTGGAGATGTTGGAAATATTGTATTAAGAGATAGACAACACTTATCTCAAGATGGTCTATTAGTTATAGTTGTTACTATGGATTCAAGTACAGGTATGGTTGTTGCTGGTCCAGATGTAATTTCTAGAGGATTTGTTTATGTAAAAGAATCTGAAACATTAATGGAAGATATTAAGAAATTAATTAAAAAACAATTAGATGAATTTGAAGACAAAGGTGTGAAAGACTGGACTACAATTAAATCTGGAATAAAAGATAAACTAAGAGATTATCTATATTCAACAACAAAAAGGAATCCAATGATACTTCCTATAATTATGGAAGTGTAAGGGAAAATATACAAATACCAAGACAAATAAAAAGTCTTGGTATTTTTTATATGAAAAAATTCTTTTAAAAAAAACTATTGACAAAAAGACAATGAAAATATATAATATAGAAAAAGAAATAAAAAAGCAATAGTAAATATACTATAAAACATACTAAATATAATAGTAAATCATATATAAACACGAAAGGAAAGAATAGTATGGAAAAAGAGTATATTACTGTTGGAAAAATAGAAAAAAGTAAATATAATAATTTATGTAAAAAAACGATAAAAACAGATGAAGTAGTTATTACATATAAACAAATTGAACATATAGAGCAAAAAAGAGTTGGAATTTTTAATAAATATAAGGAAAGACTTAGAGATATAATTGAAAATCCTGATTATATTATTAAAGACAGAAAACATGATGAAACGGGTTTGATAATAAAAAAAATTGAAAAAAATGTAATAGTTGTATTGAAATTGAATACAAATAAAAGAAACAGAAAGAATTCAATTATAACTATTTGGGAAATAAAAGATAAGAGGTTAAAAAGATATTTACTTACTCATAAATTAATTTACAAAAAGGAATAAATATTTTAAAATTAGAATACTATAAGTATATAAATTAATTGAGGTGGACAATGGCTTCCATGCACCCTAGTGGTCAAAAGAGATGAAAGTACCGCCAGACTTTCCAATTAATTTATATTACAAAAATACCAAGACAAATAAAAAGTCTTGGTATTTTTCTGTTAATAAAAATCAACTTTAAAATTTACACTACATGTAATTCGACCAGCACCAGCATCAAAAGAAATAAAAGAGCAATTATATGAAACTAAATAAAAAGTATAATCTTTTACACAATTATTTAGTGCATCTATTACAGTATTTAAAAACTCTTTAATTATGTTTTTAATGTCAGGTTCCAACTCTTTTAATTTTTTTTCTCTTTCTTGAGAATTTGCTAAAGGGATTTTTGTTAAGATAGGATTAAGAGTAGAAAAATCAATATACGTTCTTGAAGGAAATTTAAAAAGCTTTTCAGAATATATAGAATTTCCATTAAACCCAAAAGAGTGTAGAATATATTCATTTAAAATTTCTTCAGCTAACATTTTACTATTAATGTCTTTCCGTAAGTTTTTGACATCTGCCTTTAATTTAGTTGCAAATTTACTTATTTCTTCATTGAGATAATCTTTTTGTTTTTGTAAATGTGACTGAGTTATAGTTTTTCCCATTAAAGTAGCCTCCGTTAAAAAATCAAATTTCCTTTTTTACATCAATGGTAAATGTAACATAAACATGTAATTTCTTGAAAGGATAATAGTATTTATCTATATGCGCTTCTTTTAAATAAAAAGTATAACCTGAAATATACTCATTTAAATAAGATAAGTTTTTATTTATCCAAGCAGAAATTGCTTTTTGCAACTCATATTCAGAGTTTAGTTTTTTTACATCTGCATCATAAAAATACATTTTCCTTTTATTTTGGATAATTTCTTTAAAAGCATTAGAATAACGAGATAAATCCATATATTTATCTATACGCCATTTAAATGTTTTTTCTGTTGAAAGTTTACTATCTGCGAAATCATCAATTGAATCTTCATACTCTTCTAATATTTCCTGGATAAAATTAAAATTTCCAGTAATAGTTTGAAAAGCTTTTGCTAAACTTTTCTCAAGAGATGAAATTTCTGTTATTAAGGTTTCTTTATGTTCTTTAAAATTCTTTTGCATTGTTGAAATTGTATTTGCTTTGTTTTCCATAAATATCCCTCACTTATTTTAATGATAAATTTTTTCTCCTATATTATCTATACCTTTTAAATATTTTTCGTTATTTTCAGAAACAGCTTTTCTTATATCTCTGTTAAGGTTATTTATATGCCGTTTTGTAATTTTTATTTCATCTCTTTGAATACAAGATGTTTCAGTTTTTACTGTTTTAACTTTACAAAGCATAGTATTTTTTCTCTCATTTTATTTAATATCAACAAAAAATTTAATATTACAGTAAATGTTCTTTTCAATTAATGAATAATCTTTTATTTCAAGATTACCTAAGAAGAATGTATAACCAGAAATAGAGTTATTCATATATTGTATAACATTATTTAAATATACTTTAGCTTTTTCTATTATTACAGGCACAATTTCTTCAAGATAATCTCTTGTAAACCTTTTTTTCTCATCATTTGGAATACTTTTTATTTTTTCAGTATAATCCTTATAAAGATTAGATAAATTTACATATTTTCCTACTATAAATTCAAATGCTTTTTCTGTAGATATTCCCTTATTACAAATTAATATCGGATGTTCTTTAAAGCTTTCCAAAATTTCTAATGCTAATTTATGAATAGCCATATCTGTTGTTATATTGTTTAAACTTTCATTAATAGCATTATGAATTTTTTGAAGTTCTTCAGTCATTTTCTCCTTTTGAATTTCAAAAGCAGTCTTGGTGTTAGAAAAATTCTTTCCCATAATTACAACCTCTTTCATATAAATTATGTTTGAGATTATATCATAGTATACATAATTAGTCAAATTAGTAACAGGAAAATTTACAAATACTAATTTTTCAATTGATATTTTATATCTTTTGTAATATAATATACGTGATTTTAAGAAAAATTGATGGAGGTATGATTATGAGTAAAGAATTAGCAGATTTATTAATGCCAAACGTTAAATACAATGTAGAATATTATGAAAATTTATATAAACCAAGAAATTTAAATGAGGGAGAAGTTATTGTAAGATTTGCTCCAAGTCCAACAGGTTTTATTCATATGGGGTCTTTATATACTGCTTTAATTAATAGAATTGTTGCAGATACAAAAGGTGGAAAATTCTTATTAAGAATTGAGGATACTGACCAAAAAAGACAAGTTGAAAATGGTGTTGGACAAATAGTAGAAGCATTTAACGATTATGGCTTAAAAATAGATGAAGGTATGATTGGAGAAAATGAAGAAATTGGGGAATATGGACCATATAAACAAAGTGAGAGAAAAGAAATCTATGAAGCGTATGTTAAATGGTTTATTGAAATAGGAAAAGCATATCCTTGTTTTTGCACAGAACAAGATTTAAATGATATAAGAGAGGAACAAACCAAACTAAAATGTAGAACAGGATATTATCGTTCTTTTGCTAAATGTAGAAGTTTAACTTTTGAAGAAATAAAAGCAAAAGTTGAAGCAGGTGAGCCATATATAATTAGATTTAAATCAAATGGTAATTATGAAAAAAAGATTAAATATAAAGATATTGTTAGAGGACAAATTGAGTTTCCAGAAAATGACCAAGATATAATAATATTAAAATCTGATGGTCTTCCAACATATCATTTTGCACATATAATTGATGATCATTTAATGCAAACAACACATGTTATTCGTTCAGAAGAATGGATATCTTCTGTACCACTGCATCTACAATTATTTGCTGAAGCAGGATTCAAAGCACCTAAATATGCTCATGTTTCAGCTGTAATGAAAGAAGAAAATGGTAATAAAAGAAAATTAAGTAAAAGAAAAGATCCAGAAGCTGCATCAAGTTATTATGTTGAACAAGGTATACCAGTACTTGCAGTAAAAGAATATTTATATAATATAATTAATTCTAATTTTGAAGATTGGAGAAGACAAAATCCAGATAAAAATTTATCTGAGTTCCCATTTAGTTTTAATAAAATGAGTGCTAGTGGTGCATTATTTGACCATGTAAAATTAATAGATATTTGTAAAAATGTAATTTCTAGAATGAGTGCAAAAGAAGTATATGATTTAGGTTTAGAATGGGCTAAAGTTTATGATAAAGATTTAGCTCAGTTAATGGAAAAATATTCAGAATTTACAATTAATTTGTTGAATATTGAAAGAACAGGAAAGAAAATTAGAAAAGATATTGCTAAATGGTCAGACTTAAGAGAAACATTAGAATATATGTATGATGAAGTATTTTATGAAAAATATTTAGAATATGGTTATCAAAATATAACAGATAAAAAAGATATTGAAAATATATTAAATAAATACATTGAAATATATGATGAAAATGATGATAAAGATACATGGTTTAATAAAATGAAAGAAATGGCTGGAGAGTTAGGGTATGCGAAAGAAGTAAAAGCATATAAAGAAAATCCAGATATGTATAAAGGACATATTGGTGATGTAAGTATGGTTATAAGAGTAGCTCTTACAACTAAACAAAATACACCAGATCTTTATGAATTATTAAAAAATCTTGGAAAAGGAAAAATACAAAAAAGATTTGATAAAGCGATAGCAAGTTTATAAAATAAAAAGGGTTTGTGGCATATAGCTACAAACCCTTTTTATTTTATTCTTTTGCAGAAGTTTCATTATTTTCTTCTTCAATTACAGTTCTCCAACATTGTGGATCTTTTGCATAAAAATTTCCTGTAACAGATTTTGCAACAGCAGGACAACCTCGACAAATATTTCTTAATTTACATTTTGAACACTCATCAAAATTATCATACTGTCTGTATGAGTTCATTTTTTCACCAAAGAAAATATCATAAATTGATTGTTTAGGAACATTTCCAACAGGTGACTCACATCTTCTGCAAGCATAAACTGTGCCATCTGACAAAACTGTTATATGTGAAATACCGCAATGACAGCCATCTAAGATAAGATTATTTTCATTTCGTATTTCATCCAAATTAAGATAACCTTTTTCATAAAGAAATAAATTCCATAAATGGTCTTTTAACATAAATTTAGTTTTACTTTTTTTATGCTGTTCAAACTTATTCCACATTTTTTCTAAAAATTCACGATATTCTTCTGGTGAAACAATATTGTTTATTCCTTTATAATCAGGGCAATATCTTGCAAAAGAAAAATAGTCAACTTTATACTGCACAACCATATCTACCAATTTAGGTATTGTTTCAATATTTGTTTTAGAAACAGTTGTCATAATTGTAACAGGTATTCCGGCTTTTTTAAGACATGAAATCTTTTTTAAAGTTTCATTAAATGAACCTATTTTATTGCGTATATTATCATGTACTTTTCTCATACCATCAAGTGACATCTGATAATTAACACAACCATAATTTTTTAATTTTTCAGCAACTTCATCTGTCAAATGATATGGATTACCGAGTATTGCAAACTTGATATTTTTCTTGTAAAGAAAGGAAAGAAATTTCCATATATCTTTATAAAGTAAAGGGTCACCACCAGTTAATGTAATAAAAGGTGTGCGATACATTTTACTGCAACAGTCTTTAAAATCTGCTACAATCTCATATAATGTATCAATAGGCATATCTTCTTTTATACATTTGTTTCTTCCACGATAAATATAGCAATGTTTACACCGCTGATCACATTTATCTGTTATGTGCAGCTGCATACAAAAATTAAAATCAAACATTGTAAATTCCTCCTTTAAATACAACCACCGCCGCATCCACCAATGCAGCCACCGCCACAACCGCCACCACAAAAGTAGTGAGTTTTGCTGTTCTTTTTCTTTTCTTCTTCTTTTAAATATTCGAAAACATCTTGGGCTGAATGAAAAGGTGTATATCTTGCAAAAATATCATATTTCCAGTAGTTGCAAGAATTTTTAACAATTGTTGGATCAACTTTTTCTAAAGCTTTTTTTCGAAAAATTTTGTGATACATCCGTTTTAATTTGAAACTTAACATCTATTTTTCCTCCTAAAAAATTTTTTTATAGATAATTAATTTACAAAAATGCTTATATATAATATCATAATTTTATGTTAACTTCAATAAAAATAATATAAAAAATAAAGATTACTTTCTAAAAAAGTAATCTTATATTAATATAAATAATATTATTCTTGTATATTTTCATCATTTTCATAAGAGATAGCAGAATCCAACATATAGAATTCATTTTCATCTTCAATAGGAAGTGATTCTACTTTTTTTAGTTTACTTTCAATTGTTCTAGTCTTTCTTGTTGCAAGTACCATAGTATTAGATATTTCTTGAAGCTTTTTATTTGTTTTATCTAATAAATCGCCAAATTTACCAAATTCAGATTTAACCATACCTAATAATTGCCATACTTCACTAGAACGTTTTTCTATTGCTAATGTTCTAAATCCCATTTGAAGACTGTTTAGTAGTGCAACAAATGTTGTTGGTCCAGATATTACAACTCTATATTTTTGAGAAATTTGTTCACAAAGTGATGTGTTTTTTAATATTTCACAATATAGGTTTTCAGTAGGTAAAAACATAATTGCAAAATCTGTAGTATATGGTGTTTCGATATATTTTTCATAAATATCTTTTGCAAATGACTTAACTGAATTTTCTAATTTCTTTTTACTTTCTAATATTAATGCTACATCAGCTGTTTCTTCTGCTTCAATTAATCTTGTAAAATCTTCAATAGGGAATTTAGAGTCAACAGGAAGAAGTACACATTCATTATCATTTTTACCTGGAAGTTTAATTGCAAACTCAACAAAGTCATTTGATTTAGGTTTTGTTTTAACATTTGTTAAATATTGTTCAGGTGTTAAAAATTGTTCTAATATATTACTAAGTTGAATTTCACCCCAATATCCACGTGATTTAACATTTGAAAAAACTTTTTTTAAATCACCAACACCTTGTGCTAAGTTTTGCATTTCACCCAAACCTTTATATACAGACTCTAATCTATCGTTAACTAATTTAAAAGATTCACCTAATCTTTGTTCTAGAGTTTTATGTAATTTTTCATCAACAGTTATTCTCATTTGTTCCAATTTTTCAGTGTTTTCTTTTTGTATTTGCCCTAATTTTTCTTCCACTGTTTTACGAACATTTTCTAGTTTGTTTTCATTTATATTAGCAATGTTTGTTAAAGAGTTTTGCTGAATGGTTATACTTTCAGTAATTTTACTATTTATATTGTTTGTTATATCATCTCTTGATTTTGTAAGCATATATTCAAAATCTTTTTTAATTCTTTCATCACTATTTTTATTATTAGATAATTTAAGTAATAAGACTAAATTAATTAAAGCCATTACTATTAAAACTATTATTAGAATTGTTTCCATTTTAACCTCCAAATTTAATTATATTTAAAAACAAATTTATTGTATCAAAAGGATAAAATTAATTCAATCGAACAAAGTAAATTTTTATATAATTTTTACTTGTTTTTATATTGAAAATAATATATTATATATTCAGAATATGGGAGGGAGATATAATGAAATGTTTAACAATAAAGCAACCATATGCTGAGCTTATTGCCAGTGGTATAAAAAAAGCTGAAATACGAAGTTGGAAAACTAAGTATAGAGGAGAAATTTTTATTCATGCAGGACTAGGAATAGACAAAGCTTATTTAAACAAATATAAAGATGTTATAGATATAGAGAATTTAGATAGTAGTGCAATTATTGCTAAATGTAATGTAGTAGATTGTGTAAAGATAGATGAAAATTTTATTAAAAAATATAATGAAGATAATAAGGATTCAGGATATTATATTTCAAATAAAAATATAGGAAATTATGCTTTTATTTTGGAAGATATACAGAAAATAGATAAAATACCAGCAAAAGGTAAATTAAGTTTTTGGGAATATAAGGAGTGTTAATATGGGGTCAATAGTAATGCATTTATGTGCATCAAATGAAGCAAATAAAATATTAAAATGTGATAATAATAGATTTTTGATTGGTAGTATAGCACCAGATATACATAAAATAACAACTGGTTCAAGAAGAGGTAGCCATTATATAAAAGATGTGATTATAAATAATAAAAAATATCAACTGCCAGATTTAGATAAATTTTTAAATGAAAATATTGATAAAATGAAACAAGATGATTTTTATAAAGGATATTATTCACATTTAATAGCTGATGAAATATGGTATAGAGAGCTTACAGATAGGTTTATAGATAAATTATCTGATGATCAAAAACAAATTAAATTAGTAGGATATGATGAATATATTCCTTATGAAAAATATAGTAAAGATGTTTATGAGGATTATAATAGTATAAATAATTTTTTAATACAAAAATATAATATTGATGTAGATTATTTATATAATGTTGCTGTATTAGGAATTAAGCAAGCTGATTTACAAAAGTTATTAGAAAATACAACTGGAAAAAATAATACTAATGATATAGAAGAATTAAAATTAAACATATTAAATATTTATGATATTTTAGAATGGATAAAAAAATCAAAGGAAGAAATAATTAAAAGGTTGCAAGAAATAAATTAGGAGGGGGATGTATGGATATTATTATTGTTACTGGATTATCTGGTTCAGGGAAAACACAAGCTATTAAATCTTTTGAAGATTTAAATTATTTTTGTATGGATAATATGTTGCCAGATTTAATTCCTAATTTTATAGATTTTAGTAAACAAATGAAAACAAATATACAAAAGGTAGCATTAGGAATTGATATAAGAGGTGGAGATTCTTTTGAAAATTTGCTTAATGTAATTGAAAAAACAAAGAATGAAAATATTAATTATAAAATATTATTTATTGAATGCAATGATGATGTATTAATAAAAAGATATAAAGAAAACAGAAGAAATCACCCTTTAGCACAGGATGGTAGAATTATTGATGGCATAAAACTAGAAAGAGAAAGACTGAAAGAAATTAAACAAAAAGCAAGTTATATTATTGATACATCAACAACAAATATGAAAAAACTAAAAGAAAAAATAATTGCTATGTTTTCAACAGATACAACTAAAGGTATGGTTGTAAATGTTATGTCATTTGGTTTCAAATATGGTATTCCAAGTGATGCAGACTTTATTTTTGATGTTAGGTTTTTAGAAAACCCTTACTGGATAGATGAATTAAAAACAAAAACAGGAAAAGATAAAGAAGTATATGATTATGTAATGAGTTTTGAAGAAACAAAAGACTTTGTAAATAAACTAGAAGAAATGATGAAAAGTATTTTACCGCATTTTATTAGAGATGGTAGAATGCAATTAGTTGTAGGAATTGGATGTACAGGAGGACAACATCGTTCTGTTACAGTTGCAAGAGTACTTACAGATAGATTAAAAGAAGCGGGATTTAATGCAATTACCCAACATAGAGAGATAGAATAATATTTGTTGTATCGGCAATATTGTATATTATTACTGAAATATGCAAAATTAAACAAAATCAAAAGTAAGAAAAGGATGTCCTTAAATTGGACATCCTTTTTAACATAATACAGATTTAATAAATTCTTTTTCGTTAATAGTTGTATTTCCTTCAGCTTTTTCAGCTTCTTGTACACTCATCTCTGACATGTATTTACCATATTCTTTATAATATATTAATGAACGTAATGGAAAATTTTCAACAATATCATTACTTCTTTTAGATACAAAATATCTTTCAGAGCGAAAGTCTTTACAATAAATTTTACCTTTTTCATCAATTATGCATAATGTTTTAATAAAAGCACCAGGACTTTCGCCACCAATAGCTTCTAATTCAGCTGAATAAAGGTCTAATATTTCAGAGTCTGTTAATTCTTTTCCATCATGTCTATGAACAAATACACCTGGTTGTTTATCAGCTGGAAATTTATCTATAATTAATGAAGAGTCATCACAAAGTACAGGGATTTTGCAAATATCATAATATGCTTTAGCTTTAATGATTGCATTTTCTTGAGTTGTAGTTCCAGTCTCATCTATTTTAATATTAACGATTTCAGGTATATCATATGGTGTTATATATTCAATACCTAAATCATTTAGAAAATTAGCGAATTTAGCAATTTTGCCTTTATTTTTAGTTCCTATTAATATTTTCATAATGAACCTCCTAAAATAATAAATTTAACAAATAAATTATATGTTTTTTAGATTAAATTGTCAAATTTATAATACTACTTGTATAGTTAAAATATATATGATAATATATCGTCAGAGAAGATAAAATAGGTAATAATAGAAATATGAAAGGAGAAAAAAATATGAAAAAAAGATCTGGTATATCATTAGTATCATTGGTAATAACAATAATAGTTTTAATAATATTAACAGGAACAGTTATAGTTACATTTATGGAAGGTGGCATAATAGAAAAGGCAAAAGAAGCAGTAAATAGAAGTAATTATGTTTCAATAGTAGAAGCATATGATCAAAAATATATGAATAAATGGATAGAAGTAGAAACAGAACCAAATAAAGAAATGAAAAAAATAGAGATATTAGAAGAGACGGTAAATGAATTAGGAATAGAAGGTTTTACATTTAATGAAGAAAAAACAGTAGTAAATTATACAGGGGAAAATACAGATATAAAAATATGGGTAATGAATAACTTTAAATATGAAACTTTAAAAGAAGCGGGATATATGATTTCAATAGTAGGAGAAACACCATATGTAACAGGAATAAAAATAGATGAAGTATATATTGAAGATATACTAACAACAGCAAAAGAAATATTAGATGTGTTACCAGAAGGATATACTATTCCTACAGCTAGTGCAAGAGAGGGTGGAATAGTAGCAACAGGAGATAAGATATATGATGAAGAAAATAAAGAATATATTACAATTATTGTTAAAGGTGAGTTAACAGGTGATGATATTTCTGTATTTGATGCAGCTGCAATAAATAGAATGAGAACAGGCAAAGAAGAGGTAACAGATCTTAAATTACTTGCAGGAGATGTAGATAATGATGGAGATGTAGATGTTGATGATGCTAATTTTATTACTGATGCAATAGCAGGATATCATTCAATTGAACAAAATGTTATACTAAAAAATATACCTGAGTTAATAAAGAAACAAGCAGAATAGCAGATATTTAAAGCAGAAAAGAATTGATTTCTTTTCTGCTTTTTTTATTATTTTTAAAATTATTGTGAAATATTTGTGAAAAGTATTGCTAAACTACACTTTTGGTTTTATAATGTAGCCATAGTGTTACGATTAATGCTACTAGTGACACACTGATGTTTTATTTACTTGCTATTATTAAATAATAGCAAGTTTTTTTATAAAAAAATTGGAAAACTCAATTAAAATATTGAAAAAATACATTTAGATGTGTATAATATATATTGAATATGGGGATGTAAAGGTTTCGACAGTAATTTGGAAGTATGAATAGCGAGTAGTGGGCTCCGTTGGCCACTTTAAAAAACGGAAAATAAAAATAAACGCAGATAATAATAGATTTGCATTTGCTGCTTAGTAATGCAGCACATCTTTTAAAGATAAGTCGCGATCTTTAATAAGGTGTCAAACTAGCGACAAGGAATCTACTTGATGTTTCTAGAGTAGAGGGTATTTTTAGAAAATACTATATTAAATAGTTGTTTGTTAATGTTTAATATAGGAAATTAATTAATAAACTGCACTCGGAGAAGTTTGTATGGATGGATTATTGGACACGAGTTCAATTCTCGTCATCTCCACCAAAAATTTTTGTTGTACTTGAAATTAGTACAATTTTTTTGTTTAAAAATGCATAAAAATATTAAAAATTTATTGCTATTTTAAATTAGATATAGTATCATTATAATGTAGAACAATAATTGGAGGTAATTGATGGAAACATTAAAAGAAATATTAATTATATTAGCATTTATAATTATATTAGTTGTAGGAATATTCTTTGGTGTAAAAGCTTTAAGTGGTAATTCTGGAACAACAGATATAGTTGATAGTAATTCTATTATAAGTAAATTAGAACAAAAAAATAATGAAAAACTAAATAGATATGTTGAAAAATATGGTGGGTATGGCTTTGGCTTAGCAGCATATGTATTAAGTATTATACAAAGATATAGTATACCTATATGTGTCTTAATATATGTAGTGGGAGCATTCTACTATTATGTAATAAGTATAAAGAAATTTGTTGAAGGTGAAAGAGGATATGGAATGATAGTATCTTCTGTTGTATTTTTGGTAATTGCACAAGTTGCACCATTAGTATTTGCATTAATTGTAACTATTGGAAGGAGTTAAATTAAATGAAAGTATTATTTGCTATAAATAATGAATCTGTTTCAAATGCAATAAAAGAAAAATTTCTAGAATTGTATGGAGAAGAGTTAGAAATTAAAAATGTATATTTTTTTAAAGCATTAATAGCAGAAGTAAAAAAGAATAATTCTTATGACAGAGTACTTGTTTTTGAAGAATTAGAAAGATTAGATAATAAATTTAATAAAGAAACAATAGACCAATATTTATTTGATCAAATAGATGCAATTTCTGACGAAGTTAGTAATAATGAAATTATATTTGTTTGTAGTGGGAATAGAAACCAAAATGATAAACTATTAAAAAGATTATTTAGTTTAGGTATATATAATATGTTAATAGGTAAAGATAGAACTATCGATTCTATTTGTAAATTACTTGAAACACCTAGAACTAAAAAAGAAGCTAAAAAATATATAGAATATGGTGTAGATGATATATATGCAAGAGAAAATACAGTTGATGAAGTTGAATTGCAAAAAATAGTTGCATATTTTAAAAAACTTGGAGATAATACTGATAAATATTTAGATTCATTTAATAGAGTAAGTGAACAATATAACAATATGCAAATGAAAATTATTTGCAATTTTTTGCCTGTTAATGTAAAAAAATATTTATCTAAACATTCTGATAAATACAAAACATATATAAAATTTGAAAATATAACTGCTCCAAAGCAAGAAGAGGAAATAGAAGTAGAAAAACCAACTGGAAAGAAAATTCTTGCTTCAGGAAAAATAGATAATAATAAAGTAAAAAGACAAATAATTGAAATAGAAAAAACTATTGAAAAGCCAGAAGAAGAGAAATCTTCTAGGAAAAAGGAAAAAGTTATAGAAATTGAAAGAATTATAGAACCAGCTGAAGAAAAGCAAAATAAAGAAAAAGAACCAAAAGTAGTTGAAAAAATTGTTGAAGTTGAGAAACCTGTTGAAATAGAGAAAATAGTTGAAGTTGAAAAAATTGTTGAAATAGAAAAACCAACAGAAGTAATAAAACAAGTTTTTGAAGTTCCAACAGATTATAGTAAATTAGCTGTATTTATTGGTGGTTCAAAAGTTGGTACATCATTTTTAATTAATGCTATTGCATATATGCTTTCAAAAAATGGAGTAAAAACAGCAATACTGGATATGACAAGAGAAAGAAATATGTTTTATACATATACTAATAATAGTGAAAAATTAAGAAAAAAAGCAGAAAAATCAATCAATAGTGTTATATTAAATAATTCTATAGAAGATGGAATAGAAATAAATAAAAATTTAACATTATTTACTTCACTTCCAGGTTCTGATAGAAGATCATACAATCATATGAAATTAGTAGATAACTTAAAACAGAATTATAAAGTAATATTAGTTGATTGTGATTTTACTACACCTTTAGATTATTATAAACTTGCAAATGAAATTTATGTTGTACAAGATATGGATATTTTAACAGTGCAACAAATAACAAGTTTTTTAAGAGAGTTAAAATCTAAAGAAATATCTTTAGCAAAAATGAGAATAATAATTAATAAGTTTGTTAAATCAAGTGTAACAGCTAAAAAATTAATAGAGGGTATGGCATATTATTATGATCCGCAAATGACATTTATGGATGATTTATTTGATACTAATATTGATTATTATACAGTACCTTTTGCAGTAGAGAACTATCAAAAATATATAGATAATTTACACAAATGTGATATGGACTTTTCTAATTTTACAAAAGAATTTTTAGAAATGATTTCTGTTATTTGTAGTATTGTATATCCTACAACTAATAGTAAAATGTTAGCAGGTAAAAAGAAAAGATTTGGATTATTTAGATAAGGAGGAAATAGAAAATGACTGAAAATACAATTAATTTTAAAGTTGAAAAACAACCTAATGAAAAAATAAATAGTATAATGAAAGAAGTTTATGAAGCATTAGTTGAAAAAGGATACAATCCAATAAATCAAATAGTTGGTTATATATTATCTGGTGATCCAACATACATTACTAGTTACAATGATGCTAGAAGCAAAATAAGAGAAATTGATAGAGATGATTTACTTGAAGAATTGGTAAAATCATATTTAGGTATAAAATAATGGAAAGAGTAATGGGAATTGATTATGGAATGAGTAAAGTTGGTATAGCTGTAAATGATGAATTAAATATTACAGCTATGCCAATTACAACTATAATGCATAAAGGAAATGAAAAATTACTTTTTTCTGAAATAGAAAAATATATAAAACAATATAATATTGCTAAAATAGTTGTTGGTATGCCAATAAATATGAATGGCTCAAAAGGTGAAAGAGTTGAAGCTACCGAAAAATTTATTCAAAAAATAATACATAAATTTAAAATTGAAGTAGATACTATAGATGAGAGATTAACAACGATGTATTCTAATAGGATATTAAATGAATTAGGGGTAAAAAGCAAAAAAAAGAAAAAAGTAGAGGATACTATGGCAGCTGTATATATTTTGCAAAATTATATTGACAAAACCAAAAATTATGGTATACTATAATTGTAGTTAAAAAATTTAATATTTGAAAGGAGATCATTATGGCAAACGATGAAATCTTAGAAGGAACAGAACTAGAAGAAAACATAATAGTTCTTACTGATGATGAAGGTAATGAAGTTGAATTTGAATTTGTAGATTTAATAGAAATGGATGAAAAAGAATATGTAATATTAATACCAGTAGACCAAGATGAGGAAGAAGCTGGAGAGGTAGTAATATTAAAAGTTGAAGCAAATGAAGAAGACGAAGAAGGCGAAACATATGTAAGTGTTGACAATGAAGAAGAAGCTAATAAAGTATTTGAAATGTTCAAAGAAAAATTTAAAGATGAATTCGAATTTGTAGACTAATAAATAGGAGAAAACTTAACTAAACATTAAGTTTTCTTTTAATTTGTCTAAAATAAACACAAAAGAAAAAGATAATATATATTTTAAAGAAAGGAAGTGTATTATGCAAAAAGATGTACAAAATATTGAAGAAAAATACCTAAATTATTCAAAAGAAGAAATTTTGAAGTTAATTGAAACAGAAGAAAAACGTTTCAAAGAACTTCCTATGAAGTATAAAGATGATCCATTTTTACTTCAAGAATTAATGAGTATTCTTGCAATCAAATTAAAAAATTTAGAAACAAGCAAACAAAAACCATATTTTGCAAGAATAGATTTTAAGAACAATAAAGAAGAAAATACAGAAGTATGTTATATTGGAAAAATTGGTGTTATTTCAAATGATAGTAAAATAGTTGTGGTTGACTGGAGAGCACCTATTTCTACGCTTTATTATGATAGTAATATTGGAAATGCTGAATATATTGCACCTGAAGGCAGAATAAAAGGGGAACTTAAATTAAAAAGACAAATAGTAATTGAAGATGGTAATCTTAAAGATATTTTTGATGTAGATAGTGTTTCAGACGATGAGTTACTAAAACCATATTTAGGTGTTAATGCAGATAGTAGATTAAAAAATATTGTTGCTTCAATACAGTCTGAACAAAATAGTATAATTAGAGAGAATCTTCAAAAAGACTTAATTGTACAAGGTGTTGCTGGTAGTGGAAAAACAACAGTGGCTCTGCATAGAATATCATATTTAATATATAATTCTAAAGATGTAAATAAAAATGAAAAGTTTATGGTAATTGGACCAAATAAATTTTTCATAAACTATATTTCATCAGTGCTTCCAGATTTAGATGTTGTTGGTGTAAAACAATTAACAATTAATGAATTAGGTTTAGAATATATAGGAGAGAATATAAAGATTATAGATAATTGTTTAAAAAATGTTTTAAACAATCAGCAAATTGAAAATAACAATATATATAAAGTTAAAACATCAATGAAATATAAAAAAATACTAGATAGATATATAAAAGATATTGAAAATTCTTTTTTCAATAATGAAGGTTTAAAACTTTACGATGATCTAATACTAACAAGTAATCAAATAAAAAATATATATAAAGATAATATGAAAGATGTATGTATTACTAAAAAAATAGAAAGAACTAATATAATTATTTCAAATAAAATATTAGAAAGACAAGAACAGTTAAAAGAAAAGATTAGAAAAGTGTTTGCTAAAAGAATTAGAGATGCAAAAAATGAACAAGAAATAGCTAAATTAAAGGAAATACAGTTTAGCATGTATAAAAGTATAAATAACGGGCTAAAAGATGAATTAAAGGCATATTTTAAGGCAGTTAATAAAAAGATTTTAAATGTATATAAAGAGTTTATACAAAATATAGATAAATATACAGATAGTTTAGAACTAAATACAAGTATTCAAGAATATATAGAATATACACTTAAAAACATTAATAAAAAACAAATTGAAGTTGAAGATTTGCCAGCAATGATGTATTTAAAATATAAATTATTTGGGAATGATGAATATAAAAAATATTTACATGTAGTTATAGATGAAGCACAAGATTTTGGAGAATTTCATTTCTATATATTAAAGAAAATAATGAACAAATCTACATTCAGTATTTTTGGAGATATAGCTCAGTCAATTTATTCTTTTAGAGCAATAGATAATTGGGATAGTGTTATACATAATGTATTTAAAGATAAATGTCAGTTAATGGAGCTTAAGAAAAGCTACAGAACAAGTATTGAAATAATGGAAGAAGCAAATAAAGTTACAAATTACATAGGTCTTGGAAATGCTAAGCCAGTTATAAGACACGGAAAACCAGTAAATATACTAAAAATAGAAAATTATGAAGATAAGATAGAGAATACAATAAACAAGATAAAAGAGCATATTAAGAATAATTACAAATCAATTGCAGTTATATGTAAAAACGAAAAAACAGCAAATAAAGTATATAAAGATTTAAAAGAAAGAATACAAGATATTGAATTAATGACAGAAAATAATGAGACATATAATGGTGGTATTTGTGTTATGACAGCATATTTATCTAAAGGATTAGAATTTGATGCAAATATAATAATAGATGTTGATGAAGAAACATATAATTCAGATAATTTAAATGATATGAAACTTCTTTATGTAGCAATGACTAGAGCATTACATGAAACAGATATTATTTATACAAAAACTTTGGTAAAGCCATTAATAAATAATTAAAATAACAAACCACCGACTAAGCCGGTGGTTTGTTGTTCTTCATATTATTTGTTAGCCCGTTATATAAAGGGGCTGTAGCCGTAATTACGACAAAACTCTCATTTTTTAGTTAAGTAACTAAAGAAATCCAGATAAATACCGTGTTTGGATCATATAGGGTTACCTCGTTTCAAATAAAATAAGACAAAATTTTCGCAGCCGATTCTCATTTATGTTGTTACTAAATTCTTCATCGGTCTAAGCCTCCTTCAAAAAAATTTTTATCGGAAAAATTGGTGAATATTTCTATCACAATATTAATATACCATAAATCAAGAGTAATGTCAATAAATTTATGTAAACTTATACTTTTTGTTAAACTTTTATATATTTATTCTTGAAATGATACATAATATGATATAAAATAGGTATGAATATAGGGAGGTATAAAAATGAATGTTTATGATAAAATTAATGAATTAGCAGATGCTTTAAGAAATAGTAATGAAATGAAAGAATATATTGAAATAAAAAAAGAGGTTTTTAAAGAACCTAAAAATAAAGAAACTGTTAATTCTTTTAGAGAAAAACAAATAGAGGTACAACAATTAGTTATGCAAGGAAAAGAAGACGAAGCTGTAAAAAAAGAAGAATTATTAAGACAAATGTATAAGATTTTATTAGAAAATGAAAGTATTAAAAAAATGTTTGATGCAGAAGTAAGATTTGATGTATTAGTTGGAGATATGTATAGAATATTAGGTGAAGCAATAAGAGAAGCTATGGAGGATTAATAAATGGTATATATTTTTTTAGTATTAGTTATTTTAATAATAATTACTAAATTAATTTATACTGAATATTCAGCAAAACAATTATTAGAATTAACTAAAGATGAAGAATTAGATAATATTACAAAAGGATTACCAAATAATAAAGAAATATGTAAGCAAATATTAGAGCAAATAGATAATAAAGATGTAAAAATAGATTTTAGTGTTGATGAAAAATCTACTACAAGTTTTTATAATGTGTTTAGTAATACAATACTACTTGCAAATAGTGAAATTGCTAATAAATCTTTTGCACGTCTTATGTTTATATCACATGAATGTTGGCATTCTAAACAAAACAAAAAATTTTTATGGTCTAATTTTATACTTGCAAATATTAATATGATTTATTTGTTTGCTACAATAGTATTAAGTATTTTAAATGTAATAAGCCAAAATATTTTTTATATATTATTTGGAATATATTTAATATTAAATTTGTTTGGATTTTTTGCAAGAAATATAATTGAAACAGAAGCAACATATATGGCATATATTGTTTCAAAAGAATATTTAGAAAAAAACTATGAAGATACTATTGTAAAAAAAATAACACAAAGATATAAAGATATATTATCTAAAGGAACAACTAATTTTTTGTTTGGATTGTTTACAAATAATCTTATCCAAATAATTATATATATGCTAATAGGACTTGTTAAAGGATGGTGGTAAAATGAGTATATTAATAAAAAATGCTAATATACTTGATGTTGAAGGCAATAAAGTATATATATCAGATATATATATTAAAAATAATGTTATAGAAAAAATACAAGAAAATTTAGAAATAGATGCTGATGAAGTAATTGATGCAAATGGTAAAGTAGTAATGCCAGGACTTATTAACACACACTCACATCTAGGTATGAGTATTTTTAGAACATATGGTGAGAATTTAGAATTGATGAAATGGCTTACTGAATATATATTTCCAAAAGAAGAATTACTTACAGATGAACTAGTATATAATTTTACTAAACTTAGTTTGATTGAAGCTATAAAAACAGGTACAACTTGTGTAGCAGATATGTATCTTAGAGAAAAACAGGGATTAAAAGCATATTTAGAAACAAAAATGAGAGGTGCAGTTGGAATTAACTTTCCAAATGAATTAAATGAGGGAATTATGGAAGAGCTAAAAGAAAATAATGATATGATTTATCCATACTTTATACCACATGCACCATATACAACACCTGAGGAAAGATATAGAGAATATGTTGAGTTGGCTAAAAAATATAATGCTGGAATACAAACACATTTATCTGAAACATTAGATGAAGTTAATATTATAAAAGAAAGATATGGAAAAACGTCAACTCAACTTTTAAAAGATTTAGGTGTATTAGATGTTCCTGTAATATTAGCACATGGAATATATTTAACAGATGAAGATATTGAAATATTAAAAGATATTAAAGGTGGAATATCTCATAATCCAATAAGTAATTGTAAATTAGCATCTGGAATATGTGATGTTAGAAAGTTATTAGATAATGGAATAACAGTTGGACTTGGAACAGATGGAGCAAGTTCTACTACAACTTTAGATATGTTTGAAGAAATGAGAACATGTGCATACATGCAAAAAATAAAATATATGAAAAGTGATATAATTACATCATTTGAAATTTTAAAAATGGCTACAATTAATAATGCAAAAATTCTAGAAAAAGAAAATGAAATAGGAAGTATAAAAGAAGGTAAAAAAGCAGATTTAATTATTGTAGATATTAATAAACCACATACTACACCAGCAATAGATATACCTTCAATACTTGTATACTCTACAAATGGAAATGATGTTGAAACAACAATTATAAATGGAAATATTATTATGAAGGATAGAAAATTAATAGGTATTAATGAAAATGAAGTATTAGAAAAATGTAATTATCTTACAAAAGAATTTTATAAAGACTAATACGGACTATGTATTTAAACATATATCCGTATTATTTATAAAAACTCCAATATAGTGGAGATAATATATTATATGATAAATTAATATTAATGATACTGTTTTAGGAGGAATATTTATGGAAAATAAAGAAAAAATAGGCTTTTTAAAAAGATTAAGTATAGTTATGACAAAACCAAAAGAATATCATAAAATAGCTAAACAAAGTGCTGGAAAATCAATTGGTATGTATTTTATAATGGCAATTTTGTATACAATTGTACTAGTAGCAATATTATTTTTCTTTTATCAAACTCTTTTAAATATGGCAAAAGATTATATAGATAAATTACCAGAGTTTTCAATATCTAAAAATGGATTTATATCACAAATGGAACAGCCAATAAATTTTTACGATAATACAATTGGTTCACTAATATATATAGATTCTAATATTACTCTTGAAGAAATTAGAAATATAAATGTAGATAAAATATATGGTAGTAATGCATATGTTTTAATAGGAACAGATGCTTTTTCTGTTAAATCAGCAGAAGATATAATAAATATGACATTTTTAGAATTGTTTGGTAATGAGGAAATGAACAATTCATCAAATGAATATCTGCAAGAAACAGAAAAAGATGTAAATACAATTACAGGAGAACAACCTATTGAAGAAAATGATTATGAAGTTATGCCTAATATTAATATAGAAGATAATAAACAAGAATATGAATTTAATAATCAAACTATACAAGAGGTATTTAGTGTAATTGAAACATCAAAACTTCCAATAATTATATTTGTAATAAGTGCATTAGTAATATTATTATATATGTTTATATCTTTCTTAATAATGGGATTAATTTATTCATTAATTGTATGGATAATCTGCTTAATATACAAGAAAAAACTAAGTTTTAAAGAAATATATAATATATCTATGTATTCAAATGTTACAGCAACAATACTTTCATTATTAATGCTTTTTGTTAATTTTGGATATTGGTCAATAATACGTTTAGTTATTGTAATAATATATATGCAAATAGCTATTAAAAATTATGAAGAAACAAAGAAAGAAAACGTAACACAAGATAAAAATAATTAAGATGAAAAAAATAGAAGTTATTTCATATTATTGAAAAACTTCTATTTTTTTACGAAAACTATTGAAATATTAAAATACCTATGATAATATACAAACAGAAAGTAGGTGTAAGAAAATGTCAAATAAAACCAAAGTAATATGCCATAAAGTGCTAAATACTAGGGGGGGGGGATGTTTATAGTATAAAAACATCTTTAATTGATATGCAAAAAAATATAGAGAACTTAAGAATATATTACGACAAAACGTAGTATAGTCTTAGGTTCTTTTCATTTGCCAAAATTAAAAATATATATTTAGGCAATAATAAAATAAAGAACTGAAGAAGGAGGTAATAAAAAGAAAAAAATAAAACTACAACAAAACAGTTAAAGCAAAATCAAAAGTGTTATACAATAAAATTGTATAAAGTAAAAATTTAAAATACGAAAGGAGAAAAAATTATGAAAAATTTAAAAAGTAAAAAAACATCAGGTATAAGCTTAGTTGCACTAATAGTAACAATAATTGTACTAATAATATTAACAGCTGCAGTTATTGTAACTTTTATGGAAGGTGGAATAATAGACAGAGCAAAAGAAAGTGTATTTAAAAGTGATATACGAACATATCAAGAAATATTAGCAGTTAAGAGAGCAGAGGAACAAATAAAATTAGCAACAGGAAATGGAGAAGAAGAAGAGTTAAAATTAATCGGCAAAACAATAACTGGAGAAGACATAAAAGAAATAATACCAGAATTTAAAGTAAAAGAATATGGAGAATTAATAGAAGTAATAAATGGAAAAATAGTAGCAAAACAAGAATTAAATAATGAAGTATTACAAGGGAAATGGTTAATTGAGTTAGGAGTAGAAACAGGAGAAGAAGTAGTAGAAGAGATAGTATGGGATAATTCACAAGCAGAACTTTTAGATATAAGAGATGGAATAGTATATGGATATAAAGAAGATACCAGAGACTATCAAACAAGAAAGGGTGGTTCAGGAATTATCTTTAGTTCTCCTTCACCAAATAAAGAGCTAATAGTACCAGCAGAATATACAGATAACGAAGGTAATAAAGTTGAAGTAACAGAGATAGCTGATGGTGCATTTGGATATATTGATATAACTAGTGTAATAATGCCAGATACAATTACTATAATAGGAGAGCACGCTTTTACGTTTACATACATTTCAAACATGAGACTTTCTAAAAATATAGAATATATAGAACAGTATGCTTTTTATAGTGCACTAAATATAGACAAACTTACAATACCAAATACGATTATTAATGTTAATGCATGCGCTTTTGAAAACTCTCGTATAGGAACAATTCAATTGGAAGAAGGAATAACAGCGATGTGGAGTATGGCGTTTGCTATGTGTAATGTAACAGAAATAATTATTCCTAGTACTATTACGAGCATAAATTCAAGTGATTTTTCAATGTGTGATAGTTTACAATATATAACTATACCGGGAACTGTTAATAATATAGATAACTATACTTTTCAAGATTGTTGGAACTTAAAAACAATAACATTAGGAGAAGGAAGTATATTTACTGAAGAAGATGCAGCAAATTGGGGAGTAGATACATCAGTTACTTCAGTAATTAATTTATAATAAAATCTATAAAAGAAAACTTCATTTTGAAATATATTTGAAGTTTTTTGTTGCAAAAATTTCTTGCTATTTGACATAATACAAAAAATGTAGTATTATTAATATGCTAAGAAAATATTTTTTAGCCTAGAAAAATTATTTTTCCGGGAGGTAAATTTTTATGTTACATTTAAGAGTGCGTCCTAGAGGCGTTTTTGCAGGTGTATTAGTTTCATTGAGAGAAAAGAATGGCAATACGTGTCTTACTTTAAGGATACCGTATGAAGATGTTACCAAAAAAGTTTTGGGTGATGTTTATTTGAATAAAACCAAAACTTTGTTTTCTATTCATTTAGGTAATGAAAAGAATTACATGGATGAATTGGAATTTATAATTGGTAATAAAACAAATATTCCACTTGATTATGTCTATTTCTCTAGGTCTTTTGTTAAGTATGTTAAAGAAGAAGGTTGGAAAGAAAAAGAAAAAATATTATCTTTCCCAACTGAGGATGAACTTAAGCAAAGAAAAAGAGAAAATTGGTTATATTCAAGCTGGCTTTGTAAAGCAAGATAAAATAAAAGGGGCTAATTCTAATATGGAATTAGCCTCTTTATTGCAATATTATCAAAATTATGTTAATATATATATGTTAAATTTATTAAAGGAGGAGCTAGAATGCGTATTGCAGAAGCACGGTCGTATAGTAATGGCATAGATTTTGCTTTAACAGAAAAGAATTATCTAATAAGTGTTACAAGAGATGAAAATGGTAAAATTAATGTAAGTAGAGAAGGAAGAAAGTTAAAAGAAAAGAGAGATATAAAAAATTATTTATTAATATATTTTTCATTACTTGTATTTACAATAATTTATATTAATTTACCTAAGACAAATAATAAATTGCTTAATATGATAGAAATTTTTGCTTTTGTTTGGGGAGTAGTATTTGCATATTATTTTGTAAATTCCAAAAACAAAAATAATGCAAGTAAGTATAGATACCATGCAGCTGAACATAAGATGTTAAATTATTTGGAAAGATATAATGAGGTTCCGAATAATTGTGATGATGTAATGAAAATGAATTCGATTTCATTATCTTGTGGTTCAACATGGATAACTGTAATTTTATTTGTAATAACAATTGGAGCAATTGGATGTTCAATAATTCCATGGTTATTATTAAAAATATTATGGTGCATATTTTGTATTATTATATCATTATATTTATGGGCAAATGATAAACTAAATTTCTTTCAAAAAATGATATTAAAAGAACCAACAAATTACGAAATTGAAGTAGCAATTGCAGGAATAAAGGAATATGAAAAAATACTAAATGAACAAATAATTAGAATTTAAGCAAAAATTTCTAAAAAGTGTTGCATTACCAAATTTTATATGATATAATTTGCGTAACTTAAAAGATTATTGACAAAAGAGTGGGAAGTCCCACTCTTTTGTTTGAAGATAGGAGATTTTATGAAAGAAATAGAAAAAAAAGTATATGAAATAGTTTTACCATTTGCAGATGAATTAGGTTTAGAAGTATATGATGTTATTTATGCAAAACAAGGTAAAGATATGTATTTATCTATATACATAGATAAATCAAGTGGTATAGATATTAATGATTGTGAAAATCTAAGTAATTTAATAAATGAAGAATTGGATGCAAAAGTTAATATACAAGACCAATATTTTTTAGAAGTAACATCATCTGGTTTAGAAAGACATATTAGAAATCCAGAACATTTTAAAAAATATTTAGATACAAATATATGTATAAATTTATTTAAACCAGTAAATAAAGTAAAACAATATATAGGGATATTAAAAACATATACAGATAATACAGTAACAATAATTTCAGATGAGCAAGAATTTACATTTGATAAAAAAGATATTAGTTTAATAAAAACAGTTTATGACTGGGATAATGAGAAAGGGGTAGAATAAAATGGGAGCAGAATTTTTAAAATCAATTAAGTTATTATGTGAAGAGAAAGGATTAAGTGAAGAGTATATACTTGAAGCATTAGAACAAGGTTTAATTAAAGCATATAAGAAAAGCTCAGGTGGTAGCGAAAATGTTAAAGTTGAATTTGACATGAAAAAAGGTAAAATTAAATTATATGCTCAAAAAGAAGTTGTTGAAGTAGAAAACTTTATAAATGATAGTTATCAAATTACAATTGATGATGCATTAAAAATTAAAAAAACATATAAAATTGGTGATACAGTAAATATAGAAATAACACCAAATGATTTTGGTAGAGTTGCTGCACAAACTGCTAAACAAGTTATATTAGAAAGAGTAAGAACAGCTGAAAAGAATAATACATTTAATGAATTTTATGATAAAAAAGGTGAATTAATTTCAGGTATAGTGCAAAAGTCAGATGATGTTTCAATAATAGTTGATTTAGGTAAATTAGAAGGAATAATTTTACCTACTGAATTATTACCAGGTGAAAGCTATAATGTAAATGATAAAGTAAAAGCATATATTGTGGATATTAAAAGAAATAATAAAAATATACCACAAGCAATGCTTTCTAGAACAAATGCTGGTTTTGTAAGAAGATTATTTGAAGTAGAAATACCAGAAATATATGAAGGTTTAATTGAAATAAAAGCAGTTTCAAGAGATGCTGGTTCAAGAACTAAAATAGCTGTATATTCAAAAGATGAAAATATAGACCCAGTTGGTTCATGTGTTGGTATGAAAGGTATGAGAATAGAATCAATATTAAAAGAATTAAATGGTGAAAAAATAGATATAGTTGAATGGAGTGAAGATATAGCTCAATTTATAGCAGCTTCATTATCTCCAGCACAAGTAATAGCTGTTGATGTTAATTATGAAGATAAAAGTTCAACAGTTGTTGTTCCAGATGACCAATTATCTTTAGCAATTGGTAAAGAGGGACAAAACGTTAGATTAGCAGCAAAACTTGTTAATTGGAAAATAGATATAAAAACTGAAACTCAAATTAGAGAACAAATTTTAGAGTAGGTGATAAAATGAAAAAAGTACCTATGAGAAGATGTATAGGTTGCATGGAATCAAAAAATAAAAAAGAATTATTAAGAATTGTTAGAGTTTCTGATACAGATGTTAATTTCGATTCAACAGGAAAGATGTCTGGTAGAGGAACATATATATGTAGTGCTAATTGTTTAAATAAAGCTATAAAGTCTAAAAAAATAGAGAAAGAATTAAATGTCAAAATTGATGAAAATACATATAATAAATTGTTAGTAGATATTAATACATATATAAAATAAATGGAGGTGGATCTATTGGGTAAACAAAAAGTGCATGAAATAGCAAAAAAAATAGGTATAGAAAATAAGGAGTTAATAGAAAAATTAAATAATATTGGGATAGAAGTTAAATCACATTTATCTTCCTTATCTGATGAAGATGTTAATTTAGCTATTAAAAAAGGTATAATACCTAATGAAAACAAAAAAGATAATAAAGAAAAACAAGAGAAAGTTAATAATAATAAGGCTGAAAAACAAGCAAAAGGTTCAAATCCAGTTATTATTAGAAGAGAAGTTATTAGAGAAAATGTTGAAGATAAAAGAATTGAACGAAAAGAAGAAAAAGTAGGTATTGTTGAAAATAAAAGAAATAATAACTTTAATTTAAGAAACAGACAAAAACAAAGAACACAAGTAGGTTCTATTGCAGATTTGTTTAAAAAGCCAGAAGAAAAATCTTTAGAACAAGTAAATAAAGAAATTGTAAAAGAAGTTAAAGAAGAACCTAAAAAAGAAGTTAAACCTGTTATTACTGAAAAAGTAGAAAAGGTAGAAGAAAAAACATCAAAAAATACTGATATAAAGAAACAAGAAGTAGATAAAAAAAGAAATGACTTTAAAAATAATGAAAGACCTAATTTTAGAAATAATAGAGATAACAGGGATAACAGGGATAACAGGGATAGAAATAAACCAAATGATAATTTCCAAAATAGAAGAAATAATAATATGAATGGAAATAGACTAGATAGAAACAATGATAGATTTAAGGCAAATAAATTAGAAAAAGATATTAAAAACATTGTTGAACAACCTGTTGAAAAAGCTATTCAAAAAGATTTTAATAGAAATAAAGTTAGAAATAATAATGATGATGGAAATAATCAAAACAAGAAAAATAATCAAAGAAATAGAAACAATAATAATTCTTCAATAAATATGGGAAAATTAAAAGATTTAAAAACACAAAGTTCATTATCTAATATGTTTAATGATAATGATGGTGGAATGTTAGATTATTATGATTTATCACATGACAGAAGAAATAATAAAAAGAATAAAAAGGCAAAAGAAGTAAATACTAAGAGAGAATTTGAAAAAAATAAAATATTTGAATTAACAGAAATAAAAATTCCTGAATATATAACAGTTAAAGATTTTGCTGAAATGATTAAGAAAACATCATCAGAAGTTATTAAAAAATTATTAGGTTTAGGTATAATGGCAACAATTAACCAAGAACTAGATTTTGATACTGCATATTTAATAGCTCAAGAGTTTGGTATTACTGCTGAAAAATTAGTAGTTGTAACAGATGAAGAAATATTATTTGATGATACAGAAGATGCAGAAGAAAACTTAAAACCAAGAGCTCCTGTTGTTGTTGTTATGGGACACGTTGACCATGGTAAAACATCACTTCTTGATGCTATTCGTTCAACAAATGTTATAGATAATGAAGCAGGTGGTATTACTCAACATATTGGTGCATATAAAGTTAAAGTAAATGGTAGAGATATTACTTTCTTAGATACACCTGGGCATGAAGCCTTTACTGCTATGAGAGCAAGAGGTGCTCAAGTTACAGATATAGCAATACTAATTGTTGCAGCAGATGATGGTATAATGCCACAAACAATAGAAGCTATAAATCATGCTAAAGCAGCAGAAGTTCCAATAATAGTAGCTATTAACAAAATAGATAAAGAAGGAGCAAATGTTGCTAGAATAAAAGAATCAATAATGGAATATGGATTAGTTCCAGAAGAATGGGGTGGAGATACTATTTGTGTTCCAATATCTGCAAAACAAAGAACAAATATTGATGAATTACTTGAAATGGTATTATTAGTTGCAGATATGAAAAACTTAAGAGCAAACCCAGATAAACAATCTAAAGGAACAGTTATTGAATCAAGATTAGATAAAAACAAAGGTGTTATTACATCAGTATTAGTACAAAGAGGTACATTAAATGTTGGTGATACAATTGTTGTTGGTAGTATAATTGGTAAAATAAGAGCAATGACAGATGATAAAGGAAAGAAAATTAAAGCTGCTGGTCCATCAACACCAGTTGAAATAATTGGTCTTCCAGAAACACCAGAAGGTGGAGAAATTTTCTATGAAGTAGAAAATGAAAAAGTTGCTAAACATTTAATTGAAACTAGAAGAATAAAAGAAAGAGAACAAGAATTAAGAGCTAATAACAGAGTTACATTAGATGATTTATTCAGTCAAATTGAAGCAGGAAAAACAAAAGAATTAAATATTATTGTTAAAGCAGATGTTCAAGGTTCTGTTGAAGCTGTAAAACAGTCATTATTAAAACTTTCTACAGCTGATGTTAAAGTAAAAGTTATACATGCAAATGTTGGTGCAATATCTTCATCAGATGTTACACTTGCAAAAGTTGCAAATGCTATAATAATTGGATTTAATGTAAGACCTGATGTTAATGCTAAAGCTATGGCTGAAGCAGATAAAGTAGATATAAGACTATACTCAGTTATATATCATGCTATTGAAGATGTACAAAAAGCAATGAAAGGTATGCTTGATCCAGAATATAGAGAAGCTGTTTTAGGAACAGCAGAAGTTAGAAGTACATTTAAAGTATCAAGTGTTGGTACAATTGCTGGTTGTTATGTGCTTGATGGTAAAATAGTTAGAAATGGTTTAGTTAGAATTATTAGAGATGGTGTAGTAATATACCAAGGTAAAATAGCATCATTAAAGAGATTTAAAGATGATGTTAAAGAAGCGGCTACTGGATATGAATGTGGTATGCAAATTGAAAACTATAATGATATAAAAGAACAAGACCAAATCGAATGCTATATTATGGAAGAAATTAAAGAATAGAAAAGGTGAATATTTATGTCAGAAATAAGAATGGGAAGAATTGAAGAAGAAATGAAAAGAGTTATAAGTAATATACTTGCTAATGATCTAAAAGATCCTAGAATTACAAGTCTATTATCTGTAACAGGTGTTGAAGTATCTAATGATTTAAAATATGCTAATGTATTTATTAGTGTATTTGATGGTAAAGATAATCATGAAAGTACTATTAAGTTATTAAATAAAATGAAAGGATTTGTAAAAAAAGAGCTAGCACATAAAATTAAATTAAGATGTATACCAGAACTTACATTTAAATTAGATAATTCAATAACTTATGGTTCACACATTGATGAAATATTAAATAAAATACTTCCAAATGAGCAAGAATAAAATAAGAAAACAGCCATAAGTTAATATGGCTGTTTTGCTTGTAATAAGTATTTGAGGAGGAACAGAATGTATATAAATATGGATGAAAGTAATAAAATAAAAGAAGTATTAGATAAATCTAAAAATATATTAATTGCAGTACATAAAGACCCAGATGGTGATGCAATTGGTAGTGGTTTGGGATTATATAATGCACTAATTAAATTGGGATATAATGTAGATTGTATAATAAAAAATCCAAGTAAATGTTTTGATTTTTTAAAGAATTTTAATAAAATAAAATTAGATGAAAATGAATTAAAAGAAAAATATGACACATTAATTGTATTAGATTGTGCAGATAAAGAAAGAATAGCATTAAATAGAGAATTAGATGATTTTACTAATATTATTGTAATTGATCATCATATAACACATGTAGAATTTGGAAGTATTACATTATTAGAAGAAATATCTCCTGCAACATGTCAAATTGTTTATGATTTTTTAAAGACAATTAATGTGGATATAGATAAAGAAATAGCTGAGTGTATATATACAGGAATATTAACAGACACTGGTGGTTTTAAATATTCAAATGTTACTTCGCATACTTTTGAGATAGCAAAAGAAATTCGTGAAATGGATGTAGATATATCAGATATAACAAGAAGAGTATTTGAAACAATGTCATTTAACAAATTTAGTTTATTAAAATTGGGATTAAACAATTTAGAAATAATAGATGAAAAAATTGCATATCTATATCTATCTAAAGAACAAATAGATAAATACATTAGTGAAGATGAACCAGATATACATGAAGGTTTAGTTAATTATGGTAGAAGTATAGAAGGTGTGGAAGTTAGTATATTTATACGTCAAATAGATGAGAATATATTCAAAATAAGTTTAAGATCTAATGCATATGTTGATGTTTCTAAAATAGCTGTTGAGTTTTCAGGAGGAGGACATATTAGAGCTGCTGGAGGAAGAGCGGAAGGAAACATTGAAGATATTAAAGAAAAAGTATTAAATATAGTAAAAGAGAGAATTTAGTAGGAGTAATAATATGTTTGGAATAATAAATGTATACAAAGAAAAAGATATGACATCATTTGATGTTATTGCAAAACTAAGAAAAATATTAAATGAAAGTAAAATAGGACATACAGGAACACTTGATCCAAATGCTACAGGAGTATTACCAATTGCTATTGGTAAAGCTACTAAGCTTATACAATATATAAAAAATGAAGATAAACAATATTTTGTAACAATGAAACTGGGAATAAAAACAGATACTCTAGATATTACAGGTAAGGTATTAAAAGAAAAGAAACCACCTAAATTTCAGTTAGATAAAATAGAAGAAGTAATAAATAGCTTTATAGGAAAAAGTGAGCAAATACCACCTATGTATTCTGCTAAAAAGCAAAATGGCAAAAAAATGTATCAACTTGCAAGATTAGGATTAGAAATAGAAAGGCAACCTTGTAAAATTGAAATATATAAAATTCAAGATGTAAAATATAATACTGAAGAGGATATTATTACATTTTTAGTAGATTGTTCAAAAGGTACATATATTAGAACATTATGTGAAGATATAGCTCAAAAACTTGGTACAATAGCTACTGTTTTAGAATTAGAGAGAACAAGAGCAGGGATATTTGAAAAAGAAAAAAGTTATACATTAGATGAAATTAAAGACTTAGTTGAAAATAATGAAATACAAAAAGTAATATATGATAATGAATTAATATTTAGTGATTATACAAAATATATTATTAATAACGTAGATATGGAAAGATTCTTAAATGGTGTAAAATTAGAGACCAAATTTAAAGATGGTATATATAAATTATATAATGAAAATAATCTATTTATTGGATTTGGTAAAGTAGAAGATAAAAAGATAAAAAGAGATTTAATTATATAATAATATATAATAATATATAATAATATATAATAATAAAAACACATTCTAAATAAAAAATGTGTTTTTTATTTACATAATTCCAAAAAAGTGGTATAATATAATTGGTGAATAAAATAACACTATTTTCTTATAAAAAATTTTTTTTTAAAAGAGGAGGAATAGTTCATGCAAGAACTGAAAGCAATTGTAAGAAATTTAGAAAATCGGAAAACTGAATTAGAGTATGAACTGGAATATACACAAGATACTCTAAGCGGTATGGAAGATTATGAAAAGTCAACTTTTGAGGGAGATGTTAAAAAAATAGAAAATAAAATATCAACATTATCCTTTGAAATTGACGAAGCGAACAAGGTTATAACGAAACTCGAAGATATTAAGCGGGAAATCGACAAGCTTGATCGCGAAGAAGAAAAAATTGCTCCATACAGAGGGGCAAAAAGTAAGGAAGTTCAGGAGCTCAGAGAAAAGTCAAACGAGCTCGAAGACAAATATGCAGAGTTATACAATCAGACTCTGTATAGATTGCAGGATATTTAATTAATTAAAACGGTAAATAGAAATTATTTACCGTTTTTACTTTAAATTATATATTAAATTTTAATTCATCATTTTCAACACTAATATTAACTTTGTCACCATATTTAATTTCATTTTTTAATAATTTTTCAGATATAGGATTTTCAATATATTTTTGTATTGCTCTTCTAAGAGGTCTAGCACCATATTTTTCATCATATCCTTTTTCTAATATATATGAATTAACTTTATCTGATGTTATTAATGTAATGTTTTTTTCAACTAATACTGTTTTTAATTCATTAAGCATTAATTCAACAATTTGTAATAATTCAGGTTTTTCTAATTTATTAAACATAATAATTTCATCAATTCTATTTAAGAATTCAGGTCTAAATGTTGTTTTTAAACTTTCCATAATCTTATTTTCAAGTTTAATATCCTCGTTTTTATTAAATCCGATTCCTGGATTTTTAAAATCTGAACCAGAGTTTGATGTCATAATAATTATTGTATTTTCAAAAGAAACAGTTCTTCCCTGAGAGTCTGTTAATCTTCCTTCATCTAATATTTGAAGTAATAAGTTAAATACATCTTTATGCGCTTTTTCTATTTCATCAAATAATATAATAGAGTAAGGGTTTCTTCTAACCTTTTCAGTTAATTGTCCAGCTTCATCATATCCAGCATATCCTGGAGGTGCACCTATTAATTTTGATACACTATGTTGTTCCATATATTCTGACATATCTATTCTAATTATATATTTTTCATTACCAAATAATTCACTAGCTAATGCTTTAACTAATTCAGTTTTACCAACACCAGTAGGACCGATGAATATAAAAGATGGTGGAGCTTTACGTATTTTAATTCCAGCTCTATTTCTTCTAATAGCATTTGCTACTGATTTAACCGCATTATCTTGAGAAATAACTCTTTTATGAAGATTTTCTTCTAAATGAATTAATTTCTCACTTTCTTCTTCAGATATTTTAGTAGCAGGTATTTTAGTCCATGTTTCAATAACTGTTGCAATATCATGAATAGTTATTTCATTTGGTTTATATTTTTTCTCTAACTGAGCAATTTCTTCTAATAAAGCACATTCATTTGTTTTTAGATTAGCAGCCTTCTGATAATCCTCTATAGAATCATTTTGAATAGCATCATCTTTTTGTGATTGAATTTCAGCAAGTTTTTGTTTTAATTCTTCTAATTTAGATAATTCTTTATCACGTAAATTAACTCTTGAACATGATTCATCTAGTATGTCAATTGCTTTATCTGGCAAAAATCTATCATGTATATATTTTTCAGACATAATAGCTATTTTTTCAATAATTTCATCACTAATACTTATATTATGGTATTTTTCATAATATCCTTTAATACCTTTTAAAATATTGATAGTTGTTTTAATATCTGGTTCATCAACAATAATAGGTTGAAATCTTCTTTCTAGGGCAGAGTCTTTTTCAATATGTTTTCTATATTCATTTAATGTTGTTGTACCAATTACTTGTATACTTCCATTAGATAGGGCAGGTTTTAATATGTTTCCAGCGCTCATAGCACTTTCAGCATTACCAGCGCCTACTAAATTGTGAATTTCATCAATAACTAATATAATATTTCCATATTGTTTACATTCATCAACAATTCCTTTAATTCTAGCTTCAAATTGACCTCTAAATTGAGTTCCTGCAACCATTGACGTTAAATCTAATTGATAAACTTCATATTTCATTAATTTAGCGGGAACATCTTTATTAACTATTTTAATAGCTAAACCATTAGCTATAGCAGTTTTACCAACACCAGGTTCACCAATTAAAACAGGATTGTTTTTACTTCTTCTATTTAAAATTTGAATCATTCTATCTAGTTCTAAATCTCTACCAATTAAATTATCTATTTTACCCTCTTTAGCTAAATTAGTTAAATTAATTCCATAAGTATCTAAAAATTTCTTTTTCTTTGTTTTAGAGTTTTTTTCTTTTACTTTTGTATCTATATTATTTCCAGATTTATTTGTAGAAGTATCATTATCTGTTTTACCACCAAACATATTTGCAAATAGATTTGCAAAAGGGTTAGCGCCATTTTCATCATCATTAATTTCCATAGCAATACTAGAAAACATATCTTCATCTGAATTTTGCATAGTTTCTTCAAATTGTTCCATCATATTTTCTACATCTTCATTTGTCATACCAGTTTGTTTTAAAAGTGATTCTATAGGATTAATACCTCTTTCTTGAGCACATTTTAAACATAATCCTTCAAATTCATTTTTACCATTAACGATTTTATTTGTAAATATTATTGCTGTATTTTTCTTACATACTGAACATACCATATACTATTAATCTCTCCTTATCTATATATATTTATTATATACAATTATCTTTATTATACCCAAATATTATATTAAATTTAGGATATATTGTCAATTGAAATATATCTTGAATATATATGAAATATTAGAAAAAATGGGGAAAATACTTGTAAATCATTTGATTTTATGTTAATATATATGAGTATTTTAAGAATATACTATTTATTACTAGTTTTTATTGCTAGTTTTCATTTGTTTTTTGCAAATGAAGTAAAGGTCGATGTAATCAATATTTATATAGATTACAAATATTAAGAAAGGAGAACTAATCATGAAAGTTATCAAGGTTAAAACAACACCGGTTATCGGCGGTCAGGATCCTTGTTGTCCGGCTAGAGCTTAATGGTCATCGAGTTGGATGGGTAAGCGAAAGCTTTCGATGAGGAAAAGTAACAAAAGAGGGGAGTAAAAATTATTTTACTCCCCACATTTTTAAATATATGTTTTAGGAGGAATTTTTATGGTTAAATGGTCAATGTTTATTTTTAAGGTAAAAAAGAATAATCAGGTATTACTTTATAACACATATAATCATGCGATTGTGTTATTTGAAGAAGAGGAATATATTCGGATAAATAAATTTCTTTCACAAGGAAAGTATGGTGATAAATATCTTCAGGAAACTTTAGATAATGTTGAACAACTTGTTGAGCAAGAATTCTTGGTTGATCCTGATTTGAATGAAAAAGAAAAATTTATGACTGATTTAAAACAGCAGTATAAAGACGACCCCAGAATGTGTATACAAATATTGCCTACAACTGCATGTAATTTCAAATGTCCTTATTGTTATCAGGAAGGGATATGTAGAGATAAAGCTCTTGATGAAAATACAGTTGATTTAATTCACGAGTTTATAGACAACTACATTGAAAGAAATGATACAATAAAGAAAATTCATTTAGTTTTGCATGGAGGCGAGCCGACTCTTAACTGGAAAGTTGTTTCGAAGATATTTGAAGTTGTAAAAACAATTTGCGAGAAATACGGATTAGAATATGATACACAGATTATTACAAATGGTTATCTTCTTGATAAAGAAAAAATCGATTTGCTTGCAGAAAACAATCTTCGAAATGCACAAATAACTATTGATGGTATATATGATGTGCATGAAGCAAGAAGAATAAGTAAATCTGGTATTAAGACATTTGAAACAATACTTTCAAATATTCATGAAATTCTAAAAACAAATACAACTGGTAAAATAAATATCCGAATCAATTATGATAAAGATAATGTTGATACAGTTGAAGAAACAATTAAGTTTTTGGCAAAAGAATTTCATGATGAAAGAGTAAAGGTAACTTTAGGATATATTACAAAGACTTTAAATGAGCTTGATTCTAATGAGTATATTAATAAATATGGAATTACATTAAAGGAATTGATTAATTACTATCCTAAATTCCATAAAGTGTTAAGAGAAAATGGATTTGAACCTGAAGAAATGTTTGCTTTTGATGGACTTTGTGTTTCAAAACTTAGACATAATATGATTATTGATCCAACAGGAAAGATATATAAATGTCCTAGTGGTGTTGGAACAGAGGAGTTTGTCGAAGGTGACATAAGAGAAATGAAAACAAAAATCAGAGATTATACTTCATGGAAGTTATATGATTATTGTTTTAAGGAAAAATGTCCTTTTATTCCTGTTTGTCATACAAGTTGTAGGTTTATTTCTAAAGCAAAATTTGGAGACATGAATATAATTGACTGTAAGCGTAGCATTTTAACTAAAATTAATGATATAATACTTGCAGATCAATTTATAGAGTAAGGAGGGAACCTATGTTAGATGTAAAAAATCTTACCATTGAATTAAAAGATGGAGGTTTTCTTATAAATGATTTATCTTTTTCAGTTAAAGGTGGAGATAAATTAGCAATAATAGGTGAAGAAGGAACAGGAAAAAGCACTTTATTAAAAGCTATAATAAATCCTAAATTAATATCTGACTATGCAATAGTTACAGGTGGAATTTCTAATTCAAAAGTTAAAATAGGATATTGTGAGCAAAATCTTAATGAAGGCTGGAATAACTATTCAGTTATGTATTTCTTCTTAAAAGAGAATTTAGAAAGTGAAGAAGATTGGGAAGTATATAACCAAATAGGAGAAATATGTAAATTGTTTGATTTGCTACACTTAAAAAAAGAGTTGTTGGATAATGAACAATTTATCTCTACATTAAGCGGTGGTGAAAAGGTTAAACTTCAATTATGTAAAATTTTGCTTTCAAAAAGTGATATTTTACTTCTTGATGAACCTACAAATGATTTAGATATACAAACTCTTGACTGGTTAGAAAGCTTTATTGTTTCACTTAATATTCCAGTAATATATGTAAGTCATGATGTTAAATTACTTGAAAAAACTGCAAATAGAATATTATTAATAGAATATTCTAAAAACAGAAAAAAGGTTAAACAAGTAATAAAGAATCAGACATATACAGAATTTATTACTGAAAGAGAAAATCTTATGCAAAAACAGGAACAGATTGCTACAATGCAACAAAGAGAATATTCTGAAAGAAAGAAAACACTCAGCCATATAAAAAGTTCAGTTAGAAGTAATCAAATTAAGATTAAAGATTCTGCTGTAAGAAGAACTTTAAATAAAAAAATGGCTAATATTCTTGCACAAGAAGAGCAACTTAAAAAGTTTAAAGAAAATATGCAGGAAATGCCTAATTATGATGAGTTTATGGTTCTTAGTTTTATGCAGGATATTAATGTTCCAAAAGGAAAAACAATTCTTGACTTTAAAATTCCTGAACTTTCAATTAAAAATACTGTTCTTGCAAAAAATATTTCGCTTACAATTAAAGGTGGAAGTAAGATAGCTATTATAGGGGAAAATGGTTGTGGTAAAAGTACACTTCTTAAGCATATATACAAACATTACAATTCAGGTAATAGAAATGTAAAAATTGCCTATATACCACAAAACTATAATGAATATTTTGATATGAACATGTCTGCAACTGAATTTTTGAACATGAAACTCGAAAAAGTAATTGCAGAAACTGGTATTAATATATCTACCTATTTAGCTTGCTTAAAGTTTTCAAGAAATGATATGTTAAAACCTATTAGTCAATTAAGTTATGGACAGAAAGTAAAAATTATTCTTCTTGATTTAACTTTAAATGATTATGAAGTTTTGATATTAGATGAGCTTACACGAAACTTATCTCCACTTTCAATTACTGTAATTAATAATCTTTTTAAATCATATACAGGTAATATTATATCTGTTACACATGATAGAAAGTTTATCGAAGATGTAATAGATGAAGTATATGTATTTACTAAAAACGGACTTATTAAAAAATAGAAATATAAAAATGTGTGTTATTCTAACACACATTTTTGTATTATATAATTTAAATATTATATAATACACTGTTGACAAAAAGACATATACAATATATAATAAGTTTAAATAAAATCTAATGAAAGGATGTGATAGTATGGAAAAAGTTAAAATAGCATTAGATAAAAAAGAAGAAAAAATAGCAATAAATAAAGAAATATATATAGAATTATTTGAAAAAGATTTAGTGAATAAGCTAAAAAGAGCTGAGGAACAAATTCGTAATGGTGAGGTTATAGATGCTGATATCGTATTAAGAGAAATGAGGGAAAAATATGAATACTAGTAATAAGCAATATAGAATTGCTTTTACTAATGATTGTATTCAAGAAATGAATCGTATAAATGAATATATATCAATAGTATTATATGCACCAATTTCAGCAAAATTATTAATGAAAAAAATAGATACTATTATACAAGGTTTAAAAGAATATAATAAAATGTATATGATAATAAAACAATATAAAGAATTAACTATGGAATTTAGAAGAATTATGATAAATAATTATGTAATAATATATACAATATCAGAACATAATAATACAGTATATATAGTACATATGTATTATAGTAGGAGCAACTACTTAAATAAAATATAATTAAATGATAAAAAATCAAATCTTATATATATTAAGGTTTGATTTTTTGTATACATACATATATAATATATATGGTGATAATATGATAATTCGGAGATAAAAAATATACACATATATTTATAGGGGAAAAACATGGTATAAAGCAAAATTTTGATATATATTTTGAATATATGAAATATGTGCAAGATTTCAATAAGGAAGTACAGCTAAATATAGGTTTAGAACTTGGATATTCAGCAGGAATATATATAAATGAATATATACATGGAAATGAAATATATAATATAGATGAATTTATAGAAGATTTTAAAAATACAGTATTTTATACAAAATATTTAAAAGAATATATATTAAATTTAAAAGAGTGTGTTGAATCTGGTAACAAAGTAAAGGTAATTGGTATAGATATAGAGCATCAAAGACATATTGCAGAGAAAATATTAAAATATACAGATAATAAGGAAGATATATATAATATACAAAGAAATATTGAATATGCTGAAACAATAAAAGATTATGACGATATATCTTACGAAATAGCAAGAGAAGAATATTTATATAATAATTTTAATAAATATTTTAAAAATACTGAATGTATATGCTTTATGGGAGCATATCATACAAGTTTAGAAAAAAAAGATGGATATAATACTAATCCTTTATGTACTAGATTAAAAAACGAATTAGATAATATGTTATCTATTGAAGTAAAATATATTAATACAAATAGAAAAATAAAAAATGGTAATTATTTTGAAATAATTAAAGTAAATGATATAATTGATGAAAATATTGAATTTGATGAAATATATATTGATGAAAGTAGTATTTATGTTAGAAATGGAATAGAAATTTAAGGAGGTTTAATGGATATTCTACGAAATGATATACAATATCTAAAAGGTGTTGGTCCTAATAGAAAGATAGTATTAAATAAATTAGGTATTAATACAGTTTATGATTTAATTACATATTTTCCAAGAGATTATGAAGATAGAAGTAAGTTTAAGAAAATAAATGAATTAATTGATGGAGAAGTTGTATGTTTAAAACTTATCCCAATATCTAATGTAACTGAATCACGTATTAGAAGAGGATTAAGCATATTTAAATTAATGGTTAAAGATGATACTGGTACAATAATGTGTACATGGTTTAATAATAAATATGTAAAAGGATATTTTAATAAAGGTGAAGAATATATTTTCTTTGGAAAAGTTTCTGTTAAATATGGAAAAGTTGAATTAGTTCAACCTGAATATGAAAAAATTGATCAAAATAATAGAACTGGAAAAATAGTTCCAATATATCCTTTAACTGAAAACATTAATCAAACAACACTTAGAAAAGAGATTAGTATTGCTTTAAAATTAATAGATAACAAAATGGAAGAAACACTTCCAGCTAATATTATAGCAAAATATAACTTAATGGGAATAAATGAGGCAATAAACAATATACATTTTCCATTAAGTAAAGAACATTTTAAAAAAGCTAGAGTAAGATTGGTTTTTGAAGAACTACTTTTAATGCAACTTATGTTATTAAGTTTAAAGAAAGGTTATGATGAAGATAAAAAAGGAATTGAATTTAATAAAGTTTCTACTGATGAAATTATATCAGTGCTTTCTTTTAGTTTAACAAATGCTCAAAAAAGAGTATTAGAAGAAATCTTTTCAGATATGGAAAGTAATAAATGTATGAATAGACTTATGCAAGGTGATGTTGGCTCTGGTAAAACTATTGTTGCAGCTATTGCTATGTATAAAGCGGTAAGAAGCGGATATCAAGCAGCTATAATGGCACCAACTTCAATACTTGCTACTCAGCATTATGAAACAATACGTGAGATTTATTCTAAAATAGGGTTAACTTGTGAATTGCTTGTTGGGTCTACAACTAAAAAGCAAAAAGAAAAGATATGTGAAAGATTAGCAAATGGTGAAATTGATGTTTTAATTGGAACACATGCTGTTATAGAAGATAATGTAATATTTAAAAATTTAGGATTAGTAATTACAGATGAACAACACAGATTTGGAGTAAGACAACGTAGCAGACTATCTGACAAAAGTAAAAATGCAGATATCCTTATTATGACAGCAACACCTATTCCGAGAACATTAGCATTAATTTTGTATGGTGATTTAGATATTTCAATAATTGATGAACTTCCACCAGGTAGACAAAAAATAGATACATTTGCAATTCAAAAAGATAAACAAGAAAGACTTAATAACTTTATTATTAAAAATGTTAAAGATGGTAAACAGGCATATATTGTATGTCCTTTAGTTGAAGAATCTGAAAATATTGAGGCTAAATCTGTTGAAGAAATGAAGGAATATTATCAGGCTCATTTAATAGGATGCAGAGTTGAATGTTTACATGGGAAAATGAAAAACAAAGATAAAACTAGAATAATGGATGAATTTAAAAATGGGGAAATTGATGTTTTAATATCTACAACAGTAATTGAAGTAGGTGTTAATGTTCCAAATGCAACATTAATGGTAATTGAAAATGCTGAAAGATTTGGTTTAGCACAGCTTCATCAGCTTAGAGGTAGAGTTGGTAGAGGTAGAGATAAATCATATTGTATATTAAAATATGAATCACACTCTAATGTAGTTAAACAGCGTATGTCAGCAATGGAAAAAACTAATGATGGATTTGTTCTTTCCGAAAAAGATTTAGAGCTTAGAGGTCCAGGAGATTTTTTTGGAACAAAACAACATGGACTTCCAGATTTTAAAATAGCTAACTTATTTACAGATATGGATATTTTAAAAATAGTACAAGTTATTGCTATAGATATTTTAAATCAAGACAATAATCTTGAAAAAGGTGAAAATATTTTATTTAAACAGCAATTAAAACAAAAATATGAAACTAAATTAGAACTTTAAAAAGAAAAGAGGAATTATATTGGAAAATAGACTAAATAAAAAAAATATAATTATATATTGTATAACATTAGTTTTATCAATATTATACATATATATAGGTAGATGTGTAATTTTTAAAGATGTTACATTTTTTGCAAGTGCAGGAGATATAAGAAGAGAAAGAGCAGTAGTTACAGAAATAATATACGCAGAAGAATTAAGTCAAGAGATAAATGGAGAAACAATGTATCTTGGTAAAGACATAAAGTTTAAAGCTAAAATGTTATCTGGAGATTTAAAAGGTGAGGAAGTAGAAGTGCTTCAAAATTTAGATAATACAACTCAAGGTGCTATGAAAGAAGTTAATATTGGAGATAAACTATTACTTCAAACATATGTTAATCCAGAAATAGAAGAAGAGCTAGTTTGGTATGCAGATGAATTTATTAGATTAGATGGAATAATTATACTTGGTATAGTTTTTATAGCTTTTGTAATAATATTTGGTAGAGTAAAAGGAATTAATACAGTAATTTCATTAATATTTACATGTTTAGCAGTATTTTTGGTATTTATCCCGTCAATATTAGCAGGTGCAAACATATATTTATGGGCAATAATTACTTGTATATATATTACTGCAATGACAATGCTTATAGTGTATGGTGCTAATAAAAAAAGTATTGCAGCAACAATTGGATGTATATCTGGTACAGCATTAGCTGGAATTCTTACAGTTATTATGTCAGATATATTAAAAATAACTGGTTTAATGAGTGAAGAAACAATGTATTTGCTTTATATAGAAGGGGTAACTATTGATTTAGTTGCAATAATATTTGGTGCTATAACTGTTGGGGCAATAGGAGCAGTAATGGATGTATCTATGTCAATTTCATCATCATTAAATGAAATTTGTGAAGTAGCTCAAAAACCTACATTTAAAATGATAATGAAATCTGGTATAAATATTGGTAAAGATATGATGGGAACAATGACTAATACTCTTATTCTTGCATATATAGGTAGCTCACTTTCTGCAGTATTGCTTGCTTGTACATATAGTGGTTCACTTTCACATTTAATGAATAAAGAAGTTATTGTTGTTGAAATACTTCAAGGATTAGTAGGTAGTATAGGAATATTATTTACAATACCCTTTACTACATTTATTTGTGCAATGTTGTATATTAAAAAAGGTAATAAGGAAGATTCAAGGGAAGAAAAAGAAACAAAAATAGAGCAAAAGGAAAGTATTGATATAGAAGCAGAAAAAGAAATTATAAAAAATGAAAATATGAAAAATACATTATTTATTAAAGATGAATGGAAAAATAAATTGGATGAGTAGATAAATAGGGGGAATAATAAATGGAATATGTAAATATAATTGGTGGAGGACTAGCAGGGTGTGAAGCTGCATACCAATTAGCTAAAAGAGGAATAAAAGTAAGATTATATGAAATGAAACCAAATAAATATTCACCAGCACATAGTAATAATAATTTAGCTGAAATAGTTTGTAGTAATTCATTTAAATCAGATAAATTAACAAATGCTTGTGGTCTGCTTAAAGAAGAATTAAGACAGTTAGATAGTTTACTTATTAAATGTGCAGATAAAACAAAAGTACCTGCAGGGCAAGCATTAGCAGTAGATAGAGATAATTTTGCAAATCTAGTAACACAAAAAATAAGTGAATTTGAAAATATTAAAATAATTAGAGAAGAAGTAACTAGTCTGCCAGAAGGTAAAACAATAATAGCGACAGGACCGCTTACTTCAGAAAGTTTTTCAAATGTAATTAGTAAAATTATTGGTAAAGAATATTTATCATTTTATGATGCAGCTGCCCCTATTGTTACATATGATAGTATAGATAAAGAAAAAGTATTTAGAGCAGATAGATATGGAAAAGGGGATAGTGATTATATAAATTGTCCTATGACAGATGAAGAATATGCTAGATTTTATACAGAGCTTATTAATGCAGAAATAGTTGAGAAAAAAGATTTTGAAAAAGGTAATTTATTTGAAGGATGTATGCCAATAGAAGAAATGGCTAGAAGAGGTGAGAAAACATTATTATTTGGTATGCTTAAACCAGTTGGTTTTGATAGAGAGAATAGACCATGTGCAGTAGTTCAATTAAGGCAAGATAATGAAGAAGGAACATTATTTAATTTAGTAGGATTCCAAACAAATCTTAAGTTTGGAGAACAAAAAAGAGTATTTAGTTTAATACCTGGACTTGAAAATGCTGAATTTGTAAGATATGGTGTTATGCATAGAAATACATATATAAACTCACCTGAGATTTTAGACAACACATTTAACTTAATAAATAATAAAGATATATATTTTGCAGGACAAATAACAGGTGTTGAAGGGTATGTAGAATCAATTGCATCAGGATTAATTGCTGGTATTAATATGGCACATGATATTTTAGGAAAAGATAAATTTATTTTAGAAGATATAACAATATTAGGTGCATTAACCAAATATATATCTACACCTAATAAAGATTTTCAACCTATGAATGCTAATTTTGGTATAATTAGACCATTAGACATACGTATAAAAGATAAAGTAAAAAAATATGAAGTATATGCTGAAAAATCACTTGAGTATATAAATAAGATGAAGGAGCTAATATTATAGAGAAAATATTTATTATTATCTTAAATGACAAAAAAATATTGACATAAATAAGAAAACATATTAAAATATAAATAGATAAAAGGAATACCGCAAAAGCGGTTAGTCAAATTTTGAGTGTTTTAAATAATTGCCTTGTTATGACCTAAATATACAGAGGCAATTATTTTTTTGGATTTTTAAATTCCAAAATAGCAATTATAAGTATCGAAAATGCTATCATTAAAGATAGAGATTCATATGTACTCATAAGCATCATCTTCTTTCATATAGGAGGTATATCCAATATGAACAAAGATGACTAACCACACTCCGCTTAATTCCTTTTATCTTGGAAAGATTATATAATATTGAATTTAATTTGCAAATATAAAATTGTCAAAAAAACATACTTTTCATCGCGAAATTCGACAAAGAAAAATGAATATATATTTTTAGTATAAAAATGAAAATCAAAAAATTTTTATTAATTTACTTGATTTTCATTTTATTTTAGAATAATATAGTTATAGATTTTTAATATAGTGTTAAAGCTATATATATTAAGATGAAAGGTGGAATTAATTATGCCAATAGTAACATCAACAGAAATGTTTAAAAAAGCACAAGAAGGGGGATATGCAATTGGTGCATTTAATGTAAATAACATGGAAATAATCCAAGGTATTACACAAGCTGCTAAAGCTGAAAACGCACCATTAATACTTCAAGTATCAGCAGGGGCTAGAAAATATGCAAAACATGTATATTTAATGAAACTTATAGAAGCAGCAGTTGAAGATACAGATTTGCCAATAGTTGTTCATTTAGATCATGGAGCAGATTTTGATATTTGTAAATCTTGTATAGATGGAGGATTTTCATCAGTAATGATAGATGGTTCAAAATATGATTTCGAACAAAATATTGAATTAACAAAAAGAGTTGTAGATTATGCACATGAAAGAGGAGTAGTTGTTGAAGCTGAAATAGGTAAATTAGCAGGAATTGAAGATGATGTAAATGTATCAGCAGATGATGCTAAATTTACAGATCCAGATCAAGCTGTTGAATTTATACAAAGAACAGGTTGTGACTCTTTAGCTATAGCTATAGGAACAAGCCATGGAGCATATAAATTTAAAGGTACACCTAAGTTAAGATTTGATATATTAGAAGAAATTGTTAGAAGAACAAATCATTTTCCAATAGTACTTCATGGTGCTTCAACAGTTATACCAGAATTTGTAGATGCATGTAATAAATATGGTGGACAAATACCAGGAGCACAAGGGGTTCCAGAAGATATGCTAAAAAAAGCAGGTCAGTTAGGAGTAGCTAAAATTAATATAGATACAGACTTAAGATTAGCAATGACCGCAAGTATTAGAAAATTCTTTATAGAAAATCCAAGTAAGTTTGATCCAAGAGAATATTTATCACCAGCAAGAGATGCAATAGAAGAAATGGTTAGACATAAAATAAGAGATGTTTTATGTTGTAATGATAAAATATAAAGGAGAATAGTTATGGGTGTAATTAAAGTAAAAGGTTTAGGAAGTGTAAAAGTAAAACCAGATATTATAGAATTTAATTTGAATTTTAATGTAAGAGATAAAAAATATGATATAGCTGTAGATAATGAAGTTAAGAATGTAAATAAACTTTATGATATATTAGATGAAAATAATATAGATAAAGAAAAATTTAAAACAATTAATTATTCAGTTAGACCATATTATGTAACAAAAGAAATAGGTATAGTTGAAAAGAAAACAGAAAGAGTATTTGCAGGATATGAAGTTGTAAGAACAGCTAGCTTAGAAATAGCTCTTGATTTAAAACAAATGGAAAAACTAATATATAATTGTGAAAATTTAGGTATAAAAACAACATATAATTTTAGTGTATTAGATAAAGAATCAGCTAAAAAAGAAGCTATGAAAAAAGCATATAATAATGCTTATGAAAAAGCAATGCTTCTTGCAGAAGTTTCAGGAGTAGAGCTTAATGGATATGAAGAGATAAGTTATGAAGTTCCATATACATATAATACATATTCAAGAACAGGTATTATGGCAAAAGAAAAAGGTTTGTCAATTGAATCAAGCTTTAGCTTAGCAGAAACATTTAATATAGATGATATAGAATTCCAAGAAAACATATATGTTGTATGGAATGTAAAATAAAATAGATTAAAAATATAATATTTTGGTAAAAATATATTGAAAAAATATTTTATATAATATAAAATAGCATTGGTATAAAAATATGGAGTTAATCCATAAATTTGTTTAGGAGGTAATATTATGTCAGTAAAGATAGGTATTAATGGTTTTGGAAGAATAGGTAGCTTAGCATTTCAAGCAGCTATAGCAAAAGGTGAAGTAGAAGTTGTTGCAGTAAATGATCCATTCATTTCACCAGATTATATGTGTTATATGATTAAACACGATACTGTTCATGGAGCTTTTAATGGAGAAGTTAGCTATGATGAAAATGGAATTATAATAAATGGTAAAAAAATAAATGTATATAATGAAATGGATCCTTCAAATATTCCATGGGGAAAAGAAGGTGTTGATTATGTGTTAGAATGTTCTGGTGTATTTACAACTATTGAAAAAGCATCAGCACATTTAAGAGGAGGAGCAAGAAAAGTTGTTATAAGTGCTCCATCTGCAGATGCCCCAATGTTTGTTATGGGTGTTAATAATGATAAATATACAAGTGATATGACAGTTGTTTCAAATGCATCTTGTACTACTAACTGTTTAGCACCACTTGCAAAAGTTATAAATGATAATTTTGGTATAATAGAAGGTTTAATGACAACAGTTCACTCACAAACTGCAACTCAAAAAACAGTTGATGGAGCTTCTAAAAAAGACTGGAGAGGTGGAAGAGCAGCAAGTGCTAATATTATTCCATCATCAACAGGTGCAGCAAAAGCTGTTGGTAAAGTAATACCAGAATTAAATGGTAAATTAACAGGTATGTCATTCAGAGTACCAACTGTTGATGTATCAGTTGTTGATTTAACTTGTAGATTAGCAAAACCAGCTACATATGAAGAAATATGTGCAGCTGTTAAAAAAGCATCAGAAAATGAATTAAAAGGAATTTTAGCATATACAGATGAATTATTAGTATCATCAGACTTTATTCATAATCCACATACATCAATATTTGATGAAAAAGCAGGTATTGCATTAAATGATACATTTGTTAAATTAGTATCATGGTATGATAATGAATGGGGTTATTCTAATAAATTAGTTGATTTAGCAATTCATATGTCAAAAGTTGATGCTCAATAATTAGTTAATTAATTAAGAAGGCGAATTTATTTAAAAATTCGCCTTTTAATAAATGAGAGGTAATATGAATAATATTAATATTTGGAAAAAAAAGAGTTTCTTAATATCAGTAATAATTACAATAATTATATTGTTATCTATTTTCTTTATTATATATGTAAATAGCAATTCATATAAAATGAAGCAATATTTAAAACAAAATTACACAAGCTATGCTGAGTTTGATAACCATGGATATATATTAGTAAAAAAAGAAGATAAATATGGAATAATAGATTATGACAAAAATGAAATATTTAAATGTATATATGATAATGCTAGTTTTATGGAATATAGAAATACATATTTAATTATTTTAAGTGACACTGAAAATAATATATTATTAAATAATAATCTTGAAGAAATTGCAAAATCAAATAATGATATATTAGTTTATATAGACGAAGGATATGCTCAAACATGGAATGATAATCAATTTAAATTAATATCAATAGACAACAAAGAACTAATAGCAAAAGGAATTATAGATATAAATAAAAATACTATCGAATATTTATTTAATAATGGTTATAAACTTATTTCATATAGAAATAAAATAACAGACCAAGATGGTGTAGAAACTGAAATTAATTTGTCTGCTTTAAAAAATGAAAATAACGAAACTATATATGATAATGTTAGTATTAATGTATTTAATGATAAATTTTTATTATTAAAAGATGAAAAAGGATATAAACTAATAGATTTTTATGGTAAGGATGTAACTATATATTATTCAAATAATATACAGTGTCAAAATGGTGAAATTTATTTAGTTAATGAAAAAACTAATGGTATAGCAAAATTAAAAATAATCAAAAATGAAAATGGATATGATGTAGTAAAAGAAAAAGTATAATTAAATTATTCTAGTCAGATTTGTTACATGTATAAAATATACAATTAAAAAGTACATAAATTTTAGGAGGTAAATTATGAATAAAAAAACAATTGAAGATATTGAAGTAAATGGTAAAAAAGTTTTAGTAAGATGTGATTTTAATGTACCACAAGATGAAAATGGTAATATTACAGATGATAGAAGAATTGAAGCTGCCCTTCCTACTATTAAATATTTATTAGATAATAATGCTAAAGTTATATTATGTTCACATTTAGGTAGACCAAAAGGTGAATTTAATATGAAGTATTCATTAGCACCTGTTGCTAAAAGGTTATCTGAATTACTTGGGTTTGAAGTTAAATTAGCAAAGGATGTAGTAGGAGAAGATGCGCAAAAATTAGCAGGTGAAGTAGAAGAGGGAAAAGCTATTTTACTTGAAAATGTAAGATTCCATGCAGAAGAAGAAAAAAATGATGCTGAATTTTCTAAAAAATTAGCTTCTTTAGCTGAAATATATGTTAATGATGCATTTGGAACTGCACATAGAGCACATGCTTCTACAGCAGGTGTTGCAGATTATCTTCCAGCAGTAGCAGGATATTTAATAGGTAAAGAAATAGAAATAATAGGTAATGCATTAAATAACCCACAAAGACCTTTTGTAGCTATACTAGGTGGTAAAAAAGTATCAGATAAAATAGGAGTTATAGAAAATCTAATAGATAAAGCAGATACAATAATTATTGCAGGAGGAATGACATATACTTTCTTAAAAGCACAAGGATATAGTGTTGGTAATTCAATTTGTGAAGAAGATAAATTAGAATTAGCTTTATCTTTAATGGAAAAAGCTAAACAAAAAGGAATAAAACTATTATTCCCAGTTGATACAGTATGTGGAACTGAATTTTCAAATGAAGCTGATGTATGTACAGTAAAATCAACTGAAATACCAGATAACTGGGAAGGATTAGATATTGGTCCAGAAAGTTCTAAATTATTTATAGAAGAATTAAAAGCAGCTAAAACAGTTATGTGGAATGGACCTGTTGGTGTATCTGAATTTGAAAAATTTGCAAATGGAACTATTGCAATAGCTAATTGTTTAGCAGAAATTGATGCAATTACAATAATTGGTGGTGGAGATAGTGCAGCTGCTATTGAAAAATTTGGTTTAGCAGATAAAATGACACATATTTCTACTGGTGGTGGTGCATCACTTGAATATATAGAGGGAAAATTATTACCAGGAATTGAATGTTTAAATAATAAATAGTAATACTGGAATAATATTTATAATATTGCCAATAATAAACATATATAAATGTTTATGGAGGTAATTTATGAAATATATTGATATTGTTGATGATAAAAATAACTTAATAGGTGAAAAAGTAGATTTAACAGAAGTTTTTAAAAATGGATTATGGCATAGAGAAGTATCTGTTTTCGTAGTAAATAACCAAGGTGAAGTATTACTTCAAAAACGTTCTAATACAAAAAGAAGAAAGCCTAATATGTGGACAGTTTGTTCAGGTGTAGTAGAAGCAGATGAGGATGTAATATCAGCTGCTATGAGGAAACTTCATAATGAATTAGTAATGAAATGTACTATATATGATTTAGAATTAATAGAAATAGGTATAGAAAGTAACCAACTAGAAAATGAAAGAAATAATAATTTTAGATATATATATTTTATAAAAACAGATAGAAAAATTGAAGATTATCCAATAAATCCAGAAGAAATATCAAAACTAAAATATATATCAATTGAAGAGCTTGGTAGATTAATAGATGAAAAAGATCCTAATGTTACTTTTTCAAATCAACAATATATGGAAGTTGTATATAAACAATTAGAAAAGAGAATAAATGAAATAAAAGAAAAATAGATTAATTGGAGGGAACAATTATGAGAAGAAAAGTTATAGCAGGAAACTGGAAAATGAATAAAACACCAAATGAAACAAAAAAATTTATTGAAGAATTAAAAGCATTAGTAGCCAATACAGAAAATGAAGTTATAATTTGTGTACCATTTATAGACTTAGCAACAGCAATTGAGATGACAAAAGATACTAATATTAAAGTTGGAGCACAAAATATGCATTTTAAAGCTAATGGAGCATATACAGGTGAAATATCAGCTAATATGCTTACTGAAATAGGTACAGAATATGTAATATTAGGACACTCTGAAAGAAGACAGTATTATAATGAAACAGACGAAACTGTTAATTTAAAATTAAAAGTGGCATTTGAAAATGGATTAAAACCAATTGTATGTGTTGGTGAAAGCTTAAAACAAAGAGAAGATGGAGTAACAAAAAATGTTATTACTACACAAACAAGATTAGCATTAGATGGATTAACTAATGAATTAGTGGAAAAAACTGTAATAGCATATGAACCAATTTGGGCAATTGGAACAGGAAAAACTGCTTCAAATGAAGATGCTAATGATGCTATTAAGACAATAAGAGAAGAAATAGCAAATATATATGGAAATGAAACAGCAGAGAAAGTAATAATTCAATATGGTGGTAGTGTTAAATCTTCAAATGCAAAAGAATTATTCGAAATGTCAGATATTGATGGTGGCTTAGTAGGTGGAGCAAGCTTAGAACCTCAAGAATTTAGTAAAATAGTAAACTATGATAAATAAATCTTTATTAAAAATTTATTTAAAGTCTTGTATAGAAAAATATGCAAGACTTTTTTGTACAAAAATCTAGACATAAAAATAAATTAGGTATATAATAATCAAGCAGAGAATAATAATAAACTATGAAAGGAAAGATAATATGAATAAAAAATTAACAATGTTAATGATATTAGATGGTTATGGTGTAAATGAAAATGAAAAGGCAAATGCTGTAAAAATAGCTAATACTCCAAACTTAGATATGCTTTTTAAAACATATCCTAATACATTAATTTCAACAAGTGGTATAGATGTTGGGCTTCCAGAAGGCCAAATGGGCAATTCTGAAGTAGGACACACAAATATAGGAGCTGGTAGAGTAGTTTATCAAGAATTAACTAGAATAACAAAATCTATTTCCGATGGAGATTTTTTTGAAAATAAAGAATTATTAGATGGAATAAATAATTGTAAAAAATATAATACTAATATGCATATTTATGGACTTTTATCTGATGGTGGGGTTCATAGTCATAATACACATTTATATGCAATACTTGAGATGTGTAAGAAAAATGATTTTTCAAATGTTTTTGTTCATGCTTTTTTAGATGGAAGAGATACACCACCAGCTTCTGGTGAAAAATATTTATTAGAATTACAGGAAAAAATGGATGAAATTGGTGTTGGTAAAATAGCTAGTATTATGGGAAGATATTATGCAATGGATAGAGATAATAGATGGGAAAGAGTTGAGTTAGCATATAATGCTTTGGTTAAAGGTGAAGGAGATAAGGCTAATTCAGTTACTTCTGCTATTGAAAATTCATATCAAATTGAAGTATTTGATGAATTTGTTAAACCAACAATTATATGCGAAAATGAGACTGAATTACCTCGAATTAAAGAAAACGATTCAATAATATTCTTTAATTTTAGACCAGATAGAGCAAGAGAAATAACTAGATGTTTTGTTGATAAAAACTTTAATGGATTTGAGAGAGAATATTTTAATGTTAATTATACATGTTTTACACAATATGATGAAACAATGCCAAATGTTAAAGTAGCTTTTAAACCACAAACATTAGTAAATACTTATGGAGAATATATTAGTAATAACGGTTTAAAACAATTAAGAATTGCTGAAACAGAAAAATATGCACATGTTACATTTTTCTTTAATGGTGGTGAAGAAAAAACTTATGAAAATGAAGATAGAATATTAGTTAATTCACCAAAAGTAGCAACATATGATTTAAAACCTGAAATGAGCGCATATGAAGTAAAAGATAAAGTTATTGAAGCTATAAAAGAACAAAAATATGATAGTATAATTTTAAATTTTGCTAACTGTGATATGGTAGGACATACTGGAAGTTTAGATGCAGCAGTTAAAGCAGTAGAAACAGTAGATAAATGTGTTGGGGAGATTGTTGAAGAGATAAACAAAATAAATGGTGCATTATTAATAACAGCTGACCATGGAAATGCAGAACAAATGATAGATTATTCAACAGGTGAAATGCATACAGCGCATACAACAAATAAAGTACCACTTATATTGGTTGGTATAGATAATGTTAAATTAAATTCAGGTAGATTGTGCGATTTAGCACCTACAATGTTATATATTTTAGGTTTAGATAAACCACAAGAAATGACAGGTAGTAATTTAATTGAAGAAATATAGGTGATAAGATATAGCTAAGCTATATTTTGCATATAAATAAAATAATGGAAGGAGCAATTAATATGATTTATTCAAAAGAAGTAGAAGAAATGTGTCCAGTTGCAAAAGGTGTAAACCATGGACCAGCACCAATCCCAGAAGAAGGAAAATGGGTGAAATCAAAAGAAATTAAAGATATATCAGGGTTAACTCATGGTATAGGTTGGTGTGCACCACAACAAGGAGCATGTAAACTTACATTAAATGTTAAAGACGGTATAATAGAAGAAGCATTAGTTGAAACAATTGGATGTTCAGGTATGACACATTCAGCAGCTATGGCAGGTGAAATTTTAGTTGGTAAAACAATATTAGAAGCATTAAATACAGACTTAGTTTGTGATGCTATAAATACTGCTATGAGAGAATTATTCTTACAAATAGTATATGGTAGAACACAATCAGCTTTTTCAGAAGGTGGTCTGCCAGTAGGAGCAGGATTAGAAGATTTAGGAAAAGGACATAGAAGCCAAGTAGGTACAATATATTCAACAAAAGTAAAAGGACCAAGATACTTAGAACTTGCTGAAGGATATATTACTGAAATTGGTTTAGATGAAGATAATGAAATCATTGGATATAAATATGTAAACTTAGGTAAAATGATGGAAAATATCAAAAAAGGAATAGAACCTATGGAAGCAATAGAAAAAGCAAGTGGTCAATATGGTAGATTTGATGATGCAGTTAAGAAAATTGACCCAAGACAAGAATAATACTATAAAGGAGGAATAAAAATGGCATTATTTGAAAGTTATGAAAGAAGAATAGATCAAATTATACCTGTATTAAATAAATATGGTATTAAAGATTTAGAAGAAGCTAAAACAATATGTGAAGAAAAAGGTTTTAGACCTTATCAAATAGTAAAAGAAATTCAACCAATATGTTTTGAAAATGCATGTTGGGCATATACTGTAGGTGCAGCCATTGCGATTAAAAAAGGTTGCATAAAAGCTGCAGATGCTGCTAAAGCAATAGGAGAAGGACTTCAAGCTTTTTGTATACCAGGATCAGTTGCAGATGATAGAAAAGTTGGTTTAGGACATGGTAACTTAGCATCAATGCTTTTATCTGAAGAAACTAAATGTTTTGCATTCTTAGCAGGACATGAATCATTTGCAGCAGCAGAAGGTGCTATTGGTATAGCTAAATCAGCAAATAAAGTTAGACAAGAACCTTTGAGAGTTATATTAAACGGTTTAGGAAAAGATGCGGCTCAAGTTATTTCAAGAATAAATGGATTTACTTATGTTGAAACAGATTTTGATTTCTTCACAGGTAAAGTAAATGTGGTAAGAGAAAAAGCTTATTCAAATGGAGAAAGAGCAAAAGTAAGATGTTATGGTGCAAATGATGTAAGAGAAGGTGTTGCAATAATGCACTTAGAAGGTGTTGATGTATCAATTACTGGTAATTCAACAAACCCAACTAGATTCCAACATCCAGTTGCAGGTACATATAAAAAAGAATGTATTGAACAAGGTAAAAAATATTTTTCAGTTGCATCAGGTGGTGGAACAGGTAGAACACTTCACCCAGACAATATGGCAGCAGGTCCTGCTTCATATGGTATGACTGATACAATGGGAAGAATGCATTCAGATGCACAATTTGCAGGATCTTCATCAGTTCCAGCACATGTTGAAATGATGGGATTAATAGGTATGGGGAATAACCCAATGGTTGGTGCAACAGTTGCAGTTGCAGTTGCTGTAGAAGAAGCAATGAAATAAAAAATAAATTTATTAATAATATACTAGTATATTTGATAAAAATGTGCTAGTATATTTACATATTGGGGTATCGCCAAGTGGTAAGGCACCTGACTCTGACTCAGGCATTTCCTAGGTTCGAATCCTAGTACCCCAACCAAAAAACAAAGGAGAAAATTTTATGAATTATATACCACAAATAATAGGTTTTATAGGATTAGTTTTTTTAGTAACCAGTTTGCAAAATAATAAAAAAGGTATAGTTCTGTTTTTTCAGATTTTTGCAAATTTATTTTATGGTTTGCAATATATATTACTAAATTCATTATCTGCAGGATTAATGAGTTTAGTTTCGCTTATACGCTGTATAATATTTTTCTATTATGAAAAAAAGAAAAATACAACTACACCTAAAGTATTGTTTAGTATATTAATTTTATGTATTGTATTAATAGGAATATTTACGTATACAAATATATCTAGTCTTATTCCAATTATAGCAACAATACTATATACATATGCTATATGGCAAAAAGATTTGAGAATATTTAGGATACTTACTTGTTTAATTGCATGTTTGTGGATTATATTTAATTTTAATGTTGGTGCATATGTTATACTAATTGGAAGCATATTTGAATTGATAAGTGGACTTATTGCAATATATAGATTTGATATAAAAAAGAAAGATATAGAGGTGAATTAAATGATGACAATAAAATTACAACCAAAGTATTTTGATTATGTTAAAAATGGAGCAAAAAGAATAGAACTTAGATTAAATGATGAAAAAAGACAATTAATTAAAATAGGAGATGAAATAGAAATTTTAAAAGAACCTAATTTAGATGAATCTTTTACAGTAAAAGTAATAGGCCTTTTGAAATACAGCTGTTTTGAAGACTTATTTAAAGATTTTGATATTAGTATTTTAGCAGACAAAAGTGAAAAGAAACAAGATGTATTAAAAGATTTAGAAAAATATTATTCAAAAGAAAAACAAGCTGAATATAATGTTTTAGGTATTAGGTTTGAGTTAATTTAGGAGGAAAGAATGATAGATTTACATATGCATACACATTATTCAGATGGAACAAATACAACAGAAGAATTGCTTAAATTAGCAGAAAAAGAAAAAATGGATTATATTTCAATAACAGACCATGATTGTGTTAAATCATATTTTGATTTAGAAGATAAAAACATTAGACAAGTATTTTCTGGAAAGATTATTTCAGGTGCTGAATTTACTACAACATATAAAGGTGGAGTAGTAGAAGTATTGGGTTATGGTATAGATTATAAATATATGAATGAAGTACTTAAAAGAGATGATTTTAAGAAAACTCCTCTTAAAGAAAAAATACCAATTTTTCTTAAAAAATATCATGAATTAGGAATAATTTTTAATGAAGAAGAAGTATTAAAAAATATGGGTGGAAATAATTTTAATAAAGCATTTTATAATGAATTTATTAAATATCCGGAAAATGATAGATTTCTTTTAGATATTGAAAATAAAGAAAATTTTACAAGATTTTTAAGAAATGAAACAAATTCATATAAAAGCAAATTGTTTTTGGAATCAAGTGATTTTTATCCAGATATGAAAAAAGTTATTAAAGAAATACACAATGCAGGTGGTTTAGCATTTCTTGCACATACATATATATATGCTCCATATGTTGCAAGCGAACTTGAAGAAATAATAATCACATATGATTTGGATGGCTTAGAATGTTACTATACAAAATTTACAGATATGCAAACACACGAAATAAACAACTTTTGTGATAAAAATTGTTTACTTAAATCTGGTGGAACAGATTTTCATGGAGAAAATTCTAGTAAAAAAGGATATATAATTGGAAAAGGATTAGGAAATTTAAGAATGGAGAACAGTATAATAGAAGGATGGATAAATGAAATTAAATTAATGTAAAGTATAACCTTCATAAATATTGGAAATAATAACTAATATTTATGGAGGTGTTTTTTATGAAAAAAATTTTAGAAATTGAAGAAGTATTTGCAACAGAAATATTAGATTCAAGAGGAAATCCAACATTGCAAGTAACTGTCATTTTAGAGGATGGAACAGAAGGAATATCTATGGTTCCATCAGGTGCTTCAACAGGAAGTTTTGAAGCAGTTGAGTTAAGAGATAATCAAGAAAATAGATATAATGGAAAAGGTGTTTTAAAAGCAGTTAATAATGTAAATGATATTATTGGACCTGAACTTAAATATCTAAATGTATATAATCAAAAAGAAATAGATAACTTTATGATTAGGTTAGATGGAACTGTAAATAAATCTAAATTAGGTGCAAATAGTATTTTAGGTGTATCACTAGCAGTTGCAAAAGCAGCAGCCAATAGTTTAAATTTGCCACTATATGAATATATAGGCGGTATTAATGCGAAAATATTACCAATACCAATGATGAATATTCTAAATGGTGGAAGACATGCAAATAGTAGTATAAATATTCAGGAATTTATGATAGTTCCTATACTTGACACTACTTTTCAATTACGTCTTCAAATGTGCAGTGAAGTGTATCATTGCTTAAAAAAAATATTAAAGGAGAGAGGATATTCAACTGGAATAGGTGATGAAGGTGGTTTTGCACCAAATTTAAAAAATGATGAACAAGCAATTGAATTAATCATAGAAGCAATAGAAAAAGCAGGATATGAAACGGGAAAAGATTTTATGTTAGCATTAGATGTTGCAGCAACAGAGATGCATGAAGAAGCAAAAAGTATAGATAAACAAGGTAATTATCTTTTTTGGAAAAATAATGAGGTAAAAACTAGAGATGAAATGATAGATTATTTATGCGAATTAGTAAATAAATACCCAATTATATCTATAGAAGATGGACTATCAGAAGAAGACTGGATAGGTTGGAAGATACTTAGTGATAGATTGAAAAATAAAATAATGTTAGTTGGTGATGATTTATTTGTAACAAATATAGAAAGGTTAAAAAAAGGAATAGAGTTAGGTGTTGCAAATAGTATTTTAATAAAACCTAATCAAATTGGAACACTTACAGAAACGTTAAATACAATTCAAGTTGCAAAAATGAATGGGTATAAAGTAGTAATGTCACATAGATCTGGTGAAACAGAAGATACTACAATTGCAGATTTAGCAGTTGCAACAAATAGTATGTTTATTAAAGCAGGAGCTCCTTGTAGAAGTGAAAGAACTGCTAAATATAACAGGTTAATTAATATTGAAAATGAAATTATAAATAGTTGAAAGTTAATTTAAAAGATGTTATAATATCATAAAAATTAATATAATATAATCTTTTAAAAATTTTATGAGAGGATGTTTAATATGGAACGCGAATTAGAATTAAAGCTTTGTGAAATAAGGGTAGAAGGATTTAAAAGAATTGTTTTAACTTTTTTGGTTATAACAATAATATCAGGTATACTATTATTTAAAATTCAAAGTCAGTTTATATTTAATCTGATGGCAGGTGCTGGTATGGCATGTATATTTAATGTGCCTTATTTTATACATGCCAAAATTAAAGAAATAAAAATGAAAAAAACATATTGAAATAATTAAATTTAAAATAAAAACTCTTGAATCAATATATAGACTCAAGAGTTTTTATTTTAAAATACTAATTAATTTTAGCTAAAGATGCATTTTTATAATTATCATCATCAGTAACTTCTTTTATAATTTCTACCCATTCAGGGAAAACTATTTTTTCATTTTCATTGCTTAGCTCAATTTCAATTATAGCTTTATCGTTCCAAAATGGATAAATATCAATTTCAAAATACTGATTTTCAAAAGTAAGACAATACCTTGTTTTTCGTATTTGTCTTTTATTCGTATCTGCATCCATTAATAGTGTAAGATATTCATCTTTTGAAAGTCTTTCTTCGAGTTCAATTCTTTTGGTGTCTGTAACTTTTCTTTTTATGGTTTTATAATAAATATAATGACCGTTTTCACCACGTTGACGTACTCTTATTTCATCCTCATTATCTGATTTTAAATATGTTTGAATTATTTCAATACGTCTGCAATTTGAATTGTTTTCAAGGATAGAAATATTAGGATATGAAATTAAAAATTTTCTTTCAATTTCATATGGCTGAGGCTCACCCAAAAATGAAGAGATTTCACATATTAATCTTTTCATTTTATTTTCAAAATCAGTTGAATTATCTATTACTCGAAGATGTGGGTGACCTGTCCAAGTAGATATAAGCTTATTATCTAAATATCTTGCTTTGTCAATAGATTCAGTTCTTGCTTTATTATTACTTAAAGTATAAAACTCTTCAGCACCTTTAGCAGCAGTAACTAAATGAAAAACTGCATCATATTCATCTCTTGCTTCTGTTATGTGAAGATAAAGATGTGCAAGTGCCTGATAAAAATCACCCTCTATCATATATGCCTTACTATCCATAAGACCTCTGTCACAAACAAGTAAAATTTTATCAAATCCTTCAACATATTTAGCTGCTTCATAATATAATTTTTCATGTTCTAATTGCAATTTCATTAAAAACTTTTGAAAAATCATATTAGTTTTTAAAGTAGTGGGAGATATACCTGCAGTTATTAATTCAGTTGCAGCTTCTGGAACAAATATTACATAGTATCCAAGTTTAGAAAATGAATTTTGTATCCGAGATAATGCAGTTGTTTTACCAGCACATGGACCACCTGTAAGGACAATCTTTGTTATTTTTTTCTCATTCATATTTTAATGTTCCTCCTTTAATAAAATATTAAAAAATTAAATATATATTTTTTGACCGAAGTTATTATATCACAAAAAACTACATTATTCAATTTTTAAAACTTAAAGGAAGATTTATTTTTAAATAAATTATATACTTTTTATAAAAAAAATGATATAATACAAATATTCGAAAAAAAGTATAATAGATTAAGGAGAAAGAAATGGAAACTTTAATATATAATGAGATAATTGATACTAAAGATAATATAGGATTAGCAACAAGACACATTATGGATATGTTAAGTGAATATCAGATTGATGAAAGTATTTTAGAGAGAATAAAGAAAGTTGTATTTGAAGCAGAAAAAAATATTAAACTTTATGCTCAATCAGGTGAAATAAAAGTTATACTTGAAGATAATATTTTAAAAGCAAGATTTAAAGACAAAGGACCAGGTATTGAGAATATTGGTATGGCATTTGTTGATGGTTATACAACAGCAGATGAAGAAATTAAACAAAAAGGATACGGTTTAGGAAGAGGTTTTGGAATTATACAAGAAAATGTAGATTCTTTAAATATTGCTTCTGAATTAGATTCTGGAACAACAATGGATATAACTATAAATCTTAAATAGCAAAGGAGGAAATTAGGTATATACCTAAAAAGTAATATGATAGAAAAATTTGAAGATAAATATGTAATTAAATATTTAGATATAGACAAAACTGGTTATGCAAATCCAAATAGTATTATAGATTATATGCAAGAAGCATCATCTATGCATGGAGAAGTAACTGGTTGTAGTGTGCAATATATGATGGAAAAAGAGTTTGTATGGATACTTATTGAAAAATGTGTAAATATTTATGATTTGCCAAAATTAGATGAATATATTACTGTAAGAACATGGTCTTGCGGAAATAAAGGATTATATGCATATAGAAAATATGAAGTATATAATAAAGATAATAAACTTATTGCAAATGCTAATAGTAAGTGGATAATGTATTCCACTTCTAGAAAAAGACCTATAAAAATTGATGAAGAAACAATGAAGTTATATTATACAGTTGGAGATATATCTGATGAAGGGTTTATTCATTTTGAAGATGATAAACAATATGATAAAATAACTAAACAAACTGTATATTATAAAGATGTTGATACTAATTGGCATATGAATAACAAAAAATATATAAGATTAGCTATTGAATCTATGGATAGTAATTTTTTAGATACACATATGTTAGAGAAATATAGTGTTAAATATATTAAGCAATTACTATATACAGATAAATATAATATTTGTATGAAAAAAATATCAGATACTGAATATATGTATTATATAAATCAAGATAATGAAAGTAAAAATAATTGCGAAATATATATTAAATGGAAACAAAAATAAAAGTAATACCCTTGCTAATAAAAAAGCAAGGATTTTGCTATGTTTAAATATTTTATTGATAAGGAGAAAAAATGAATCCAATTATTGAAAGATTACCAAAATTGAATAAATATATTGAATATATTAATAATGTAAAGAAAAGCATTTATCCAATAGGATTAAATGGATTTTCTGATGCTCAAAAATCTCATTTTATATATTCAACATCACATTATACAGATGAAAGGCCTTTTTGTGTAATTACTCAAAATGAAATATCTGCTAAAAATTTAGTTAAAGACTTAAAACAAATAACTAATGAAAAAATTATGTTTTTAGGGAAAAAAGAAGTAAGTGTTTATGATTATGAGGCAGGAAGTAAGGAGAATATAAGAAATAGGGCCTATGTTTTATCTAAATTAGCAAACAATGAAGTTAAAATACTTATTACTACAGCAGATGCAGTTATTGTGCCAGTTATAGATAAAAAGTATTATCAAACAAGTATACTTTATTTAAAACAAGGTGAAGAAGTTAATATAGAAAATATAAAAAGTATATTAATAAGAAGTGGTTATGAAAGAGTTGAAATGGTTGAAGGTAAAGGACAGTTTTGTATTAGAGGAGGAATAATTGATGTATATCCAAATAATTTAGAAACTGGTATTAGAATTGAACTATGGGGCGATGAAATTGACTCTATTAGAACATTTAATGTAATTAACCAATTATCAGTAGAAATGTTAAATGAAGTTAAGATATATCCATGTGAAGAATATATTTTAGATGAAAGTTTTGTAAATAAATTTATATTAAATATCAAAAATTTAAATAAAACTAAATTAACAGTAAAAGAAGCGGAAAAGATTGAATCAGATATTGAAGAGATAGAAAATGGTAATTACTTGAATAAAATAGATAAATATTTTTCTTGTATGTATGAAAAAACATATAGTGTAATTGAATATTTACCAGAAGATATGTTAATATTTGTTGATGAACCAGAACGAGTAGTACAAAGAATTAATAATAGTATTTTTGAAAATGGTGAAGTAATTAAAAGTATAATAGAAAAAGGTAAATTTGTACCAGATTATTTTTATCAATTATTAGATTTATCATATATTACTAATATATTAGAAAAGAAAAAATTAATATATCTAAATAGATTAGAAAAAAACACTTTAGATATAAATATGCCTGCAAAAAGAAAAGAATACAGTTTTAATTGTAGGGAGGTTAACTTTTTTCGTGATTCAATGGATATATTTATTCAGGAAGTGGAAAAAGAATATAGAAAAGGAAAATCGATCTTAATATTACTTCAAAATAAAGTTAAAGCAAGCAATATCTACAAAGAATTTGTAGATTTAGAATTAAATGTAAAACAATATAATTCAATAGATTTTATAGATAAATTAGATGAAAATAAAATATATATAACTATTGGATATAATACTAATAGTTATGAATATAGAGACTTAAAATTATTAGTATTAAGTGATAGTAATGAAGAAAATATACCTAAAAAAAGACAATATAAATCTTCTGTGTTTAAAGATGCAAAAAAAGTTGTTTTAGCAGATTTATCGCCAAATGATTATGTTGTACATGTTACATATGGTATTGGTCAGTTTATTGGTATTAATACAATTGATGTAAATGGTGTTAAAAAAGATTATGTTAAAATTAAATATCAAAATAATGATATGCTTTATGTTCCAACAGTTCAATTAGATGTAATTAGAAAATATGTTGCATTAAATGATGGTGTTCCTAAACTTAATAAATTAGGATCAAAAGATTGGGCAAAAGCTAAAAATAAAGCTAAGAAAAGTATTGAAGATGTTGCTAGGAAATTAGTTGAACTATATGCACAAAGACAAAATTCAAAAGGTTTTGCATTTCTTCCAGATACAGATTGGCAAAAACAGTTTGAAGATGATTTCCCATATCAAGAAACAGATGATCAAATACGTTGTATAAATGAAGTTAAACAAGATATGGAAAAACAAAGACCTATGGAAAGATTACTTTGTGGTGATGTTGGTTATGGTAAAACAGAAGTTGCAATAAGAGCAGCATTTAAAGCAGTAATGAGTGGAAAGCAAGTTGCATATCTAGTGCCTACAACAGTACTTGCTAAACAACAATATGAAACTTTTAATTCAAGAATGAAAGAATATGGAATTAGAGTAGAAGTACTTAATAGGTTTAAGACAAGAAAAGAGCAACAAGATATAATTAATAAATTAAAATTAGGTGAATTAGATATAGTTATTGGAACACATAGATTAATTCAAAAAGATGTTGAATTTAAAAATTTAGGTTTTTTAATTATTGATGAAGAGCATAGATTTGGTGTTACACATAAGGAAAAAATAAAAGAACTAAAAAAAGATATTGATGTATTATCTATGACTGCAACACCAATTCCTAGAACCCTTCATATGTCAATTGTAGGTATTAGAGACATGAGTGTTATATATGATCCACCACATAATAGGAAACCTGTACAGACATATGTGCTTGAATATGACAAATATTTAATACAAGATGCATTAATTAGAGAATTAGAAAGAAATGGTCAAGTATTTTATTTATATAATAAAGTAGAGGATATTGAAGAAAAAGCAATTGAAATACAAAAACTAGTACCAAATGCGGTTGTAGAATTTGCACATGGACAAATGTCAGGTAATGAGCTTGAAAATATTATGTATGATTTTAGTGAAAAGAAAATAGATGTTTTAGTATGTACTACAATTGTAGAAACAGGATTAGATATTCCAAATGCTAATACTATGATTATTGAAAATGCAGATAAGATGGGATTAGCACAGCTTTATCAAATACGTGGTAGAGTAGGTAGAAAAGACAAACAAGCATATGCATATATAACATATAGAAAAAATAAACTATTATCTGAGAATTCTGAAAAACGTTTAAAAGCAATAAAAGAATTTACTGAATTTGGTTCAGGATTTAAAATTGCTCTTAGAGATTTAGAAATAAGAGGAGCTGGTAATATTTTAGGTTCAGAGCAACATGGACATATGGAAGCAATAGGGTATGAAATGTATTGTAAATTATTAGATGATGCAGTTAAAGTATTAAAAGGTGAAACAGTATATGAAGATATTGAAATTCAAATAGATTTAAAAATATCTGCATATATACCAGACACATATATAGAAAATCAAAATCAAAAAATTGAAGTATACCAGAATATTGCATTATGTACAGAAAATGAGCATATTTTAGAAATAATTGATGAAATGGTAGATAGATATGGAAGTATTCCTATAGAAGTAGAAAATTTAATTGAAATTGCTAAAATAAAAAATATTTGTAGAAAATTAGGTATATTTGAAATATCTCAAAAACAAAATAAGCTGATTTTTAAAATAGGAGAAAACAATAACATTAATGGAGATAATATTGTTAAACTAGTAGATAAATACCGACTTGAAATTTCAATTGAAAATAATATGATTATAAAAAGATTAAAGAGTAATGAACAAGAATATATATTAGATATAGTTAAAGATTTTTTACAAATACTTAGCTAATTAAAAATAGCTAAAATTATTGACATATGAATTAAAATATCGTAAAATAAAAATAGATAAAGGATATTCCGCAAAAGCGGTTTAGCCTCTTATAAGAAAATAATCTCCTGTCTAGGGCTAAATTAAACAGGGCGGATTATTTTTTTATTTTTTGCTTTATGATAAAAGCTAGTAAAAAAATTAAAGAAAAGAATGTTATGTAATCTAACTCTACCATACAAATCGCCTCCTTTCATTTAAGGGTGGTACCTTAAAAAATAGAGGCTAACCGCTCCTGGTTTCATATCCTTTATCAAGAACAAGTATATAATAAAAAAATATAAGTAAATACCAAAATGACAAAAAAGAAAACTTTTCATCGCAAAATTCGACAAATGAGGCTTAAAATAATAAACAAAAAATAATCAATAAATTAATATAAAAAAGGTTGAAAAGTTAAGCAAGGAATGTTATTCTTAATATAGTATAGGAATAAATAGATTTTTAATTAGGAGAAATATATGAAAAAGAAACAAAAGATAATTTATGTAACAATATTTTTTATCTTAATGTGTGTAACATTAGTAACATTGTTTATGATAGATACAAAAACAAATCAGTATGTATTAACTGTTGATGGAATATCTGTGGAAGTAGATGAATTTAATATTTTTGCTAAAATTATAAAAAACAATATAGAAGAAGAATATATTGAAAAAAGAGGTAATACAGATAAATTATGGACTTCCGAACTATATGGAATGAATGCAGAGCAATATTTAAGAGAAGAAACAATTAAATTAATTATTAGAAATATTATATGTGAACAAAAATGTATAGAGTTTGGTGTAAATATATCACAAGAAAAAGTTGATGAAATAACATTAAAAGTAAAAAATGATGCTAATGTTAAAAAATTAATAGATAAAATAGCTATTACAGAACAGCAATATATTGATTATTTAATTAAAGAAGAAAGATTTACAATATTATCTAATTATTTAACAGATAATATGATAATTACGAATAGTGAAGCTAAAGCATATGTAGAAGATTTAGGTAATGGTTCAATATATATTGTAAAAAGAATGATATTTAGTACTAAAGAAAAAGATACTTTAGCAGATAAATATACTCCAGAACAAAAAGAAGAAATATATTTGAAGGCTAATACTGTTTTAGAAAAATTAAATAATGGTGAAAGTTTTAATGAATTAGCTCTTGAATATTCTGATGTTATTTCAACATATAAACCTGGGGATGAATATGTATATATTGATGGTAATGCTGAAAATAAAAAAATTGAAGAAGTAGCTAAAACACTTCAAATAGGAAAGAATAGTACAGTTATAGAAACAACGCAAGGATATGAAATTATTCTTTTAGAAAAAATAATTACCCCAGATGAATATGAGTATTTAAACAAAATAAAAGAATTAATGTTTGAAACACAAAAATATGAAATAGTAAAAAATGAATTTGAAAAATGGTACAGATTATCTTCGATTGAAAAGAATATATCTGTTATAAATAATATAAAAGTTATATAAATATATTAAGTAAAAAGCATAGTAAGTTTAAATACTATGCTTTATTTTCTATTACCCAAAAGTGATATATATACTTTATTTTCATCAACTTTGCATTCAATAGTTAAATCATAATCAAGAGAATTTTTAAATTTCAAATCAAGCCTATTATAACTAATAGCTGCATCTTTTCCTTCTTCAACATATTGCACTTTTCTACTATGTGCATGCCTTTCTATTATCTCTAAGTTTAATTCTAATGCTGCATTATATAATGTAGAACTTATTTGACATATACCTCCACCATATCCTTCTATTACATTACCTTCTGCATCAAATATTTTAGCTTCCTTATATCCCTTTTCTTTATTTGAAGGTCCCATTGTTTCATTAAAAGAAAATATTTCACCAGATTTAATTACAGTATTGCTTAGATTATTAGCAGCAACTCTAAGGTTATTCATCCTATTTTCAGTTTTATCATAAATGTTTGTATAAAATGAAGCAACTTCTTGTTTAGGAAGCTCAATTTCATTCGTATAAGAAGTAGCATTATTTTCATAATTTTGATTTTCTACATTATATGAAATATCATTTGTCTGCTTATCTCCGCAACCTGTTAAAATAAAAAGTATACAAATAAGTAATAATATGTTTCTTAAATAATGTATTTTAAATATTTTTTTATTCATAATTTCACCTAAATATATTTTGTGCTAAATTAAAATAAATATGTAAAATATGTATATAAAAATAGGAAAATGTAATTTACAGTTTCCTATTTGAAATTTATTAATTATTTATTTCATTTGAAGTATTTTGTTCATTTATTTTTAAAGCTTCATTTAAAATATTTAATGTACCTGATGGAGCAATACCAATTGGTGAATTATCATATGTTTTAAGTGTTGTAATAGGGAAAGGAATATCAATTCCTTCTTGTTTAAATCTTTCATGTAATATTTTAATAAAATCTGAACTTAATGAATATTGATCAGAAAAAGTACATGCTCTTAAAACAACTTTACAATCAATTGCTGAATTACCAAAACTATTAACTCTCATTACAGGAATATGTGTTTTTACAGCACCTAAATGTGTTTGTTGCAGCTTTAATGCTTCTTCTGTAACTATATTTTCAACAAAGCTTAAATCACTATCATATGAAACAGAAAATGGAACAACAAAATTTGTTTCATTATTTGGATGCATACAATTTACAATAGTGGCATTTGCTATTTTAGAATTAGGAACATATGTATAATTTCCTTTCCAGTCTCTAATGGTTGTATTTCTCCAAGATATATCTGCAATAAATCCTTCTACAGTTGCATCAATTTTTACGAAGTCACCTGGTCTTATTTGAGATGAAGCAATAACAAATATACCAGAAAACAAGTTAGATAATATATCCTGAAATGCAAGTGCTACAGCAATACCACCAACTCCTAAAGCTGTTAATATTGGTGTAATAGGTATATCTAATTCAGTTAAAATTATAAATATAATTACTATAACTCCAATTGCTCTTACAATATTTTCAATTATTGATGTAGAAGAAATAGAAGAATCTTTTTTATTTGTTTTAATTCTTATTATTTCTAATATTGTTCTTAATATAATTATACATAAGATATATGTACTAAATATTAAATTAAATTTTTTTAATCCATTGTATATTGCTCCTGTACCAATTACTCTCATTATAGCCCTATAAATTCCCCAAAAAGTAAAAAATATAATAGGGTAGTTCTTAATAACTTTTATTACAGATTTAGTAATATTTTTGTTGCTAACTTTAGATATTATAGCAGCTAATATTTTAATAAAGTATTGAATACTAAAACCTAAAATTACACCTAAAAAAACATATAGGCCTGTAATTGTATAAGGATGATATAATACAAAAGTTTCTATATTATTTATCATTTGTACCTCCCAAATTAATTCAATCAAATTGTATCATATACTTTTTAATAATGAAACATATTTTTAAAAAATTATTTAAAAATTTTTAACTTTATAAATTGAAATGTGTGTTTATATAATGTATAATAATTATATAATAATAAATTATTAAGGAAAAGGTGAAAATATGAAAGAAAGAACAAAAAAAATGTTATTAATAATTAGTTTAGTATTAGCGGGATTTACTATATTAGCTAAAACAATATTAAATACAGATTACTACAATATTGTTAAAGCTATTAATAAAAACTATGAAATGCAAAACCCAGTAGATTATAAAGATGATGAACCAAATAATATAGATAATCAAGAAAATACAACACAAGATGAAACTGAAGTAAATACATCAAATGAACAAATAGAAAACAATAATATTATTGTTGAAGATACTTCAACTGAAATACAAGGGGATGTAGAAGAAACAACAATGCCATCAAGACCAGCAGTAGAAATGTAAAAAAATGTTAAGCTATATGAATTATATTTATATAGCTTTTTATTTTTGTTGACATAAATATATTAACTGTGATAAAATTAGAAAAATTAAATATTTTAATTACTAAAGTTTATTATAAATGGAGGAGATAGTAAATGAAAGAAAAAGGAATAAAAGAACGGTTAGTAAATGAAATTGTTGAAGCATTGATTAATGAAAAATCGTTAAATGATTTTTACATTAAACTCTTAACAAGTTCTGGAGAAATCAATGAATATGATATTACAAAAGTAATGCAGGAAAAATATGAAGAAAATCCGAAGGTAGAAGAAAAATTTCCAACAACAAGAAGTATTGTTACAGCGATAGCGAAACATGTTATTGCAACTAATAATGCAAAGTATATATATCATTTTGCTACTAATGCAGATTTTGTAGCAATTGATGAGCTTTCTGATGCAATTATCCATACTAAAGACTACAAATATGTATGTAGCTTTGCATCATCGATTATGTCAGGATTAAAAGTAAATAAATTTGTAGATATTCTTGTTGAGTATAGTGAAGCTGAACACATATACAATTTTATTTATAATACCTTTAAAGAAGAAACCAATATATTTGATGCAAAAGATAATAGACAAGAAATTTTAAATAAACTTGTAGACGCACTTCTTAAAACAAATAATAAATATTATATTGCAGATCTTGCTAACAGTAATATTAACGGAGTTTCTCTAAGTAAAATAGAAGATGCTGTTATAAAAGCAAATAGGGCATTAGATATATATCATCTTGCAGACAGAGTAAAAGAATCGGATAAAATAAAACTTTGTAATGCTATTGCAAAATTAGATGATGTAGATATGTGTTTACATTTTGCAACAGATATTGAAGGTGCAGATATAAATGTTTTGTTTGATACTGTTGTTGAAAAAGGAAATGATTACTGGTTTGACAGATTTGTAAAAGAAGTAAAGGGTTTATCAAAAGATAAAATAGTAGAAGGTATTATTAAACGAAACTATTTTTCCATTATAAATGAAAGCGATTTGAAACTTTCAAAAAAACATATGAATCAAATTGCTGAAAAAGTTATTACTTTAGGTGTAGAAGATATTATTGAATTTGCACAAAATATAAGAAACGTTCCAATAAATAAGTTAATTACAGGTATTATTCAAACAGGAGATGCAAAAGCTATATATGAATTTGCAACAACTGTAAAGTATGTTCCTTTGGAAAGATTGGGGAATGCTTTAATTCATATCGGAAATCCTACATATATTTTTTTATACGCAAAAGCGGTTATGGGAATAAATGTTGAAAAATATGCTGATGCTGTTATAAAAGCAGGAGAAGTTTATTGGATGTATAAATTTGCAAATGAGATAAAAAATGCTCCTATAGATAAAATCGAGAAAGCAATTTTAGCCAAATTAATTGAAGCACAATAATATTGAAGAGGTAAATATTATGAAAAAAACAAAGAAAATGCAAACTCTAAAGAGAAAAATCCTGGATACTCTTATTGAAAATGATCAAGGACTTACTTTTTCTGAACTTTTTGAAAAAGTTGGTGGAAATAAAGAAGATGTTCTTAATCTTCTTAATGAGTTACTTGATTCTGTTTTAGTTGAAATTAAGGGAGATAAATATTTTTCAGTTCTATAAGAAGATAAATTATAAAAACTCTGATTTAATTATCAGAGTTTTTATTTGACATAAATATATTAACTGTGATAAAATAACCCAAAATAAATATTTATTTTAATCTAACTTTATTTTAAGGAGGAGAAAGTATGTTTAAGAGTGATGTTCAAGAAATGTTAGTTAAGCAAATAGCTAAAAGTATTGTAGAAGGAAAAAAGCTGTGTGATTTCTATATTGATAGAATAGTATTTGAAGAACCAGATATTGTTAAAGAAATTGCACAAGAAGTTGTTAAATCAAAAAAGGTAAAAGAAATATTTCCTACAATAGAGAGTGTTCTTAATAAATTAGCTCAAGAAGTTATTAGCACTAATAATCCTGAACTTATATATGAATTTTCTTTGTATGAAGGTGTACCTATAGGAGAGCTTTCTGATGCAATTATAAAAACGGGAAATGATGAGTTTATTTATCTTTTTGCAAGAAATGTTGAGAATTTACCAATAGATAAGTTTGTTGATATAATTGTTCAAGCAAAAGATGGGGAGCTTATCAGTGAGGTTATTTCTAATATAATTGACTTTGATGGTGTAAGTGAAATTGGAATTCATATAGTAATAAACAAACTAGTAGATGCACTTATTGAAACAAAACAAATTGAATGGATTTATGAAATAGCATCATATTCATATGATGAAGTAGATAACAATAAGCTTTTGGAAGCTGTTATTGAAATTGGTGATGCGGAATGTGTATATGATTTTGCTGGAATTCCACATATAGATTTGGAAAAGGTTGCAGAGGGACTTATTAAAATTAAAAGTGCTAAATTTGCATGTAAGTTTGCAAGTGTACATCCTAATATAAAAACTGAGGAACTTGCTAATGTAGTTATTGAAGATGGAAACCCAGAATATATATATGAATTTGCAAGAAAAGTAGCAAATGCTCCAAAAAACAAATTAGCAGATGCAATTATTGCTACTAAAAAGCCATATAATATTCGGATGTTTTGCAGATATGCGGAAGGAGATCTTATAGAAAAACTGGCTGATGTTTTAATCGAGTTAGGTGATTTAAATCAGTTGATTAGTTTTGCACAAATTGTAAATAATCCACCTATTGAAAAATTGGAAGATGCAGTTATTGCATCAAAAGATCCAAAATATATAAAAGATTTTGCAACTCATGTTAGTGGGGCTACAATTAGCAAATTAGCTAATGCTATTATGCAGTATGGATCTCCAAAAGACATATACTTATTTGCTAGAATTGTAAAAAATGCTCCAGTCAATAAATTATTTAATAGAATTAAAGAAATTGTAGAAGACTAAGAATTATAACAGATAGTAATTTAATTTACTATCTGTTTTTATATATAAAATTATTGTAAAAAACTATTAAGTTTGGTAAAATATATTAGAGGAGTAATTATGAAAAAAATATTAATAAAAAATGTAATAAAAAATAGTATAGCAGATGAATTAGAGATTTATCCAAATGATTATTTATTATCTGTAAATGGTGAAGAAATAGTAGATGTGCTAGATTATAAGTATCATATGTCTGATGAATTTGTAACTATTGAGATATTACATAATGATGAAATAATTGAATATGAAATAGAAAAAGAGATATATGAAGATATAGGACTTGTATTTGAAAATGAGTTAATTGATGAACCTAAAAGATGTATGAATAAATGTGTTTTTTGTTTTATGGACCAATTACCAGATAATATGAGAAAAACATTAATTTTTAAAGATGATGATTATAGATTATCTTTTTTAACAGGAAATTATGTAACATTTTCAAATTGCAAAAATGAAGATATAGATAGAATTATTAAATATAGAATGTCACCAATAAATATATCTGTACATACAACTAATATAGAATTAAGAAAAAAAATGCTTAATAACAAAAATGCTGATAATGTTATTACATATATGCAAAAGCTTTATGATAATGAAATATTTATGAATGGTCAAATAGTTCTTTGCCCAGGGTTAAATGATAAAGAAGAATTAATTAAAACAGTAAAAGATTTAGCTAAATTCTATCCATATATGCAAAGTGTATCTATAGTACCTGTTGGCCTAAGTAAATATAGAGATAAATTATATCCATTAAGACCATTTACAAAAGAAGAAATGAAACAAACTATTATAGATATAGAAAAAGTGCAAAAAGAGTTTAAAAAAGAATTAGGTTGCAATATTGTTTATCTTTCTGATGAGTTTTATTTAAAATCTGAAACAGAGTTGCCTAATTATGATGAATATGAACAATTTCCACAACTTGAAAACGGAGTAGGTATGGTTACATTGTTTTTAGATGAATTCAATTGTGCGGTTAATGAAGCTAAGAAATATAATATCAAATCAAATAAAGAAATATCACTTATATGTGGTAAACTTATTAAACCATATATTCAAAAATGTGTAGATATCTTAACAAAAGAATTTGGAATAAGAATTCATGTATATGATATTGAAAATGATTTTTTCGGTGAAAACATTACAGTAACAGGATTATTAACAGGAAATGATATATATAATCAATTAAAAGATAAAAATTTAGGTGAAATAACATATATTTGTGATGTAATGTTAAAAGATGATGAGGACATTTTTCTAGATAATATGACTGTAGATCAATTAAGCAGAAAACTTAAACAAAAGATAATTATATTACATGCTGGTGGAGATATTTTAGTTAATGAGCTTTTAAAATAAAATTATTAAAATATAGAGTAATATTTATAACATTTTTACTCTATATTTTTTTATTTTTCTATTGCATTGTTGAAACAAGTTATATATAATTTTATTGATAAAAAAATATACAATGGAGGTTTTATGATAATACTATTAATAATTGGAATTATATTAATTGTTGTTGACCAAATTTTGAAGAATGTAGCTATTATGGGATTGGCAGATGCACAGACTATTGAATTCTTTTTTGTTAATTTAAAATTTGTTCCTAAATATGCAACAATATTTGGTAAAGATTTTAATGTGATATATATAATTATATCAATTGTTATAGCAGCAATATTTGCTTTTTGGTTTTTAACACAATTTGCACAGCGTGTTAAAAATAAGAATAACTATATCCCATTTATATTAGTTTTGTTTGGTTTAATTAGTAATATAATTGATAGAATAATAAGAGGATATGTTATAACATATATGAGTATACCACTATTATTACAAGATATATCGTTTAATTTAGCAGATATATGTATAGCAGTTGGATTATTTTTAACAGTTGTATTTTATTTATTAAAAGTTAACAATGATGCATTTAATAGAATGGATTTAAACAGTATAGAGAAAAAAGGAAAAAAGAAATGGTTTTGGAAGTAAAAGAAAGTAATATTAGAATAGATAAATATATATCAGAAAATATAGAAAGTATAACTAGAAATTATGTACAAATATTAATAGAAGAAGGAAATATTTTAGTTAATGAAAAACAAATAAAACCATCATATAAAGTATGTTTTGGTGATAAAATAGAAATTAATATTCCAGAAAAAAAAGAATTAGAAATAATTCCACAAGATATACCTATTAATATAGTCTATGAAGACAAAGATGTTATTGTTGTAAATAAAGAGAAAGGAATGGTTGTACATCCAGCAAATGGTAACGAAGATAATACTTTGGTAAATGCCATTCTTGCACATTGTAAAGACAGTTTGTCAGGTATTAATGGTATAATTAGACCTGGAATTGTTCATAGAATAGATAAAGATACTTCTGGTATATTAGTAATAGCTAAAAATGATGAAACACACAATAATTTAGCTGAGCAATTTAAAAATCATTCTATAAATAGAATATATATTGCGCTTGTTAGAGGGGTATTACCTAATGATGAAGGTACGATAGACATGCCAATTGCCAGAAGCAAAAAGGATAGAAAAAAGATGGCTGCTGATATAAATGGAAAACGTGCAGTAACACATTTTAAAGTTATAGAAAGATTTGATAAATATACATTAGTTGAATTGAAATTAGAAACAGGAAGAACACATCAAATAAGAGTACATATGTCACAAATAGGGTATCCTCTAATTGGTGATACAGTATATTCGAATGGCAAGAATCCATTTGGAATAGTTGGACAAATGTTACATGCAAAAATTTTAGGATTTATTCATCCTACATCAAAGGAATATATTGAATTTGATAGTAATCTGCCAGATGAGTTTAATAAAGTTTTAGATATTTTAAGAAAGGAAAATAATTATGAAACAAATTAATAATGAAATACCATTTAAAGAAAAATTAAAAAGAACACTTTTTAATAGATTTTATTTAGATTTAATAGCATATTTTATAATATTAGCTTTTGGATTATTATTAAGTGCCAGTTTATACTTTTTTGATAAAAATGTTAATAATGGATATAAAATATTTTTTGGTATATTTATAACATTAGTAATATTTGTAATGCTATATATTTTAGGATATTTATCTGCAAGAAAAAAGAAAGGAAGTAATAAATATATTTCTTGTTTTGGGATATATGTAAGTTTATTTATTGTATATATTATTTCTACAATTTTTTATAATGAATCAAAAGACAATTTCTTCCTTATAGATTTTATTAATAGAGTAAAAAATATAGTATTAGTAATACATAGTTATATTTTTAATTGGTTTGATATATTATGTGCAAAAGATATACCTAGTGAAATCTATGTATTATTAACACCATTTATTATGTTTTTAGGTAGTAGACACAATAGAATACAAGAAATAAGAAGAATAAAAATTAAAAAAATGAAAGAAAGGAGAGAAAAAAATGGATAATGAAATTTCTAAAAAACAGTTTATAATTATTTCTATTGTCGTAATTGTTATAACTCTTGTGGTAATTGTTAGTATAGTTAATAGTAAAAATAATAATGAGGTTATTGACCCGGAAAACACTACTCCAATAACTAATAATGATAATAATGTAACAAATCCTGATGAAGTGGAAGTTATTATTGGTGAAGATAATGAACAAACTGGAACAGTTGTTGAACCTGAAGTTGATAATGAATTAGAAATTGATGAAGAAGAAACAGATATAGATATATCAGGTACAAGTGAAAATTTATCTAATTTGCAAAGCAGAATTGAAGTTACAACAAATAATAAAAATGAAAATATATTACCAGAAATGATAACATTATCTGATGAAGAGATTGAAGGAATAATAGGAATAGATATTTCTTTACTTGAAGATTATGTGGTAAGAGTTGCATCAGGCAAATTTGACGTAGATATGTATATTATTGTTAAACCAAGTGAAGAAAATAAAGACGAAGTTAAGACTCAAATTAATAATTTTATTAAGACATATACAAATTCATGGTCAAAACTAAGTGCACCTCAATATCAATTATTAGAAAACATTAAATCAGTTGAAAGAAAAGGCTATTTAATATATCTAGTATCAACAGATAATGAAACATTAATGAGTGTTGTTAGAGAATTTATTAAATAAATTTTATGATGAAAAATCAAGACTAGAAAATTAGTTTATTACTAATTTCCTAGTTTTTTCTTTGTAGTTTTAAATTGATATATTTTTCATATAGTGGTATAATAATAAAGGAAATAAAAATGTTTACAATAAATTGGAGGAAAAATGGAAGATAAAAAACAACTTTTATTGAATTTTATTAATTCAGATAATTATACATCAATGAATTTAAAAGAAATTATGTATGCGCTTTGTGTGCCAAGTGAAGAAAAAAGAAATATTGAAAATATATTAAATGAATTAAAAGAAGAAGGTTTAATAATTATAACTAAAAAAAACAAATATATAAGTGTAAAATCTCAAGGATATATATCAGGAACATTTAGAGCAAGTTCAAAAGGGTTTGGATTTATTGACATGCCAGATGAAGAAGATGATGTTTATGTTTCAAAAGATAATATAAATGGTGCATTAAATGGAGATATAGTTATAGCTAAAATTACTATACCTAAAACATTAGAAAAAAAAGCAGAAGCAGTAATTATAGATATTGCTAAAAGAAAGTCTAATGAAATTATTGGTAGATATGAAGCATCTAAAAATTTTGGTTTTGTTATACCAGACGATATTAAAATTGAAAAAGATATATTTATACCTAAAAAATGCTCAGGAAATGCTAAAAATGGAGATAAGGTTATTGTTAGAATAGATAAATGGTCAGAAGATGGAAGAAAATCTGAAGGAACAATTATTGAAGTATTAGGTAGAGCAAGTGACCCAAAAACAGACTTTATTTCAGTTGTTAATATGTTTGGTTTAGATTTAGAATTTAAAGATAGTGTTTTAAATGAAGCTAGAAATTTAAATCAAACTGTAACTGATGAAGATATAAGAGGACGTAGAGATTTAAGAAATGAAAATATTATTACAATAGATGGAGCAGATACAAAAGATATTGATGATGCAATTTGTGTAAAAAAAATTAATAATGGTTTATATGAATTAGGTGTTCATATTGCAGATGTTAGTCATTATGTTAAAGAAGGTTCTAAATTAGATGAAGAAGCAATTAATAGGGGGACTAGTGTTTATTTAATAAATAAAGTACTTCCTATGCTTCCAAGAGAACTTTCTAATGGTATTTGTAGTTTAAATGAAGGTGTAGATAGATGTGCATTATCTATTGTTATGAAAATAGATAATAATGGTAAAGTTGTAGATAGTGAAATATTTAAGTCAATAATCAATTCTAAGAAAAAATGTGTTTATACAGATGTAACAGATATAATATTAAAAAAAGAAAATGCTAAATATGAAGAATATACTAACTTTTTAGAAATGATTACACATATGTATGAATTAAAAAATATTTTAGAAAATAAAAGAAGAAAAAGAGGAAGCATAGAATTTGACACTTATGAATCAAAAATAGAATTAGATGAAAATGATGTACCCATTAATATAGATAAAAGAGAAAGAGGAATTGCAGACGAAATTATAGAAGAATTTATGTTATGTGCAAATGAAACAATTGCAGAGACTTTCTTTTTCTTGCAAGCACCATTTATATATAGAATTCATGAAGAACCAGATAGTGAAAAAATATATACATTAAATAAAATTCTAAATAACTTTAATATTAAAATGAAAGGTTTAAATAACGAAATTCATCCTAAAACTTTGCAGGAAGTATTAGATAAAGTAAAAGATAGAGAAAATGGAAAAATGGTGTCAAATCTTTTGTTAAGAAGTATGCAACTTGCTAGATATTGTGAAGAAAATGCAGGACATTTTGGATTAGCTGCTAAATATTATTGCCATTTTACTTCACCTATAAGAAGATATCCAGATTTGTTTATTCATAGAATAATTTCTGAATATATTGCAAGTGGATACAATTTGTCACAAGGTATTTTAAACAAATTTGAAAAACAAGCAAGAGACTATTCTAAATCATCATCAGATTTAGAAAGAAATGCAGAAAAAGCAGAAAGAGAATTTGATGATATTAAAAAATGTGAATATATGCAAGATAAAATTGGTGAAGAATATAATGGGGTAATTTCATCACTTACTAGCTTTGGTATGTTTGTTGAATTAGATAATACAATAGAAGGATTAATTAGATATGAAGACATGCAAGATGACTATTATGATTTTAATGAAGATATAATGTGTATTATTGGTAGAAGAACAAACAAAAAATATATAATTGGAGATAAAATTAGAGTAAAGGTAAAAGATGCAAGTAAACAATTAAGGAGAATAGATTTTGAAATAGTAGAGGAGATAGCTAATGAAAGTAGCATTTAATACATTAGGTTGTAAAGTGAATCAATATGAAACTAATGTAATGATTGGGCAATTTATAAATAAAGGATACCAAATAGTTTCTTTTAATGATAAAGCAGATATATATGTAATAAATACTTGTACTGTAACAAATATGAGTGATAGAAAATCTAGACAAATGCTTAGAAGTGCAAAAAAGAAAAATATCAATGGAATAGTCGTTGCAGTTGGTTGTTTAGCACAAATTGGAAAAGATGAACTTGAAAAAATAGATGAAATTGATTTAATTCTTGGAAATGAAGATAAAAAGCAAATTGTAAAGTATATTGAAAAATATTTAAAAGATAAAAATGACAAAATATTTGTTTCAGATATAATGAAACAAGATAAATATGAAACAGAAGAGTTAACTACATTCTATGAAAAAACAAGAGCTATTGTGAAAGTACAAGATGGATGCAATAATTACTGCAGTTATTGTATTATTCCATATGCAAGAGGGAAAATACGTAGTAAACCATTTGAAGATTCAATAAATGAAATGCAAAGTATTGCAAATAATGGATATAAAGAAATAGTAATAACTGGTATACATGTATGCTCATATGGAAAAGATTTAGATAATGATATTTCATTAATTGATTTATTAGAAAAAATTAATAGAATTGAAGGATTAAAGCGTATAAGACTAGGTTCATTAGAACCAACTATAATAACAAAAGAATTTATGGAAAGATTAATAAAATTAGATAAATTTTGTCCACATTTTCATTTATCGCTTCAGTCTGGAAATGATAAAACATTAAAAACTATGAATAGAAAATATACAACTGAGCAAATAAAAAATATAGTTAATATAATTAGAGAATATTATCCAGAAGCAAATATAACAACAGATATAATAGTTGGCTTCCCAGGAGAAACTGATGAAGATTTTGAAATAACATATAACTTTTTAAAACAAATTAATTTAAATAAAATGCATGTATTCAAATATTCAATTAGAAAGGGAACTGTTGCATCTAGAATGGATAATCAAGTAAGTCCACAAATTAAAACAAGCAGAAGTGATAAATTGCTTAATTTAAGTGATACAAATGAAATTAGTCACTTAAAAAAATACATAGGAAAACAAGTTGAAGTATTACTTGAAGAAAAAGATAATGAATATATGAAAGGATTTACTTTAAACTATTTACATACTAAAATTAAAACAGATAAGCAAAGCAATGAAATAGTAAAAGGTAGAGTAGTTGATATAAAAAATAATATGCTTATTGTAGAGGAATTATAAAGATGAAAGGAATCATATATAAAATATACGATTCCTTTTTATGTTTTTTTACCCTAAATAACTATTATGTGTTGTGTTTTCATCTATTTCTTTTATTTTTGTTAATACTTCAGGTGTTAAACTTTGACTAAAGTGTTTTGTGTGATAATAATTGTATCTGTGACAACCAGAATGACACACACCTTTATTACATTTAGGTAATTCAATGCGTTTCAAAAGATTATTGTTATCTTTAATACATTGTTTTTTGAATTCACAAGTAAACATATAATCCATCCTTTCAAAATAATAGTTTATTGAAATATGTAAAATATTTTTATGGATAGATTATAATACAAAAAAGTATAAATATCAATATATTGGAGATAAATAGAATTTATTTAAATGATTTTTGATATAAGATAGATTTTTCTTCTAATAATTTGAAGTTGCAACATCTTCTTTCAAGTGAAGTCCAAGTATGATTTATAACAGAATTATAGACTCTAAGAGAATTTTTAAAAATATCTTGTTTGTGATTGTTACAAAATAGTATTTCTTTACGAAGCAAAGAAGTGTCTTTATCTTCATTTATATTAAAATATATTTTAGCTATCTCAGGGATAGGAACCATATTATTTATATTGAGAACAGAGAGTAATCTTCTTTTGTTATTAATTATTTCTTCAATAAAGAACATATCAATAGGTTTTGTATTATTTAATAAATAATTATTATAGATTTTAATAAGTTTCACTTTTTTATTAGATGATATGGGAATAAAATAATCAAGAAAATTGATTTTGAAGATAATACCTACAAATGGTTTATTTTCTTTATGTAAGTGTTCAGAATTTAATTGTACATTTGAATCAAATTGTCTGAGATAATCAATATATTTAGGTTCAACTCTAATTAGAATCAAATCTTTTTTTGTCATTTTATTATACCTCCTTTCTGAATAATATAAAAGGATAGCTAAGTTGAAAGCTATCCAAACTTTTATAGTCCTCAACTGTGGTATGAGGTCACCAAATTTTATATAGTCCTCAACTGTGGTATGAGGTCACCCAACTTTATATAGTCCTCAACTGTGGTATGAGGTCACCCAACTTATTTTAGTATATACATTATAGAATAGTTTTATGTTATTTGTCAATTAATTTTTATAGTTATTTTTATATTATTCTAATAGTTGAAATACTGCTGTTTAGCATATATCTCATACTTCTACAAAAATTTACATAATTAATCATATTTTTGTCTTGACATTATGATTATTAAATTATACAATATATGTGTAAAAGTAGATTTATTTAAATTTAATATATAATAAATAAATATAAATAGAATAAACTTTGTACATTGAAAAATTAATAGGAGGTGTAATAATTGAATTTAACAGTTACAATTATTGCTTCTCTGCTTACAGCTGTAGTTTCAGTTATATTAACAATAATTATTAAAGACAACCAAGATAAAGAAAATCTTGAAAGTGCAAAAAAAGAAGCGGAAAAAATTATTGATGATGCAAAAAAAGCTTCAGATAATATTAGAAAAGAAGAAGTTTTAAAAGCAAAAGAAGAAATATTAAGTGAAAAAGCAGAGTTTGATAGAGAAGTAAAAGAAAGAAGACAAGAAATTCAAAATCAAGAAAGAAGATTTATGCAAAAAGAAGAAAATCTAGATAGGAAAATTGATAATTTAGAGAAAAAGGAACAAGCAATTGAGAAAAAAGAAAATGATTTAGATGAAAGACAAAAAGAATTAGACAAAATAAAAGAGCAACAATTAGATGAATTATTTAAAATATCTAGATTAACAGAAGATGAAGCAAAAGAAATGGTGCTTCAAAAAGTTAGAGATGAAGTAAAAGAAGAAGCGGCTACAATTATTAGAACAACAACAGAACAAGCAAAAGACGAAGCTAATAAGAAAGCAAAAGAATTAATTACATATGCAGTACAAAAATGTGCAGCTGATCATTCTTCTGAGATAACAGTTTCTACTGTTAATTTACCAAATGATGATATGAAAGGTAGATTAATTGGTAGAGAAGGTAGAAATATTAAAGCTATTGAGACATTAACTGGTATAGATTTAATAATTGATGATACACCAGAAGCAATCGTAATATCTAGTTTTGATCCTTTAAGAAGAGAAGTTGCAAGAATAGCAATTGAAAAATTAATGCAAGATGGAAGAATTCATCCAGGTAAAATTGAAGAAATGGTTGAAAAAGCTAAAGAAGAAATTCTTGAAACAATCAAAGAAGAGGGAGAAAGAGCTACATTTGAAACAGGTGTACATGGCCTAGATCCAGATTTAGTTAAATTAATAGGTAAACTAAAATATAGAACAAGTTATGGACAAAATGTTTTAAATCATTCAATGGAAGTTGCTCAAATTGCTGGTATTATGGCTGGTGAATTAGGTTTAGATGTTAAACTTGCAAAACGTGCAGGATTATTACATGATATTGGTAAGGCATTAGACCATGAAATGGAAGGTACACATGTTGAAATAGGTGTTGATGTATTAAGAAAACATAGAGAAAACAATGTTGTTATTAATGCAGTAGAAGCACATCATGGAGATGTTGAACCAACTTCAATTATTGCTGTTATTGTACAAGCTGCTGATGCTATATCTGCTTCAAGACCTGGTGCTAGAAGAGAAACATTAGAAGCATATATTAAGAGATTAACACAATTAGAAGAAATAGCAAATTCATTCAAAGGTGTTGAAAATTCATATGCAATACAAGCTGGTAGAGAAATAAGAATAGTAGTAAATCCTGAAGCGATTTCTGATAGTGATATGGTATTATTATCAAGAGATATAGTTAAAAGAATTGAAAATGAAATGGAATATCCAGGACAAATTAAAGTTAATATTTTAAGAGAAACAAGAGCAATAGAATATGCTAAATAAAAATAAAAAGATTATAGATACAATATATGTATTTATAATCTTTTTTTAATTTATTTGTTTAATAAAGAAAAAATTGAACTAAGCATATCTGAACAAATTGTTTCGAGATTTTTTATATTTTCTTTAATTGCATCAACATTTTTAAGTTGTTTCTGAACATTATCAATTATAAAGGTTATCTTATTAATCTCGGAATTTACTTGACGTACACGTTCTTTTGCTTTTTCAAACTCTTCTTTGCTTGTTGCATTTCGTATTTGTTCATTGAGTTTTATTGATTGTTCCAAAAGTTCTTTTCTTTCTTCTTTCTTTTTCTTGATAAAAGCATGTATTTCTTTTTCAATCGTTTTCATATTATTTATCCTTTCTAAATTTTTGTGTTAAGTAAACGATACGCAGATTTGAATAAGTCTGTATGAAGTTCTTCAAGGTCAGAAATTCTTTTTTCAAGATTTTCGACATTTCTTATTTGAAGAGACCCCTCAGTTATTATTAAGTTAACCATTTTAAGTTTTTCTTCTGCTTTTCTTAAATCGGTAAATATGGAGTCATCTTCAATTTCCTCAGAAGAAGAAACTGCATATATTTGCTTTTTAGATGAATTGATTTCAAGAAGCAATTCTTCTTTTTCGTTTTTCTTCTTTTCAAGTAATTGAGTTAACTTGCTTTTATTGTATAACATTGAGCTTTCCTCCATTTTTATTTAATTGATTTAAGAGACCATTACCATTTGGGTATTCAGAAATACGATCTTTTGCATTTTTTATACTTTCTTCAAAAAGAGGTTTTAAAAATTCAAATGGAATATTATCTGTTTCAAATGTTTTACAATAAATTTCTCCTAATTCAAGCAATACTTCCATTGCTGTTTTTACGCCGGAAAAATATGATAATGTTGAAATTTCAGCTGTTTTCATTTTAAAACTCCTTTATACAATTCTTGGTAAATGTGAATGTTTTTTTCATCATCCATAAAATATTTAACCAAACAGGTCGAAGTTGAAGACCTAAAACGGTGTAAAACTTTATCTCCTAAAATTGGACAAATAATTGTATCAAAATACACATAATTATTTCCCATTTTATTTTTGAAGTTTTTTTCAATTTTAGTTATTTCTTTAGGAGATAACACGACATAGATAAAAGATTTGTCATGTGGTTGAATAAAATAATCTCTTAAAAATTTTCCGAATTTAACAGTTTCTTTGTGTTCAAATTTTGAAAGAGCAAAAAGATAATCATTGTTTTCGAGAATTTTTTTTGCTTTTTCAATACGCTCTTTGTTAGTAAGTGTTAATGACATGATTCTTTGCTCCTTTATATTTTAAATTGTTTAAGATAAAACATTGAATCTTTAAAATTAGATTTATATATTTTTTCATATTCTATCTTAGCATTGTGCATTTTACGCAGATTATCTTTTACGCAATTAATAACAAGAGTAAGTCTTTCACGTTTTTTCTCATATATATCAAGAGTTTCTTCCAAATTTTTAATTGTTTCATTTGGAATACTCGCCATAGGAGAAGAAGGATGTTTTAACATGTTTAAAGTTTCGAGAACATCATCGGTTTGCTGTGTTAATTCTTTTAATTGTTTTTCTTTGTCTTTAAGTAAAGCCCGTAATTCGTTTTCATTATAACCTTTCATATTTTGTCTACCTCCAAAAAAATAATTTTTATGAGCAAAATTAAAAATTTTTTTACTTTTCTATTATATCACACTAAACAAATTATGTAAACATAAATACTGTTATTTCAACATTTTTTTGAATTAAATTGCTCTAAAATATATTAATTTCTCTTTACTTTATATATAAAAAATGATATAGTATAAACGAATAAAAATAAATTGAAGGGAGAGACAAATTTATGTCAGAATATATTGAAATTGAAGAAAAAATGAAAAAATCACTTAATGTGTATATTGAAAATTTGGGAGCTATTAGAGCAGGAAGAGCAAATCCTGCAATATTAAATAAATTAAATGTTGAATATTATGGAACACCAACACCAATTAATCAAGTGGCATCTGTTTCTGTTCCTGAAGCTAGATTAATAGTTATTCAACCATGGGATAAAAGCTTACTTAAAGAAATTGAAAAAGAAATACAAAAATCAGATATAGGTATAAATCCAATAAATGATGGTAATGTAATTAGATTAACATTCCCAGAATTAACAGAAGATAGAAGAAAAGAAATAGCAAAAGATATTAAGAAAATAGCTGAAGATGCTAAAATTGTAATTAGAAATATTAGAAGAGATAGTATAGACGTATATAAACAAAAACAAAAAGCTTCTGAAATAACAGAAGATGATTTAAGAAATGCAGAAGATGAAATTCAAAAATTAACAGATAAATATACTAAACAAATTGATGTAGAATTAGAGAAAAAGGAAAAAGAAATAATGTCTATATAATTGGAGGTAATATATGAACCAAATTGATAGTACAAATTTACCTAAACATATAGCTATTATTATGGATGGAAACAGAAGATGGGCAAAAGAAAAAGGTATGCCAGGAAAATTAGGACATACAGAAGGTGCTAAAACACTTGAAATAGTAGCAAAATATTGTAATAAAATAGGAATTAAATATTTAACTGTATATGCTTTTTCAACAGAAAATTGGAAACGTAGTAAAGAAGAAGTAGATTGGTTAATGGATTTACTAGAAAAATATATAAATGATTTTGATAAAAATAATAAAAAAGATAATATTAAAATAAGAGTTATTGGGGATATAACTAGACTTAGACCATCTTTTCAAGAAGGTATAAAAAGAATTGAAGAAAATACAAAAAATAATACAGGACTTCAATTCAATATAGCTTTAAATTATGGTGGTAGAGATGAAATAATTCATGCAACTAAATTGCTTACTGAAAAAGTTCAAAGTGGTGAAATTAAATTAGAAGATATAGACGAAAAAATATTTGAAACTTGTCTATATACCTATGATTCACCAGATGTAGATTTAATGATAAGAACTAGTGGTGAAATTAGAGTAAGTAATTTTCTACCATGGCAATTATCATATGCAGAAATGTATTTTACAGATGATTATTGGCCAGATTTTAAAGAGAATGAACTAGATTTGGCAATTAAAGAATATCAAAAGAGAAACAGAAAATTTGGAGGAAAATAATGATAGATACTAATAATTTACCTAATCATATTGCATTAATAATGGATGGTAATAGAACATGGGCTAAAAACAAAGGCCTAGACCCTATGAAAGGCCATTTAAAATTAGTTATTGCATTAGATAAAATCATTAAACATGCAGTTAAATTAGGTATTAATGAAGTTACATTTTATGCTTTCTCAACAGAAAATTGGAAGCGTAGCAAAGAAGAAGTTAATTGGCTTATGAAAATATATAATGATTTTATTTCTTCTTTTACATCAAATTATTCAGATATAAAATTTACTCAATTGGGAACAAAAGAAGAATTACCAGAATTTTTGAGAAAGACAATTATAAAAGTTGAAGAAGAAACATATAATTGTAATAAAATGAAGTTTAATATGGCTTTAAATTATGGTGGAAGACAAGAAATATTAAATGCAACAAAAAATATTATAAATAAGGTAATTAATAATGAGATAAATGTTGATGAAATAAATGAACAAATCTTTTCAAAAGAATTATTTACATCAACAGATGTAGATTTAATGATAAGAACTAGTGGACAAATACGTGTTAGTAATTACTTGCCATGGCAATTATCATATGCAGAAATGTATTTTACAAATTGTTATTGGCCAGATTTTAATGAAGATGAATTAGAAAAAGCAATTGAAGAATATCAAAGAAGAAATAGAAAGTTTGGAGGAAAATAATGTTAGCGAAAAGAATTATGTCACTTATTTTAGGATTTGCATTTACTGCATGGGTAATATTATGTACTAATATATATATGGTAAATGTAGTAATCTCAATATTTATATTAATTGCTGTAAGAGAAATGAGCAAAGCATTTAATAATAAACAAATTAAACCTATAAGTATTGTTAGTTATTTAACAGTTATAGCAATATTTGTTTTAAATAATTTAAAATATATGAATATGCTACCAATTAACATGTTGGAAATTTTAGTATATATTTTACTTCCAGGAATTTTAATATTGTTATTTAGTATATATACTTTTAAACATCATAAATATTCAATTATAGATGTATCAGTTACTTTACTTCAAATATTTTATTCAATTATAATGTTTGAAACAATTACAAATTTATATGAATTAAATAATGGTAAATTATATATATGGTATATATTTGTAGGTTCATGGGCACCAGATATATTAGCTTTTTGTGTTGGAAAATTAATTGGAAAACATAAATTTACTTCAATTAGCCCTAAAAAAACAATTGAAGGTAGTATTGGTGGAATATTTGGGGGAATAATAGGTTTTGGATTATTAACATATGTGTTAAACAGTTTCTTTATGGCTAATATTTCATATGTACATATGATTGTTTTAGCAATAATTTGTTCTATAATATCTCAAATTGGTGATTTATTTGCATCAAGTATAAAAAGATATGTTGATATTAAAGACTTTGGTAAGTTTTTTCCAGGACATGGTGGTATGTTAGATAGATTTGACTCAACATTATTTGTGGCACCAGTTATTTTTGCGTATTTCTATCTATTTATGTAATTTAATAAGGAGAGATAAATAAATTGGTTATATTAAATATATTAATTCAAGTTTTGAAAATAGTTTTTTTACTTGCATTTTTAGTAATTATCCACGAGGGTGGACATTTTGCTGTTGCAAAGTTTTTTAAAATTCCTGTAAAGGAATTTTCTGTTGGTTTTGGTAAAAAATTATTATCAAAAGAAAAAAATGGTACAACATATTCACTAAGATTATTTCCACTAGGTGGATATGTAGATATAGATGATGAAAATAAAGAAGGTTCATTTCAAAATGCACCTTTATATCAAAAGAATTTAATATTACTTGCAGGTGTTACTGTTAACTTTATTTTTGCAATAATTGCAGCATTTTTTGCACTATATTTTCAAGGTATATTTGTAACTAATATAGTGGACAGTTTGAAAGAAGGTGCACCTATAGTAACATCTGGAATACAAGTAGGTGATGAAATATATAAAATTAATGGAAAAAGGATATATTCTAAATCACAAATAGATACAGCTATATATGGTAATAAAGGTGAAGATGTAAGTATTGTTGTAAAAAGGAATGATGAACTTATAAATTATACTGTTAAACCATATGAATATACGTATGTAACAGTTGGTTTTAGTGTTGATGATAATAATACAGTTGTAAATAATAACAATAGTGATATTGTAGCAGTTGGAGATAAAATTATTAAAATAAATGATATAGAAGTTACAAATAATCAAGAGTTAGAAGTTGAATTAAATAAAGATATAGATGATATAACTAAATTTGAGTTTAATAGAAATGGTGAAATTATTACAAAAGAAATAAAAACAGAAAAATTTTCTAAATATTATATAGGATTAATGATGAAAGCAGCAGATGATTCTTTTGGAACAAAAGTATATCATTCTTTTGTTGTAACATGGGATTTTGTTTTTGAAAATATACGTGGTATATATAGATTATTAACTGGACAAAACCAAAATGCAGAATTAATGGGAATTATAGGAGTATCAGAAATAGTTACTCAAACAGAAAAAGGATATCAATATCTTTCTATTTTAGCATCTGTTAGTATGAGTTTAGCTATAATGAATTTATTACCACTTCCAATATTAGATGGTGGAAAAATTCTATTATTTACAATAGAAAGATATAGAAAAAAACAATTTAGTGAAAAATTTGAAAAAATTACTACTGGAATAACACTTAGTCTATTATTAATTTTAACTGTTTATGTTATGATAAGTGATGTTTTAAGAATAATTAAATAAGGAAGTGATTATTTGAAAAATATAATTGAAGCAATGTTGTTTGCCTATGGAAAACCTGTTAAATTATCTGTTTTAGCTAATCTTTTAGAGAAAAAAGAAAAAGAGATAAAAGAGATAATTGATGAGATGAAAAATGAATATGTTAATAGAGGAATAGAAATTATACAAATTGATGATAGCTATAGCTTAACAACAAAAAAAGAATATTATGAATATATATATAAATTATTTGAAAATAAAGCAAAACCTAATATATCTTCAGCTGGGTTTGAAGTTATTTCAATTATTGCATATAATTCTAATATAACTAGAGCAGGTGTAGAAAAAATACGTGGTGTTAATTCTGATGGTACAATAAATAAGTTATTAGAATATGAGATAATAGAAGAAGCGGGAAGATTAGATGTTCCAGGTAGACCAATTACATATAAGGTTTCTGAAAACTTCTATAAATTATTTGGATATTCTTCTTTAGATGAATTACCTAAAATAAAAAGTAATATAGATTTAAATTTAGATACTAAAAATATTGAAGGTCAAGTTAATATTACTGAAATAGAAAATAAAGAAGAAAGTAATGATGAAAATGAATAGTATAGATTTTCTAAAAAATCCTTTGATTGCACATAGAGGATTACATGATATAGAAAAAGGTGTTCCAGAAAATTCAATAGAAGCTTTTGAAAATGCTATTAATAAAGGATATATAATTGAATTAGATGTACATATTACAAAAGAGAGGAAAGTTATTGTATTTCATGATGATAACTTATTTAGAATGTGTGGAATAAATAAAAAAATAAAATATATGACTTATGATGAAATAAAAAAATATAATTTATTAAATACCAATTCATATATTCCAACATTTGAAGAAGTATTAGATTTAATTGATGGAAAAGTTCCACTTTTAATTGAAATTAAATATGATAACAAAGTTGGATTATTAGAAAAAGAAATTATTAAATTATTAGATAAATATAATGGTAAATATGCAATTCAAAGTTTTAATCCATTATCTATATTATGGTTTAAATTATACAAAAAAGATGTAATAAGAGGACAATTAGTTTCTAAGTTTACTAATTCTAAAATGAATAAAATAAAGAAATTCTTTTTAAGTCATATGTTATTAAACTTTTTAACAAAACCAAATTTTATATCATATGATGTTAAAGATGCTAAAATTAAAGAAATAGACAATATTAAGAAAAAAAGACTTGTATTAGGTTGGACAGTAACGACTACAAGTGATTATGATAAATATTGCAGACTTTATGATAATTTAATATGTGAAAAATTTATATAAATATAGGGGGAAATATATGAAAAAAGGCTTTAGTTTAATAATGTTAGGTGTAACAATAAGTGTAATGTTAATAATTGTTGGAACTATCATATTATCTACAAATAAAATGTCAGATGAAGCAAAAGCATTAGTTATATTAGACGAAATGAAAATCCTGCAAGCTAAAATACTGGAATATCAACTAAAACATGAAGATGATGCAAATCTTTACCCATATCTTGGCGAAAAAATTATAGAAACAAATAAAATTACTTTAGGTAATATAACTTACGGTATAGGTGAAAATACAGGATATTATTTATTAGAACCTAGCAACTTAAAAGAAATGAATATATCTAATATAAATAATATATATTTAGTAAATTATATGTCACAAGATATAGTATATAAAGACGGAATTTCAATTAATGGAACAATGTATTATACAATTGATGAAATAGACAGACAAGCTAATGTTTTTCAAAAATAAATTTATATAAATATCTGTAATTAAAGGGACAATTTATACATATAATGGAATAGTAATTATTTTATTTAAATAAGGGGTATTTATTATGATAAAATTTGCTGTTCTTGATTTAAAAGATATATGTATAAAGTTATTAGTTATATTAACCATACTAGTAATTACTTTTTTAATTATTAAATATGAAAATATCAATTTATTAAAAAAATGTATTGATTCAACATTAAATATATATAATAAAGATGTATTAAGTATAAATATAGCTAAAGAAGAAAAGTTTTTAGATTTTCTAAAAAATGAAATATATGTATTAAATACTAATATTTTAACTAAAAATACTAATAATATAAGCATAGAAAATAATAATAAAAATAATCATGTTGATACAAATTTACTTACTATAAATAAAATTAATAACCAAAATTATGATTTATATTATGATAATATAAATTTTGAAATAAAAAATAATACAAAATATAACTTAGATGAGAATAATTTGATAAAACAAGATTTAGAAATATTTAAAGATAAAAGTGTGTCTACAATACTCATAATACATACACATGGTTCAGAAAGTTACTTAGGTGAGGAACATACAGATTATTTTAGAAATGAAGATAATTCAAAAAATATGATTAGAGTTGGTGACGAATTAGAAAACATACTTAAAAATTCCGGATATAATGTTATTCATGATAGAGAGCTTTATGATTATCCAACTTATTCAGGTTCATATAATAGGGCATTAGAAAGTATTAACAAACATATTAACGAAAATAATAATATAGATATAGTTTTAGATTTACATAGAGATGCAATTAGTTCGAATCCTAATTTTGCACCAACAGTAAATTTTGAAGGAAAAGAAGCATCAAAATTAATGATAATTGTTGGTACTGACCAAAATGGTATACAAAAACATGATAATTGGAGGGAAAACTTAAAATTTGCATTAAAACTTCAATATGCCGGTGAAACTATTTATCCAGGTTTATTTAGACAAATGTCTGTTACAAATTCAAGATATAATGGTCATACATCTAAAGGGTCATTACTTATTGAAGTAGGAGCTACTGGAAATACACTTGAGCAAAGTGTTAATTCAATGCACTATTTAGCGAAAGTTATAGATGAAGTATTAAAATAAAACATAGGAGGAGTAATATATGGAGAATATTAAATTAGATTATTCAAATGTATTAAATTTTTTAACAGAAGAAGAGATTTATGCTTATCAAGAAAGTATAGAAAAAGCACATAATGATCTTCATAATAAAACAGGTGAGGGTAGTGATTTTCTTGGATGGGTAGAACTTCCAACTATTTTTGATAAACAAGAATACAGAAGGATTAAAAGAGCCGCTGAATATATAAAAGAAAATGCACAAGCTTTAATCGTTATTGGAATAGGTGGGTCATATTTAGGTGCAAGAGCTGTTATTGATGCATTATCTAATTCATTTGGAAATAAAGGAACAAGAATATATTATGCTGGAAATAATATAAGTTCTAAATATTTAAATGATTTAATTAATGAAGTTAAAGGTAAAGATATATGTATAAATGTAATATCTAAGTCTGGAACAACTACAGAACCTGCAATTGCTTTTAGAATTTTTAAAGAATTAATAGAAAATAAATATGGAAAAGAGCAAGCAAGAAACAGGATATTTGTAACAACAGATAAACAAAAAGGTGTTTTAAAAACATTAGCAGATAATGAAGGGTATGAAACTTTTGTTGTACCAGATGATGTTGGTGGAAGATATTCAGTATTAACAGCTGTTGGACTTTTACCAATTGCTGTATCAGGAATAAATATCGATAAGCTTATGGTTGGAGCAAAAGATATGCAAGACAAGCTTATGAATACCAACATTGAAGAAAATGATTGTTATAAATATGCTGTAATTAGAAACATTTTATATAAAGCAGGCAAAAAAATTGAAATAATGGTAAATTATGAGCCAAGTTTGCATTATTTTACAGAATGGTTTAAACAATTATTTGGTGAAAGTGAAGGAAAGGACCAAAAAGGAATTTTTCCAGCAGGTGTAGATAATACAACAGACCTGCATTCAATGGGGCAATATATTCAAGAAGGTGAAAGAACAATATTTGAAACAATATTAAATATTCAAAAAGATAATTATATGTTATCTATTAAAGAGCAAGAAGAAGATATTGGTGATGGTTTAAAATTCTTAGAAGGTAAGACTATTGACTATATAAATAAAAAAGCAATGGAAGGTACTATTTTAGCTCATGTTGATGGGGGTGTTCCAAACATGAAAATAGATATACCTGAACTAAATGAATACTATATAGGTAGTTTAATATATTTCTTTGAAAAAGCTTGTGGTATTAGTGGATATCTTTTAGGAGTAAATCCATTTAATCAACCTGGTGTAGAAGCATATAAGAAAAATATGTTTAAATTATTAGGAAAACCAGGATATTAATATATGTAGCATAGGAGGTACTAATTTATGGAATATTATTTTTATTCATTAGATTTAGATATGATTGAAACTTTAAAACAAATGAAAAAACAAAATATTGATGAGCAAGAGATATTATTTGAATTAAAAACAAATGGAGAATATTTAGCTTCATATGATGAAAAGAAATTTTGTGAATTAGTAGCTAATTTAGGAGAAAATAATTTAAAATATGTTACTAAAGAATTTATTGATTTAGTAGAACTAAAAAAAATATATGAGTTAACTAAAACAGAGTTTGATAAAGAAATTATTAGAGATTTTAAAGTAATGATATATAAGCCAATAAGTGAATTAAAAGGTATAGCAATATTAAAATCTGAAGTTGAACCTAAAATAGAAGCGGTTCCACAAAAAAAATGGTATGAATTTTGGAAAAAATAAGGAGAAAAAGTTATGCAAAAAGAATTATTAAATAATATAACAGAAAATTCATCATTAAAAGATATACAAGAGTATATAAGAAAAGTAATAAAACTAAGAGGATTAGACAATAAAACAGTGCAAGATGAAATGTTAATGCTTTTAGAAGAAGTTGGTGAATTAGCAAAAGCAATTAGAAAAAAACTACCAAATTCAAAAATTGATGAAACTAAATTACTTAATTATACTGAAATTGAAGAAGAAGTAGCAGATGTGTTTATTGTATTAAACAGTGTTTGTAATAGTTTAAATATAGATATATATAAAGCTTTTAAAGATAAAGAAGAAATTAATATAAATAGGAAATGGAAATAGTTAAAACAAGGAAAGTAATTTTACTTTCCTTGTTTTAAACTAGGTAATACGGCTTTTAATCATCATCACCATATGGTTCTCTGCCTTCAGAGTCATAATAGGCATTACCATCTTCATCAACATACATGCTAAGGTCATCATCATAATTAAGGTCGCCACTACACATATGAATTCTCCTTTCTTTTAAAATTTATTAAAAATATCTAAAAAGATACTTTTAATTACTAAATTAGAAAAAACTAAAATATATTAAATAATTTATTTACAATAATATTTTAGTATATATAATCTATTTTGTAAAATACCAAAAAATTATTATAAATATAACCAAAACTTATATACAAACAAAGTTGAAGTTTACATAAGATTGTGGTATAATATTAATGTTAAAAATTAATAATTATAAATTCAAATTATTTTAGGAGAGTGGAGAAATGTTAGCAGCAGTTACTAAGTTTTTTTATAAGGATGATATATATACAGATGAGTTAGATTTATTTGCTCAAATGTATAAATTGGAATGTGGTTTGTATACTTTTTTAATTTATCGGTATATTGTTTTATCAATGATTTGTACAATATTTTCTGTTATATTTATCTTATTTAAGTTCAAAATAGTTGGATATCTTTTACTTTTTATAGCTTATTTTTTTGTATTATTAGAATGGCTAAAGAAAAAGAATATGGAAAAAGTTGCTGAAATTGAAGATAAAGTTGGTAAAGGAAATTTTGACTATACATTAATTAAAAAAAGAAAACATAAAGATTTTATTGACAGAACACATAAAATAACTGATTTTATTAGAAAAATAGTTGTAATTTCGGGTAGTAAGGCAGTTACTCGTAAAGAGTGGAAAAAAATAAAGAAATATGACAAGTGGTTTTATGAGGAGCTTTTATCTAATGAATCAAACCATTTGTGCTATTATTATTCATTAGAATTGGCAAGAATATTAAAGGATGTTACACTTGTATGGGGAGCAGTAACTGATGTGTTTGAAGAAGATATGCCTTTATATGCACATGCCTTTATAATGAAAGGTGAATATATATATGACACAAATCGCAGAACTACTTTTAAATTTGAGGATTACGCAAAATTATGTAATTTCAAAATATATAAAAAGTGGAATTATCCTGAATATTCTATAGATGATTTCAGAAGTAAAAATAGAGAAGGCTTTGCTAATTGGTGCAAACAAAATAATGTTAAAGATTATAATCGATTTTAAAACAAAAAAACAAGTTTTCGTTTTGAAAACTTGTTTTTTATTAATATTAAAATCTTCTTCCGCCACCACCATGACTTCTACCGCTACTACTACGATGTGAAGAAGAGCGACTACTGCTTCCACCACTAGATGAACTAGAAGAAGGTGGGTCATATGTTTTTGTAGTGTTTTTTCTAAGATAAATATCATTTCTATATGTAATTTTAAAATTTCTAGCATACGCATTAGCTTGTGTAGCTATTTTTGCAGTTTTATGTTTTGATGTAGCTATACCAATAAATAATGCTGTAATAATTATTGTAAAGACAACAACTACTTCAAAAGATATTTCGTTATCGTAATCATAATCATAGCCATAGTCATCATCGTAATCATAATAATTATTAGAAGTTGAAGGAGAGCCATATGATGTATGATATAAATCAGCTTTTTCTATAAAAACTTTAGCACAACCATAATAATCTTTATCAGATATTTCATCATATGTATAATCAAGAATTATATCTATTTCACTATCAGTATAAGCATTAATACATTTACCAGTAGTAGAAATCCACATTTCTCGAGTATCCATATCTATTAGAAATAATATTCCACTAAATTCACTATCTAGTCCAAAACCATTATAATCATAAAAATCATCAGCATAAATCATAGCACTATTTTTAGGATTATCATTTATTGTAACAACTGCCATATCATAATTTGTTTCGTCTATATAGTCCATTATTAGGTTATATAATTTTTCTTCTTCCGAGCTAGTTAATAAATTAGCATAATCATATACTTTTTTAGATGTATCAAAATCAAGATTATATTTATTATTGTAACTATATAAAGTTATATTATTTAAAAAAGTAAAAGCAGATAAAAGATAATCATCATTATTATAATATTCATTAACAGATTTATTTATTGTAGAGCAAACACTATTTGTATAAATTTTAGATATATTTCCATTTGCATAAATAGAGGTAGTAAGATTATCAAAATCTATTAAATAAAGAATACCATTTTTGTTAGTTGAGAAACCAAAGTTATTTTCAAGATAGAATTCTTTTGCAAATTCATTAGCTGTAGTGTATGGATTATCATCAATTGTTACTATAATAATATCCATATTATATGAAGAAATTGAAGAAATAATTCTATCATATATTGTTTCTTCATCAGAATTATTAAATATATTAGCAAAATCATATATTTTTTCAGAGGTATCAACTTGTGGTATTAATTCAGTTGCAAATATATTAATTGTTAATATATTAATAATTAGTATAAATAAAATACTTAATTTAATTTTTTTCATATATAATACCTCCTAACCGAAATATGTAATAAGTGCTGTAATTATAGCTGTTAATCCAGCAACAATACTAGACTTAATGATTAGTTTTTTCTTACAAATTGGAATATTTCCTACCATTTTACCAGTTTGACCATTTAAAGCAAAAGTATATATTTTATCATTATACTTTGTATTTAATAACCAAACAGGTAATAATACATATTTTGCATCTAAATTATCTATAGTAATATTTGAACTTGCAATAGTTTTACTTGTGTAACCATGTATATCATTATTAAGATAATTTTTAGTTGTTTCTTTAATTCTATTTTCAGCTCTTTCAAAAGAATCATCTTTATTTACATCATAATGTTCAGATAAAAAACCAGATAAATATGACATATTAAATTCTGTCATTTCAGAATAATCATATGGTTCAATTGAGTCCATAATATTATCATCAAATTCAGTAGAACCATCTGTAGGAACTCTATCGAATATTAATTCACCATTTCTTGTTACATCATAATATGAAGTTTCTGTATATCTGTAATCACCACTACGCCAACTTCTAACTTTTCTTGCATCAACATTTATTTCACCATTAACATCACATGTATATAACCAAAAAGGTATATATATACTAGATATTTCTTGAATATTGTTATAATCAGTAAAACTATCTGGTGTAAATAATTTACCTTTTGAAAATCTACTAAAAGCTTCAATTGCGTCTTGTTTAGTTTTTTTAAATGGAATGATGTAATCTGGATTAAATTCACCTTTAAATCTTTCTTTAATTATAGCTGGATTTTTACAATATACACAAAAAGTAGCAGTTGTATTTTCATCTGTTAAAATTTCAGCTCCACAACTTGGGCATCTATACATATCCATTTCAACAATATTTTCATTATTAACTTCTTTTTTCTTTCTAGTAGTTGTTTTCTTTTCACTTTTTTTAGTATATGAATTTAATTCTTCTTCTGTAAATTCACTTTTACAATATTCACATACCCATAGACCTTTTTCTGGATTAAAAGGCAATCCCGCTTCACAATTAGGACATTTATGATTAGTAATAGACATAAAAAAACCTCCTTAATATTTAAAACATTTTTTTATTCAATGACATTATATCATAGTAGTTGATAAAGTCAATTAAATATGAAAAAACTCTTGAAATGATGAAATACATATGATATATTACAAACAAGAAAAGAGGTGTAAGTAAATGTCAAATAAAACCAAAGTAATGTGCCAGAAAGTGCTAAATACTAGGGGGGGGGGATGTTTATAGTATAAAAACATCTTTAATTGACATGCCAATTTTTGCAAAGAACTTAAGAATATATTACGAAAAAACGTAGTATAGTCTTAGGTTCTTTTGTTTTGTCCAAATAATATAAAAATATATTTTGGCAATAATAAAATAAAGAGCCGAGGAAGGAGGTAATAAAAAGAAAAATAATAAAACTACAACAAAACAGTTTAGGTAAAATTAAAAGTGTTATACAATAAAATTGTATAATAACAAATTTAAAAATAAAAGGAGGAAAAAGATTATGAAAAATTTAAGAAATAGTAAAACATCAGGTATATCACTAGTTGCTTTAATCGTAACAATAATTGTACTAATAATATTAACAGCTGCAGTAATTGTTACATTTATGGAAGGTGGTATAATAGATAGGGCAAAAGAAGCAGTATTTAAAAGTGATATAAGAACATATCAAGAAATATTAGCAGTAAAAAAAGCAGAGGAACAAATAAAATTGGCAACAGGTAATGGAGGAGAAAGTGAATTAAATGCAACAGAATTAGTAGATATACAAGGATTAATACCAGAATTTAAAGAAGAGTATAAAGATTTAATAGTAATAAGTAATGGTGAAATGATATTAGGTTCGAGAGAAGAAAACCCATATAGTACATGGTTAGCAGATTTAGGAATAGCTAAAATAGAAGAAGAGTCATTGAGTGAAAAATATCCACATTTAAATATATCTGATGATGGTATACTATTAGGATTTAGTGATTTAGTTGAAAAAACTGAAGAATATGTAGAAGATGATATTCTTTACTATTCAGTACCAGATAAATATAAAAGCATAGTAATACCAGAAGGAATTGTATCAATAGCTGATGAAGCATTTTACAACTGTATTAATCTTGAAAATGTAACAATACCAAATGGAGTTATTTCAATTGGTGAATATGCTTTTTCTGGAACTGCAATATCAAGTATAGTATTACCAAGCACTGTAAAGGAAATTGGTGCGTCTGCCTTTGAAGGTTGTGGAAATTTAACAACTATAAATATACCACATGGAGTTGAGATAATAAATGAATTTACTTTTTATGGTATTAATGCAAAAAATATTGTAATACCAAACAGTGTTAAATGTATTAAAATTGCTGCTTTTTCTTCAAATAGTTTTGAAAGTGTAACAATACCAAGTAGTGTTGAAATAATAGAGGAAGAAGCATTTTATGAGGGATCAATTAATTATGAAGAAATAAATACAACTTATATAGTAGGAAGTGAGACTGTTAAGGAATTATTACTAAATAGTTTTAGCGCATATGGTGATATGCCAGAGGATCTAATAATAGTAGATACAAGTATAAATTAATTTGTTTATTGTAAAAAGAGAAATTTAAAAGTTTCTCTTTTTTGTTGTATTTTTTATTGAATAATTAATTGCTTTAATATATAATTATTAATGGAAAAATATATGAAATGGAAGTGATTATTATTAATAAGAAAATATTAATTATAGATGATGATAAAAATATATGTGAAATACTAAAAATATATCTATTGAATGAAGGTTATGAGGTTGAATTTGCACATGATGGAAGTAGTGGAATAGATAAAGCAAAAGAGTTTAAACCTAATTTAATATTATTAGATATAATGTTACCAGTTATAAGTGGTTGGGAAGTTTGTAAACTTATGAGAAATTTTACAGATGTTCCAATAATTATGCTTACTGCATTAGACACAATGGAAAATAAAATAGAAGGTTTAAATATTGGTGCAGATGACTATATTGTTAAACCATTTGAACCAAAAGAAGTTTTAGCAAGAGTAAATGCACATATAAGAAGACAAGAAGGTAATGGAAATAAAGAAGAAAAGACAAGTTCAAATGCCACATCTGTTAAATTTGATAATATTTCAATAGATTTAGATAAATATGAAGTTATTCTTGATGGAAATGTTATTACAGGTTTAAAACCAAAAGAAGTGCAATTAGCCCATTTCTTTATTGCTAATAAAAATCAAGTATTTAGTAGAGACCAATTACTTGAAAAAGTATGGGGATATGAATATTTTGGTGGAACAAGAACAGTTGATGTACATATAAATAACTTAAGAGAAAAGCTAGCAAGCAAAAATAACAAATGGGAAATTAAAACAATATGGAATGTAGGATATAAATTTGAAACTAAGGAAGGTTAATAATGTTTAAAAATATATATACAAAGTTTGTTGTAACATATATAACACTAGCAATACTAATAATTTTGCTATTAACAGCTTTTTCAATTGGTTTTTTCTATAAACAATATTCTGAAGAAGCTGAAATATCTAGTATGTCAATAGCTAGTAAAATAGATGAAAAATTAAATCTATATTATAATAATGATATAACTAAAAAAGAATTAACTGCATGGATAGATGCAATGAGTTATACATCTAATACAAAAATATATGTTTTAAATCCAGATAAAACAATAATTAATAATATGGAAGATGTATCTATTTTTTCTAATGAAAATATAGCAAATGATATATCTAAAGTTATTGATGGTGAAACAATTGTAAAAATGGGTTTATTTAATAGAGAATCAGAAAATAATATTATGTATTTAGGTACACCTTTTATATATAATGGTGAAATATCTGGAATAATATTGTTATTTACACCAATTGAAGAATTTGTTTCAACAATTGAAAATATGATTTATGGTATTATTTGTATTGCGATTTTTATAACTATTATTGCTTCAATTGTTGTTTTAGTAATTTCTAAAAATATTTCAGAACCAATAACTAATATTTCTAATTATGCTAGAAAACTTGGTAAAGGTGAAATAGTAGAAGACATAGAAGTTTCAGGAAAAGACGAAATAGCAAAACTTGCCGTATCTTTTAATGAAATGAAAAGAGAAATATATGCAGCTGAAAGTATTAGAAAAGAGTTTGTTGCTAATGTTTCACATGAACTTAGAACACCACTTACAACTATACTTGGCTTTTTAAAAGGAATGCTTGATGGAATAATTAAACAAGATGAATATGAAAAATATATAAAAATTGTTTATGATGAAGCAAATAGACTAAAAGAATTAACAACAGATATGTTAGATTTAACTAAAATAGAGGCTGGTAAAGTTGCTTTAAATAAAGTTAAATTTAATTTAACTAATCTTTTAGATGATGTATGTGTTGAATTTAATACTGAATTTGAAAATAAAGGAATTGAATTAATTAAAGATTATAGAAAAGGTCTTTTATTAAATGGTGATAGAGATAAGATTAAACAAGTTATAATTAATATAATAAGTAATTCTTTAAAATTTACACAAAAAGGATATATTAAGTTATCTGCAAAAACAAAAGGAAGAAATGTTGTTATTAGAATTGAAGATACAGGGTGTGGTATACCAAAAGAAAAAATACCATACATTTTTGATAAATTTTATACAGCAAATAAATATGGTTCAGCAACAAATGGTGCAGGACTTGGTTTAAGTATTGTACAAAATATGGTTAAATTACATGAAGGAACTATTAGTGTTGAATCAGAAGTTGGACATGGTACAGTAATTACAATTGAAATTTAAGGAGTGTAAAATGAAAAAATATATAAAATATATTATTTTAGCAACATTATTAATTTTATGTATTTTCTTAATATGGTTTTCATTTTTTAGAAAAGATCCTAAATTATTAGAATTAGAAGAAAGTTTTAATAATAAATTAAATGAAAATATAAATCAAGATAATAGTGAAAATAATACTGATGTAAATAATAATTCGAATGTTGGAAATAAAGATGAAGAAGTTAATAATAATGAAGGTGAAAATATAATAGATAAAAATACAATAGATGTTCCAGATAATAATGTTATTATTTCATCTGATTCTCAAATGTTAAATGAACAAGGTAAAGATTTATTAAATGAGTTATCAAAAGAATTGGAAAAATCTTTTGAAACAATAGATAAAACAACAGGTGTTGTAGATGAAGATATATTAGATAGTAATTCAGAAATTAAAATTGAGGAGTAAAATATGAAAAAAATATTAATTTTTATTCTTAATTTAATATTAATTTTTTCAATGTGTTGTAATAGTTTTGTATATGCGACTAATATAAATGGTATGACTGAAGAAGAAATTATACAAAAATATGAACAGATTAAAAAAGAGAGAGCGTTGCTTAAAAAATCACGTGATAGTAAATTTGATATTATTAGAAACAATAATATTAAAATACAAGAATTAAAAGCACAAGCTCTATCTTCAATACAATCTGCATCAAATAAAGTAGATAAACTATTAGAACAAATTAAAAGAAATGAAGTAGTTATAACACAAGATTTATTAAATCAATTAACTAGTATGCTTAATCTTTTGCAGACTTCTAATGCTACAATTGCGAATGAAGCAAATCAGTTACAAGAAATTGTAAAAATGGTTAAAATTAAAGGTTATGATAGTAGTGTTTTAACTGTTTTAGATAGTGCTATTGAAAAACAAAATGCAATAATTGTTAGTTATAAACAAATTATTGAAACATTAAATAATTTATAACAATAAGGAGATACAAAATATGAGTAAAAAAAATAAAGATAATCAAAAGAAATGCGAAAATATTAATACTTGCTCTACTAACCTTGCCGTTGGAGGGCAAGCTTTAATTGAAGGTATTATGATGAAAAACAGTGATATAACAGCTATTGCCGTTAGAAAATTAGATGGCGAAATTGTAACAAAAGTAGATAAAGCTAATTCTAAAAGTATTACATTAAAACTAAAAAAAGTTCCTTTTTTAAGAGGTGTAATTAATTTCTTTAGTTCTATGGTAGAGGGAACAAAAGCGCTAATGTTTTCAGCTAAGTTTTTTGATGTAGAAGAAACTGAAAAAGAAAAAGCTAAAAGAGAGGCTAAAAATAAACCTAAAGAAGATATTTCTGATGAAACAAAAGATATAGTAATATATGTATCTGTTGTTTTAGGATTATTATTAAGTATTGGATTATTTATAATCCTGCCAAACTTAATTTCTACTTTTATAGTACCAACAGAAAATGTTAAATTATATAATGTTGTAGAAAGTGTAGTTAAATTTACAATATTTATAGGATATATTGTTTTAGTTGCACAAATGAAAGATATTAAAAGAGTATTTGAATATCATGGGGCAGAACATAAAACAATATTTTGCTATGAGAATAATCTTGAATTAACAGTTGAAAACGTAAAAAAACAACAACGTTTTCATCCAAGATGTGGTACTAATTTTATGATTATTGTTTTAATAATAAGTGTTATTGTTTTTAGTATTATTGGAAGAAGTACAAATATATTTATTAATATAGGATATAGATTATTATTATTACCTGTTATAGCTGGAATTTCTTACGAATTTATACGTTTCTTAGGAAAAACTAAAAATAGATTTTTTAAGATATTTGCAAAACCAGGTTTATGGTTACAAAGAATAACAACAAGAGAACCAGATGAAGAACAAATAGAAGTAGCAATAAAAGCATTAAAATTAGCAATGGGAATGGAATAATATGACGATTAATGAATTAAAAAAATATGGAATTGAATTATTAAATAAAAATAATATACAAGACAGTATTGTTATAGTAAATATATTGTTAGAGTTTTGTTTAAATATATCAAAACATCAATTAATTATTAATTCTGAGGATATTGTATCAAAAGAAAATGAATTGAAATTTATTGAATGTATTAATAGAAGAATTAATAATGAACCACTAGAATATATAACAAACAAAAAAGAATTTATGAACTGTGAGTTATATGTAAATGAAAATGTATTAGTTCCAAGAAGTGATACAGAAGTATTAGTTGAAAATTTAATTGATATATTATTAAAAGAGTTTAATAATATAGATAAAATTGAAATATTAGAATTATGTACAGGTTCTGGATGTATTCCAGTTGGAACATTAATGTATATTAAAGATAAGTATTATGAAATATATGAAAAGCTTAATTTTATATGTGTAGATATTTCTAAGAAAGCATTAGAAGTTGCAAAAATAAATGCTCAAAAATATGATTTAAATAATAAAATTAAGTTTATTGAAAGCGATTTATTTGAAAATCTACCAAATATTCAATATGATATAATAATATCTAATCCTCCATATATTGAAACAGATGTAATTAGTTCTTTAAATTCTGATGTAAAAAATGAACCAATTATTGCATTAGATGGTGGAAATGATGGCTTATATTTTTATAATAAAATATCTGAACAAGCAAAAATATATTTAAAAGATAAAGGATATATTATTTATGAAATTGGATATAATCAAGGAGAAAAAGTTACTAAAATACTAGAAAATAATAGCTTTAGAAATATTGAAATAAAAAAAGATTTATCTTCAAATGATAGAAATATTATTGCAATAAAATAATATACTATTACAAATATATTTCTATATTATTACATAATTATTAAATTATAAAAAAGGGTTGTAATCTTAATATATATGTGTTAAGTTATAATATATAAAATATACGAAGGAGGAAATATAATGGAAGAATTAGAAAACGTTCAAGAAAATGAAGTTACTAATGTTGTAGAAGAAACACAAGAAACTGTAGAAAATGTTGAAGTTAAAGAAGAAATCAAAGAAGAAGTAAAAGAAGAAAAAGTTGATAATGCACCAGTTGCTACAGAAAAAGTAGAAGGACCAATCAAAAGATTTTTCAAAAAATTTTGGGCAATATTAAAAATGGAAGTTTAATACGTATATTATTATATTAAAAAGTCATTTCTTTGAAATGGCTTTTTAAATTTACATAAATATTGCGGAGTGCATTAATTTATGATATAATGTAAACGCATTTTTAATATAAAAAATAATTTTTTAATTGTATATTAAAGGAGGATTTTTAATGCCATATTTAAATCGGGGACAAAAGGTAGATTTTAAAACCAATCTTCAAGGGTGGCCGGACTTAGATTGTGAGAAACAAGTAATTTACGAAGGAAATGAATATATACTTTGTATAATGGAAGCCAAAAATCTTGGGATTGAACAAAAAAACGTAAATGTATTAATCACAGAAAAACTTTTTAACGAAACTATTGGCAAATCATGTAATTTGAATTGTGAAAAACTTCATAAATTTTATACTGATGAAGTTATAAGAATTATAGGTGAAGTTGTAACAAATGTTTTTGGTGATAAATACATACTTGCCGAAAAAATTATTATTGAAGAGGAGATGCAAAATATGCAAGAAGTTCTTTTTACACCAGATATTATTGGTAATGCTATTAATTGTAGTGCTGTTGTAAAAACGACTCCAAGATTTTCACATGAAAAAGACGGTTTAAAATTTATAAAAATTTATACCGTAATTCCTTCATTACAAGACAGAGATGCTAAAATTTATGTTTCTGAGGAAATGCTTAATGCGGCTATTAGGCAAGCTTTTGCATATCGGTTACATTTAAATGTTTCTATTTATGTAGAAGGACAATATGAAATTGGAAATGATGGACTTTTTACAATTTACGCAAATAAATTGGTTTTGGAAGAAGACTTAGATGCAGCGGCTAAATATCATCCAATAGCTAGAGAAGAAATGGATAAATTTCTTAAATCTAAAAGGCCCTTAATATGTTTTACAGGTAAAATTACCGGAAAAGATAATGACTTGGGTGAAAATGAACTCATTTTTGTTAAAGCTATTGATAAAATATTTAAAAAGAGTGAAAAAATTGTATTAAATATTGAAGAGCTTTATTATGAGAAAATTTTAAAAAGACTAAATATATTTTTACTTCATGAAGATGAGTATATATTTGTCGAAGCAGGGTTAATGCCTGTATATAATACAATTCGTGATTCGTACATTGAAATGGAGATGTTTAATTTCTGTATTCTTCAAGATTATACAGAGGATAATAAAGATAACAATAATTCTGTAGATAAAAGTGATAAGTTAAAATATATTGTTAATTCAATGGAAGAACTTTCAACAAAAGAAAAAATGAGTGTAATAGCTAAAAGCTTAAAGCAGGGTGAAATAAAGGAACTTATGGGGTATATTAAAGGACTGAATATTAAAGAAAATATTTCTTCCTTTGTTGAAAATGTAAAAGAAGAGTTTAAGAAATAATTTTAATAAATAAGTGGTACATATTGTATCACTTATTTATTTCTCAAAATTCCAAGTTTTGTCTTGAATTGGTAAAATAAGAATGATATAATATTTATAGGTAAAATTTTATATAATATTTTCATTAATAATTTTTATTAAGAAGGAGTAGATGAACAGATGAAGGAAAAACGGGACAAGCAGGAAACAGCATATTTCGGTATAGAAAAAGTTAAAAAAGAAGAAGCAAAATATATTTTGAAAAAGGTATATGAAGCATTAAAAGAAAAAGGATATAATCCAGTAAGTCAACTTACAGGGTATATTCTCTCAGGAGATCCGACATATATAACAAGCCATAAAAATGCAAGAGCAATTGTTACAAGGGTCGAAAAGGACGAGCTTCTTGAAGTACTTGTCGAAAATTATTTTGAAATACTGGAACAAAATTAAAAAGCACACCACTAATGTTATTTTATATAATGTTGGTGGTGTCTTTTCTTTAAATTTAGTTGACTTGTTATTTCTCCTCTGATAAACTAAAAATATATAAAATGTAAAAGAGGTGTTTATATGTCTTTTTCTCAAAAAGTAAAAAGTGAAATAGCAAAAAGTAAAGTGCCAAAAAATATAGAAAATTTAAAATATGAATTAATTGGAATGTATATTTCTAATGATTGTATAAAAGATGAAGATAGTTATTTTACAAGTGAAAATTTAGATATACTAGAAAGATATAGATATATTGTAAGATATTTTTGTATTAGAAATAATCAAGAATATAATTATGATATACAAAAACAAAAAAATATTTATATGCTTAATTGTAATGTTTTAAATGGATTAATAAAAAAACAAGATATTGGTTTCAATAATTTAGATATAAATTTGATTACTTCATTATTAATAGGTATTTTTTTAGGTTGTGGTTATGTAAATGATCCAAAAGACAATTATCATTTAGAATATATATTTACTGATGAAGATATTGCAAATAAGGTAAATACTCTATTAAATAATATAGAAATATCATCTAATATTACTAAAAGAAAAAACAACCATATTGTATATATTAAAGACGGTGATAGTATATCTAATTTATTAGGAGTGCTTGGTGCTAGTAGTAGCCTTATTCAGTTTGAAGAATTAAGAGTAGAAAAAGAAATGAATAATAATTTAAATAGAGTTATTAATTGTGAAACAGCAAACTTAAATAAAGCTATTAATGCAAGTAAAAAGCATATAGATAATATAAAATATTTAAAACAAACTGGAAATTATTCTAAATTAAAAGATAATTTAAAATTAGTTTGTGATACAAGAGAAAAATATCCAGAATTAAGTTTAAATGAGCTTGCTCAAATAATTGGTATTAGTAAATCAGGATTAAATAATAGATTTAAGAAAATAGATGAAATAGTAAAGGATTTAAAAGAGAATGAACAAAAATAATGAATTTAGTATATATATACATATTCCGTTTTGTATTAGTAAATGCAAATATTGTGATTTTAACTCATATAGTAATAAAAATAGTTTAATAGATAAATATGTAGAAAAATTAATATTAGATATACAGGAATCACAATATTTTGAAAAAGATAGATATATATGTAAAACGATATATTTTGGTGGTGGAACACCTTCATATATTGATGAGAAATATATAGAAAAAATATTAACATGTATAAAAGAAAAATTTAAAATAGATAAAAATGCAGAGATAACTATTGAGTGTAATCCATCTAGTATAACTGAAAACAAATTAAAAACATATTTTGAAAGTGGAATTAATCGTATTAGTATTGGTCTTCAGTCTACTAATAACAACATTTTAGAAATAATAGGAAGAAAACATACATATGAAATATTTTTAGAAAAATATAATTTAATAAAAGAAATTGGTTTTAATAATATTAATATTGATTTAATGATTGGTTTGCCTAATCAAAAGCTAGATGATGTTAAACAAGATTTGGAAAAAGTAATTAGTTTAAATCCAACTCATATTTCTTCATATAGTTTAATTGTATATGAGGAAACTAAGATGTATGACGAAATATTAAGTAATAAATATATTATGCCTTCTGATGATGAAGAAAGAGAAATGTACTATTTTATGCAAGATAAACTAAAGAAAGCAGGATATAATCAATATGAAATATCTAATTTTTCAAAAATAGGATATGAGTCAAAACATAATACAATGTGCTGGAAACAAAAAGAATATATAGGCTTTGGAGCAGGAGCGCATTCATTTATAAATAATAAAAGGATGTATTATATAGATAATATTGAAAAATTTTTGAATACAAAACATATGATAATAGAAGAAGAATTATCTGAAATAGAATTAATGAAAGAATATATGATTATCGGTCTTAGAATGCTTGAAGGAATAGATAAAAAACAATTTGAAATAATATTTAATAAAAAACTTGATGATGTTTTTAAAAGTGAGATAAAAAAACTTGAAAAACGAGAATTAATAGAAAATAGTAAAACAAATATAAAATTAACAAGAAAAGGAATAGATTTTGCAAATATTGTTTGGGAGGAATTTATTTAATGAAAGAATATATACACATAGAAGAATTACCAATACCAATACATGTGCAATCATATAAAAACAGTAAAAGTATAAAGATTATATACAAAGATGGATATTTAAAAGTAACAAAACCAAAATGGTATCTAACAGTTAAAATAAAAAAATATTTAAAAGAAAATGCTAAAGATATATATAATAATTACTTGCAAAATGAAACAAAAACAGGTCAAATTTCAAATATACTATACAAAGGTAAAATGTTTGACATAGTAATAAATAAAATCAAAGAAAACAAAATATTTATTAATTTAAAAGACAATTATTTCGAAGTAGATATTTATGAAAAAATAGAAGCGGAAAAGATAGATTATTTCATTAAGCAAGCATTAAATAATATACTTAAACAATTATCTAAAACATATATAATAAAGAATGTAGAAGAAATAAGTAAAATAATTGGTATAGAATATAATAAAATTGCAATAAAAGATTGCAGAACAATTTGGGGAAGTTGTAGTAGTAAAGGGAATCTTAACTTTAATTTTAGATTAATTTGTATGCCTAATTGGGTAATGGAAAGTATAATAGTTCATGAATTATGTCATAGAAAGTATTTAAATCATAATAAAGATTTTTGGAGCTTAGTTTATACATATTATCCAAAAGAAAAATATATACAAGCTAAAAAATGGATAAAAGAAAATATGAAGGAACTTAATAAAATATAGAAAAAGCAATGAATGTTTAATACTTTCATTGCTTTTATGCTATATATTAACTATTTTTTCTGTATAATCAATATTATGTTTATTACAATAAATATTAGAAGCTAAAATATCTTTTTGAAGTAATGGGTTGTTTGGTGTTATATCTATGTATTTTTTTACAGAAGTAATAATAGATATGTTAGTATTTTTTGAAATTTGTTTTAATAATTCTTTTCCTTTATTGTTAAATCCTAACACTCTAATATACATATATTTATCTATATTTTCTTGTATTTCATTAAATTCTGTTTTAGTCATATTTAATAATATATGTATTAATATTCTTTGAATTTTGGTTTCTGTAAAACGCTTTGTCTTAATAAGTGATATATATTCATAAATATCATCCGTTTCATAACAATATTTTTTTAGCCTATTTTCTAAACCTTCAGTTACTTCTAAAATATTTTGTAATTCATGTTCTTTTTTGTGTTTAATTAAAAATAATATTTCTTTTTCAAATCTTTTTAAGTCATTTAGATATGTTGAAATAATATTTTCTTTCATTAATTCAAATGTTGTGTTTGGAACTAATTGTTCTAATATTTCTATTTCATTTTCTGTAATTAATTTTTTATTTAATAATTTTCTAATAGATGTAGCACTAGATATGTTATCTGTTATTGTTTCATCATTATAGTTGTTATTTATTCTTGGAATATTAATAGGAGTTATTTTACTATTACTTTTACCTAATTCTTTTAAATATTCTATTGCTAATATATTATTAGATTTATTTAATATGTTATTAAGTGAATTATCATTTAAAGTTAACATTGTAGCATTTTCTCTTGCTTTTGGGAAAGATAGCCCTTTATCTAATTCTTGTTTCAAGTTATATTTAAATTCTTCTGTTTCATTAATTAACAAATTAGATATAGTTTTCAATTTATCTAATTCTTTTTCTTCACTACCAAATGAAAGATAATTTAAACAGTTTAAGCTATTTAAAATCTTAACAGCATATGATGAAAAGTATTCAGCAGAATTAACAGCATAATATGTGGGTAATTCAATTACTAAATCTATTCCAGCATTTATTGCCATTTTTGTTCTTGTCCATTTATCATAAGAAGCAGGTAGACCTCTTTGAATAAAATTACCTGACATAATACATATTAAATTATCAGTTTTATTTATTTTTTTTGTTTCATTAATATGATGAATATGTCCATTGTGTAATGGATTATATTCAGCAATTATTCCAGTATTAATCATAATTTTCCTCCAAGTAGATATATTATATCATTAAATTTTAAATAAGGGAAGAATTAATATTTAAAAAGTTGACATAATTTGTTAAAGGGTGTTATAATTAATATAGTGATAATATATTCACTAAATCTATAAAAATTTTTTTTGAGAGGATGGTAGAAATGTTTAAAAATTTAGCTGAAGGTATGAGTCATAGAAGGGTAAAGATTCTTCGGTGGTATGAAGCAATAAGTACGGTGCTTGTATTTATTCTTTGTTTTGTGTTTATGTTTTTGAATGCAGGTAATATTATTAATACAAACATGAACGGCTTGCACCTTCTTGTATGGTTTGTTTTAATTTTTGTAAAATACAAACTGTATGAAGAATTTGCAGACAGAGACGACGAACTGTCTGGTAAAAAAAGTTATTAAAGTGAAAGTAGACATATTTTATATAAATGTGTCTACTTTTTTCTTGCTAAAAATAATATAATGTGATATTATTCTTTTGGTGAGAAAAATGAAAAAAATAAAAATATATACAGATGGTGCATGCTCTGGAAATCCTGGTCCTGGACGGTTGGGGTGCTATATTAATGTTTGAAGAAAATTATAAAGAAATTAGTGGTAATGAAAAAGAAACTACTAATAACAAAATGGAACTTCAAGCAGTAATTGAAGCATTAAAATTAGTAAAATATCCATGCGAAATAGAAATATATAGTGATAGTGCATATGTTGTTAATGCATTTAAACAAAAATGGATAGATAATTGGATAAAAAATAATTGGAAAACAGCAGATAAAAAGGAAGTAAAAAATGTTGAAAGATGGAAAGAACTTCTTGAATTACTATCTGTTCATAATTATACATTTATTAAAGTAAAAGGACATAGTGATAATGAATACAACAATAGATGTGATGAGCTTGCAACAACTGAAATAAAAAATATATTGTAATGGAGGTAGTTATATATGAATGAATATTTTTTAGATATGCATGTACATATTGGTAGAAGTGAAAATAATAAACCAATTAAAATTACTGCGGCTAAAAGTTTAAATTTTGCAAATATTGCAAAAGAATGTGTTGAAAGAAAAGGAATTAATATTGTAGGTATTGTTGACTGTGGTTCACCATATGTTCAAGAAGATATAGAAAATTTTTTAGAGACAGGAGAAGCATATGAAATTAAAGAAGGTGGAATTATATATAAAGATAGCCTTTGTATGATACTTGGTAGTGAAATTGAGACATGTGAAAAAAGAGAAGATGGAAGAATTGGTAGTGCTCATAATGTATGTTTTTTTCCATTTTTAAAGGATATAAAAGCATTTACAAATGAAATGTCACATCACATAAAAAATATTACTTTAAGCTCACAAAGGTCAGATTTAAGTGCAAAAGAACTATTAGAAATAGTTGAAAAACATAATGGCTTTTTAATGCCAGCACATTGTTTTACACCACATAAAAGTTTTTATGGAAATTGTACAGATAGTTTAAGAAAAATATTTAAAGAAGATTATGAAAAAATATTTTGTATAGAACTTGGATTAAGTAGTGATACTTATCTAGCAGATGAAATTACTGAATTGGAAAATAAAACTTTTTTAACAAATTCAGATGCACATTCATTACCTAAAATAGCTAGAGAATATAATAAAATTAAAATGAATGGTATTTCATATACAGAACTAGTAAAAGCATTAAAAAGAGAAGAAGGAAGAGGAATAGTAGCAAATTATGGACTAGACCCTAAACTTGGAAAATATCATAGAACATTTTGCGAAAAATGTGAACAAAATGTTGAAGGTATAGCTCCAGTTTTAACTTGTCCTCATTGTGATAGTAAAAATATTACTGTTGGAGTTTTTGATAGAATAGAAGTAATAAAAGACAAAGAAAATTCAAAATCACCTGCACATAGACCAGAATATATTTATCAAATACCACTTCAATTTATACCTGGTATTGGTAATAAAATGCAACAAAAATTAATAGATCATTTTGAAACAGAAATGAATATATTACATAAAGCCGGACAAGATGATATTGAAGCTGTTGTGGGTGAAAAAATGGCTAAAACAATTATAAGTGCAAGAGAAGGAAAATTAGGCATAATAGAAGGCGGTGGAGGAATATACGGTAAAATTTCTTGTGGCTAATTTTTATTCATAAATGAAAAAGGATGTACATACACTTATATTAAAGTGGAGGTACATACATATGAAAAATTTTTTAAAAAAATTTATATCTGATAATTTAGGAAAAATAATAGTATTTTTATCAATATTTTTGTTAAGTAGTATATGTGGAATAATATATTTCAAATATATAGATATTTATTCCAAAAATTATTTAACTACATATATGAATGATATAAATACTAAATTACTAAATAATGAATATACAATAAATAATATGCAGATAATATATTTAACAATAATAAATATATTTAAAAACATATTAATTATATATATATTAGGTTGTAGTGTAATTTTTGCGAAATTAAATTATATATTTTTTGCATATAAAGGTTTTTCAATAGGTATTAGTGTATCTTCAGTTATATATTTACTTGGAAGACTAAAGGGAACAATATATTCGCTACTTGCCATTTTTTTACCTAATATATTAATTATACTAGTTTTTATATTATTATCTGTTTTATGGATAAATTTTAGTAATATGATAATAAAAAATAAAAGTTTATATAAATTAAAAGAATATATCTATAGAAATACTGTAATTACACTAATAACAATGTTTTTAATTATATTATGTATAATTCCAATACAACTTTTAAGTGTTAACTGTATATATAATTTTCTAAAAATTATATAAAATTTAAAAAAAGACTTGCAAAATTGTAAAAAAATATATATTATTTATGTAAATTTATTTTAGAATAAAAATAAATATTTTTATTAATAATTAAAAATGAAAAAATAGAAGGAGAACGAAATGGAAAATTTAATAGAAAAATTTTTAGGCTTCTTACAAAACGAAAAAAAATTAACAAAAAATACTTTAGAATCTTATAAAAGAGACATCAATAATTTTATTCAATTTTTAAATGAAAAAGAATTGACTGTTATTAATTGTGAAAATGATGCAATTAATGACTATATAAAAAAATTGGAAGGAGAAGCTAAAACTCCATCTACTATATCTAGACATATAGCTTCTTTAAGATCTTTTTATCAATATCTTTATGATAATAGATTAGTAAAGAATAATCCTACTAAAGGAGTAGAAACTCCTAAAATAGTAAGAAAGGAACCAGCTATTTTATCTAATACACAAGTTGAATTATTGTTAGAACAACCTAAATCAGTTGACTTAAAAGGTATTAGAGATAAAGCTATGCTTGAATTAGTTTATGCAACTGGTATAAGAGTTACAGAATTAATTAATTTAGATATTAATGATATAGATTTTGAAAATGCTTGTGTAAGATGTGTTGGTCCACATAATAAAGAAAGAATTATTCCAATTGGTAATATTGCAATAAAAGCTTTAAAAGATTATATTGAAAATGCGCGTAATTATTTAATAAAAACTGAAAGTACAAAATCTTTATTTGTTAATATAAGTGGTAAAAGATTAACAAGACAAGGTTTTTGGAAAATAATTAAATATTACCAAGAACAAGCTAATATAGATGTAGATATAACACCACATACTTTAAGACATTCATTTGCAGTTCATCTATTAGAAAATGGTGCAGATATTGATGTTATTCAAGAAATGTTAGGCCATACAGATAAAACTTCTACACAAGTTTATGCTGCAATGACTCAAAACAGATTAAAAGATATATATAATAAAACACATCCAAGAGCTTAAAAACTAATAATATTAAACGGTATACAAATTGTATGCCGTTATTTTTATGTAAACCTATTGAAAAACAAAAATTTTTATGATAAAATTAATGCGTTTTAAAAGATATTAATCAAACCAAATAAATTTTTTAGGAGGGTGTATATCATGAAAAAAATAAAGATTAATATTAATCAGGATGTTTCGCTAAAAATATTTGAGAAAAAAGGAATTGAAGACCACAAAGATTTTTTGTTTAACGTACTTAATGACAAAATAAGTGAACGGTTTTCATTTATGAAAGATTGTTTTAAAGAAAAGGAAATAAGAGAAATCAAATACGAAGACTATCTTATGTGCTTTAAATGTTACTTTTTAAAGAAAGTTGCAAATGAAGCTACGCACAATATATTTGAGGATACAACAAATGACAGTATTCGAAATGCTGTTTTTAAGGCATTAACGTATGAAAGCTTAGAAGAAAGTATATATGGCTATGATTCTGTTAAAGCTTTTGAGAGATGTATTAAAATGATACCTGATCCAGTTTCATTTATGAAGGGATATGTAATTATGAAACTGAGAACTGAATTTTTAAATGGTTCATTTAATCCTTTTTCTCGAAAATTAAAACAAAAAAACAAATGCAAAGATTGTGGATGTGAATGCAGATGTGATGGAATGTGTGAAGGTGATACAAATAAATGCACATCACCACATTCAAAAGACTGTAATCATCATTGCAATTGTTGGGCAGGTCCATTGGCTGAAAAAACTGAAAAAAGGGTAATTGAAACAAAACAAATTAATAATTAAAATAAGGACGTGATTTTTAATGGTAGAAAATAAGACTACAAAACTTGAAATTACTGTTTCATTAGCTATTTTCGAAAAGCCTATGATAAGTAAACCTTTAAATATTTTTTTAAGTGAAAACAAGGAAGAAATACGACGAAAATATGAAAAAATGCTTGAAGTTGCTCAGCAAGCCTATGATGTGGATGTCCCTTTTGAAAAGATATATGTATTTTTCAAATTATATTTGAAAAAAGAACTTTTTAAAAGAGCGGTTACAAATATCAGTTTCGGCGAAAATGGATATAATATCATAAAAAATATCATTTCATTAATAAATGAAGATGAATTAAATGATGATATCATAACAAACATCTTGGTAAAAGCAATTTCTGAAAATATTATGATGGATTTGTTTACCAAGAATAAGCCTGAATGGTTTGAACTTTCAAATGAAGAAATTGAAAAAATTATAACAGGCGTATTAAATTAATTTAAAAAGCACTAACTTTTTAGTTGGTGCTTTTTTCTGTAAAAAACTATTGAAAAGATGAAACACCTATGATATATTACAGAGAGAAAAGAGGTGAAGAAAAATGTCAAATAAACCTAAGGTAAAGTGCCAGAAAGTGCTAAATACTAGGGGGGGGGGATGTTTATAGTATAAAAACATCTTTATTTGACATGCCGTTTTATAGAGAACTTAAGAATATATTACGAAAAAACGTAATGTAGTCTTAAGTTCTTTTTGTTGCTTAAAGAAGAACTTAGGGAGCCATTACCCAATAATGGAAATTTTAAAGGAGGAATTTTTATGAAGAACAAAACAACATCAGGTATAAGCTTAGTTGCGTTAATTGTAACAATAATTGTATTAATAATATTAACTGCTGCTGTAATTGTTACGTTTATGGAAGGAGGTATAATAGATAGGGCAAAAGAAGCAGTATTTAAAAGTGATATAAGAACATATCAAGAAATATTAGCGGTAAAAAGAGCAGAGGAACAAATAAAAATAGCAACAGGTAATGGAGGAGAAAGTGAATTAAATGCAACAGAATTAGTAGATATAAAAGTAATTTTGCCAGAATTTAAAGATGAATATGAAAATTTAATATCAATAAGTAATGGAGAAATAGTTTTAGGGAGTAGAGAAGATAATCCATATAGAGATTGGTTAATAGACTTAGGAATAGAAGCAGGAAATTTACCAGTAGCAGATATAGAATATACAATAGGAGAAGAAGTTAGTATAACAGATGAAGATGGAATAGAACATAGCTTTTATGTAATGGAAGATGTAGGAAGTACATTAACATTATTAGCAAAGGGAGCGATAAACACAACAACATATATACAAGAAAATCCGAATTATATTCAATTTTCAGAAACAAATTATTGGTATAAAGATGGAGCATGGATAACATATGATTTAAATGATTATGAAGTAGTAAAAACAGAAGGACAAGAGGGAAAAGCATATGCATTAGAAGCTGCAATGGAATATGGAGAAAAATTAGGAGGAGAAGGAAGATTAATGACATATGATGAAGCAGAAAGCTGGCAAGATGGAAGAGAATTAGAAACTAAATTATATGAGGCAGGTAATTATTGGCTTGGAATTGCGGATGAGTACGAAGGTGATGTTGTGATGACTGTGCTAAGTGAGATTGAGACCTTGTATGCAGACATTTTAACTGCACATTTTTACGGAGTTCGTCCAGTTATAATAATATCAGAGACTGCAATCAATTAAGCTATTTGCAGTTTAGTTTAGTGTAGATTTAAAAAATAACTCAATTCATTTTGGGTTATTTTTTTATGCTTTTTTATATTATATCTATTATTGTTCTAATATAACCAATAATGATATTCAGTATACTACTAGAATACTATTTAAATAAAAAAATATTTTTTTCTACAAATATCTTTAAAATTTTTAAGTTTTGTTATACAATATAACCAAATTGTTAATTGTGGATTTTGATTTTAATTATAGATTAAAAAGGGGAAAAAATAAATGAGAAAAAAATGGGAATATAAGGAGATAAATGAAGATAAAATAAGTGAAATTTCAAAAAGATTTAATGTACCTTATTTATTAGCAAAAGTTATTGCTAATAGAGAATTTGGCAGTGAAGAGGAAATAAGTAGATATTTAAATACAGATATATCTAATTTATATGATCCATATTTAATAAAAGATATGGAAATTGGTGTAGATAGAGTTATTAAAGCTATAAATAATAAAGAGAAAATATTAGTTTATGGTGATTATGATGTTGATGGGATAACAAGTATAACAGTTGTTAAAAAATTTTTTGAAGATTTAGGAATAAATATTTTAACATATCTTCCAAATAGATTAGATGAAGGATATGGACTTAATAAATTAGCAATTGATGAAATTCAAAAAATGAATGTTAATTTAATTATTACAGTAGATTGTGGAATATCAGCAATTGATGAAGTTGAATATGCAAATTCAAAACGTTTTGATGTTATTATTACAGACCATCATGAATGTGGAGAAATACTTCCTAATGCATATGCTATTATTAATCCAAAAAGAGATGATTCTGAGTATCCATTTAAGCAATTAGCTGGTGTTGGTGTTGCTTTTAAATTTATTCAAGCTATTTCCAAAAAATTAAATCTTCCAGAAGATAGATATTTAAAGTATTTAGATATAGTTTGTATAGGCACAATAGCAGATATAGTGCCATTAATTGATGAAAATAGAATAATAGCTAAAAATGGTTTAGAATTATTAAAAAACACTAAAAATATAGGTGTTAGAGCATTAATTAATAAATGTGGTTTTAATCATATTGATTCATCTGTTATATCTTTTGGTTTATCACCAAGAATTAATGCTTGTGGAAGAATTGGTAACCCACAAACAGCTTTAGACTTATTTTTAACAAATGATGTATATGAAGCAGAAAAATTAGCTAATGAATTGAATGAAGCGAATTATGAAAGACAAGCAATTGAAAAGAAAATATTTGAAAATGCTAAAGAATTAATAGCAATAAATAAATTAGATGAAAAGCCAATTATAGTATTAGGAAATGAAAACTGGCATCATGGTGTAATAGGAATAGTTGCTTCAAAATTAGTTGAGCTTTATTATAAACCATGTGTATTAATATGTTTTGAAGGTGATGAAGGAAAAGGTTCAGGAAGAAGCATAGCAGGATTTGATTTATTTAGTGCAATATCTGATTCAGGTGAATTACTTGAAAAATATGGTGGCCATGAAATGGCTGTTGGCCTTTCAATTAATAGGGATAATTATTATAATTTCAAAGATAAAATGAATGAATATGCAGAGAAAAATATGATGAAAGACCCAATACCAGTAATAAAAGTGGATTCAGAAGTTAAATCAGATGAAATCTCATTAGATACAATAAATGCACTAAAAGTATTAGAACCATTTGGTGAGAAGAATTCACTACCTGTATTTGTATATAAAAATATAAAAATTGACTCAATTAGAACTTTATCTGATGGAAAACATTTAAAATTATATGTAAAAGATAATCAAACGATATATGATGCAATAGGATTTAATTTAGGATATTTAAAAGATGAATTTAGATGTGGAGATAAAGTAGATATACTAATGACATTAGAAATAAATAGATTTAATAATACAGAAAAAATTCAATTTAATATAAAAGATATTATGAAATCAATTTAAAAGGAGGTATGAATATGGAAGCTAAATTAAAAACAATTATATTAAATGCTAAAAAATATAATAGAAGATGTGATGTAAAGAAAATAACAAAAGCCTTTGAAGTAGCTAAGAAATATCATGAAGGACAACTTCGTAAATCTGGTGAGCCATATATCATACACCCATTAGAAACAGCGATAATTCTTACTAGCTTGCAATCAGATGATGATACAATTTGTGCAGGTATTTTGCATGATGTTGTTGAAGATACTGAATGCACAGCTGAAGAGATAAGACAAAATTTTGGACAAGATGTATGCGATTTAGTAGAAGGTGTTACTAAATTAGGTAAAATCCAATATTCAGATAAACAGGAAAGCCAAGTTGAAAATTATAGGAAATTATTTTTAGCAATGGCAAAAGATATTAGAGTTATTATGATTAAGCTTTCAGATAGACTTCATAATATGAGAACTCTAAAACATGTAAAACCAGAAAAACAACAAAGAATAGCAAGAGAAACTTTAGAAATATATGCACCACTTGCAAATAGATTAGGTATTTATTCAATAAAATGGGAATTAGAAGATTTATGTTTTATGTATCTTCATCCAGATAAATATGAGCATATTCTAAAAGCAATTGCCCAAAAAAGAGAACAAAGAGAAAAGTTTATCGAAGATATAAAGCTTGAATTAAAAAAACATTTAACAAAAGCAAGAATAGAATGTGAAATAAAAGGAAGACCCAAACATTTTTATAGTATATATAGAAAGATGGAAAAAGATAATAAGACAATAGACCAAATATATGATTTATTTGCACTTAGAGTATTAGTTTCATCTGTAAAAGATTGTTATGCAGTTTTAGGTATTGTGCATGAATTGTATACACCAATGCCAAGAAGATTTAAAGATTATATTGCAATGCCAAAACCTAATATGTATCAATCACTCCATAATACATTAATAGGAAAGGATGGAGTTCCATTTGAAGTTCAAATTAGAACATATGATATGAACAGAGTTGCTGAATATGGTATTGCAGCACACTGGGCATATAAAGAAGGTAAAAAAATAAAAGATGAAGCAGAAGAAAAAATGGGTTGGATTAAACAAAGTATAGAATGGCAAAATGATACTCAAAATGAAGAAGAATATATTAATAAATTAAAAATAGATTTATATGAAGATCAAGTTTTTGTATTTACACCAAAAGGTCAAATTAAATCTCTTCCAAGAGGTTCAAATGCAATAGATTTTGCTTATTCAATACATGAACAAGTTGGACATAAAATGATGGGGGCAAAAATTAATAGTAGAATAGCACCAATATCTCAATTATTACATAATGGAGATATTGTAGAAATAATTACATCAGATAATCAAAAAGGGCCAAGCATGGATTGGCTTAAAATTGTAAAAAGTAACCAAGCAAGAAATAAAATACAACAATGGTTTAAAAAAGAAAAAAGAGAAGAAAACATTTCAAGAGGAAAAGAGCTTATTGAAAAGGAAATGAAAAGAATCGGTTTTGAGCATGCAGATTTATTTAAAGATGCATGGATAAATATAGTTTTAGATAGGTATAAATATAATTCACTAGAAGATATGTATTCATCAGTTGGATTTGGTGCTATTTCACCAGTTAAGATTATATCTAGATTATTAGAAGAATATAGAAAAGTAAATACTGAATTTGAAATCGAAAAGAAAATCGAAGAATTAAAGAAAGCAAAAGTAGATAATAAAAAGGTTTCAAAATCAGGTATTATTGTTAAAGGAATAGATAATTGTTTAGTTAAATTATCTAGATGTTGTAATCCGATTCCCGGTGATGAAATTGTTGGATATATTACAAGAGGCAGAGGGGTTTCTGTTCACAGAAAAGACTGTTTAAATGTTAAAGATTTAGAAAATAATGAAGAAAACAGAATGATAGAAGTTGAGTGGTTTAAAGCACCAAATGTATCTTATACAGCAGACATAGAGGTACATGCTAATGATAGAAGAGGATTAATTGTTGATTATACAACAGCTATTACAAATGCAAAAGCAAATATATTAAGTATATCTGCTAGAACAACAAAAGATAGAATAGCAATTACTAATTTAACAGTAGAAGTAGCAACTATTGAAGAATTAGACAAAGTTATTAGAGCAATAAGAAAAGTTGATAGTGTATATGAAGTAATAAGAAGTAAGGGGTAATTGTATGATATTAAAAGAGATTAAAGTTCAATCCGGTAATATGGGAATGAGAACTAATTGTTATATAATAATTGATGAACAAACAAAAAGAGCAATGATTATTGACCCAGGCGGAGAAAGTGAGAAAATATTACAATATATTGAGGAAAATGATTTAATAATTGAATATATTGTGCTTACTCACTGTCATGCAGATCATATAGCATCAGTAAAAGAAATTAGAGAAAAAACAGATGGTAGAATATGTATTCATAGATTAGATTCTATTGGTTTAATGGATAAAACTTATAGTCTAGCTGATTATGTTGAGGTAGATAATCCTAATATTAATGCAGAAATACTTTTAAATGAAGATGATATATTAACTGTAGGAAGTTTGCGTTTTAAAGTAATACATACACCAGGTCATACACAAGGTAGTATTTGTTTATATGGAAATGATATATTAATATCAGGTGATACATTATTTAATGGTGCGTGGGGAAGAACAGATCTTCCAACATCAAGTTTTGAAGATATTATTGGTTCAATAGTTAACAAACTAATGATACTTCCAGATAATACAATTGTATATCCAGGACATGGAATATCTACTATTATTAAAGATGAAAAACCAATGTATTTGGAATTAAGATAAAAAAAGGGGAGAAAAAAGCATGGGGAATAAGTTAAGTCCAATGATGCAACAATATTTTAATATTAAAGAGCAAAATAAGGACACAATAATAATGTTTAGGTTAGGAGATTTTTATGAAATGTTTTTTGATGACGCTCTTATTGCATCAAAAATATTAGAAATTACACTAACAGGAAGAGATTGTGGGTTGGAAGAAAGAGCACCAATGTGTGGTGTTCCATATCATAGTGCTACATCATATATAGCTAAATTAATAGAAAGTGGACATAAAGTTGGTATATGTGAACAATTAGAAGATCCAGCTACAACAAAAGGATTAGTAAAAAGAGATATTGTAAGAATAATAACACCTGGTACAGTTATTGAAAACAATATGTTAGAAGATAAAAAAAATAATTATATTATGAGTATTTTATTAAAAAATTCTGTAATGGGAATTAGTGTTTGTGATGTAAGTACAGGTGAATTATATGCAACTAAAATTGATGGTATGAATACTAAATACAAATTAATTGATGAAATTGCTAAATATATGCCAACAGAAATTATTACTAATGAAGAATTATATATAAATGAAGAATTAATGAAACATATAAAACAAAGATTTAATACATATATTGCACCATATGATGCTAATAATCAAGATAATTGCGAAAACTTAAAAATACTTTCAAATGAAGATGTTAAAGAATACAATATTGGAATTGAGGCTGCAAATATATTATTAGATTATTTAAAATATACGCAAAAAGTAGAACTTACACATATTAATAGTATAAATATATATTCAATAGAAAAATACATGCAGTTAGATTCAAATGCAAGAAGAAATTTAGAAATAACAGAAACAATTAGAGATAAATCTAAAAAAGGTAGTTTATTATGGGTTTTAGATAAAACTAAAACACCTATGGGTGGAAGAATGTTAAAAAAATGGGTTGAAAATCCATTAATAAATGTTGAAGATATTACATATAGATTAGATGGTGTAGAAGAATTAAAAGACAATGTTATAAAACAAGATATATTAATTGAGTATTTAAATAAAATATATGATATTGAAAGATTAGTAACTAAAATTGTTTATGGTAATGTCAATGCTAGAGAATTAGTTTCACTAAGAAATTCATTAGAGTTTTTACCTAATATTAAAAATGAATTATCTACTTTTAATTCTAAATATTTAATTTATCTATATAATAAATTAGATGACTTAAAAGATATGTTTACTTTAATAGATAATGCAATTATTGAAGATCCTCCAGTTACAATTAAAGAAGGAGGAATAATAAAAAGTGGATATAGTGAAGAATTAGATGAATATAGAAGAGCTACTACTGAAGGGAAAAAATGGATTATTGATTTAGAAATCAAAGAAAAAGAAAGAACTGGAATTAAAGGTTTAAAAACAGGATATAATAGAGTTTTTGGTTATTATTTTGAAATAACAAAATCTAATTATGATTTAATTCCAGATAGATATATTAGAAAACAAACATTATCTAATTGTGAAAGAGTAATTACAAATGAATTAAAAGAGATTGAAGAAAAAATCTTAGGTGCTCAAGAGAAAATTGTAGATTTAGAATATGAAATTTTCACTAATATTAGGGGAGAATTATTAAAAAATATAGATAGATTAAAACTAACTGCTAATATTATTGCTACATTAGATGCATTAATTTCTTTTTCACAAATTGCAAATGATAATAATTATGTAAGACCTATTGTTAATAAATCAGATATTATAGATATTAAAAATGGAAGACATCCAGTTGTAGAAAAAATGTTACCATCAGGTAGTTTTGTTCAAAATGATACATATCTAAATTTGGATGAAGACAGATTTAATATCATAACTGGACCTAATATGGCTGGTAAATCTACATATATGAGACAAGTTGCATTAATAACATTAATGTCACAAATTGGCTCATTTGTTCCAGCAGATTATGCTGAAATTGGCATAGCAGATAAGATCTTTACTAGAGTTGGTGCTGCAGATGATTTAGCTAGTGGACAAAGCACATTTATGGTAGAAATGATGGAAGTTGCAGATATATTAAATAATGCAACAAATAGAAGTTTAATAATATTAGATGAAATAGGTAGAGGAACTTCAACATTTGATGGTTTATCGATTGCATGGGCAACTACGGAATATATTTGTGATAAAGAAAAAATAGGTGCTAGAACTTTATTTGCTACACATTATCATGAACTTACACAATTAGAAGATAATATAAGTGGTGTAAAAAATTACTCAGTAGCAGTAAAAGATAAAGGTGAAGATGTAATATTCCTTAGAAAAATAATAAGAGGTGGAACAGATCAAAGTTATGGCATACACGTAGCAAAACTTGCTGGTGTTCCAAAAGAAGTATTAAAATCTTCAAAAAAAATATTAAAAGATTTGGTTGAAACAGATATAACAAAAAAAGAAATTAAAAAAGGAAATAAAATTCAAGATATTTCACAATATGATTTATTTAATTATAAAGCAGCACAAGTTGCACAAGATATTGAAAAATTAGATTTAAATGATATTACACCAGTTGAAGCTTTAAACTTATTATATAAATTTAAAGAACAAATAAGTTAAAGAAAGGAATTTTATGAGCAGTTTTATATTTAAAATTATTGCTATAATATCAATGTTATGTGATCATATTGGAATTTGTATTAGTAATAATATTACTTATTTAAGATGTATAGGAAGATTATCTCTTCCTATATTTGCATGGCAATTATCTATTGGAGCAGATAAAACAAAAAATATATGGAAGTATTTATTTAGATTATTTATATTTTCAATTATTTCACAACCTTTTTATATGTTACTAAAAAATGATTTATTACATTCGAGTACTATTCAATTTAATATTGGTTTTACATTGTTTTTAGGGTTAATTTGTATAATTGCATTAAAAAAAGATATTAAACTAGGAATCACAATTACAATTATAATTGCATTTATAGCAGAAAAGATTAATATAGAATATGGATGGTATGGAATATTAATGATAGTAATATTTTATATATTTAAGAATAATAAAGTATTACTTTTAATTGCTCAATTAGTAAATTTTTTAGCATATTATTATATAATGCCTATATGGCAACAGGGAATATCATTATTATCTGTAATAGCAATTATATTATTATATAATGAAAAAAAGGGGATAAATGCAAAATATTTATTTTATGTGTTTTATCCTTTGCACATGTTAATTTTATATTTAGTTTTTAAATTAATATAAACTATTTATACACTGATTTCTTCTAATATTACAAAATTATGTAAAATAAATTTGTATATTTGGAAGGAATTTTTTTCTTTTTGTCGAATTAATAATTATTGTATTTGACAAAAAGGGTAGTAGGTGATAAAGTGGCAATTTATTCAGAAGAAATGATTCAAGAAGTAATAAATAGTAATGACATAGTCGATGTTGTTTCTGAATATGTTCAATTAAAAAGAGCAGGTAGGAATTATACAGGATTATGTCCTTTTCATCGTGAAAAAACACCTTCTTTTGTTGTATCACCAGATAAACAAATATATCATTGTTTTGGATGTGGAAAAGGCGGAAATGTTCTAAGTTTTGTAATGGATATTGAAAATTTAGAGTTTGTCGATGCGCTTCAACATTTAGCAAACAGAGCAGGGATGGAATTAAAAGCAGTTGATACAGGTTATATAGATAGAAATAAAGATTTAAGAGAAAGACTTTATAGTATAAATTTAGAAGCGGCAAATTATTGGTATACTAATTTATACAAGCCAACTGGAAAAGTAGCTTTAGATTATTTATATAACAGAAAACTAGACGATAATACAATTAAAAAATTTGGGTTAGGTTATTGTAATAATGCTACTGAAATGTACAATTATTTAAAATCTAAAGGATTTACTGAAGAAGAAATATTAAAAAGCTCTTTGGTTGAAAAAAAAGACACTAGATATGTTGATAAATTTAGAGATAGGTTAATGTTTCCTATAATTGATGTTAGAGGAAGAATAATTGCATTTGGAGGAAGAGTTTTAAATGATTCTAAACCTAAATATATTAATTCACCAGAATCAATTATATATAGTAAGGCTCGAAATCTTTTTGGTTTAAATATTGCAAAAAAAGAAAAATTAGACAGAATTCTTATTGTTGAAGGATATATGGATACAATTTCTTTACATCAAAGAAAAATACCTTATGTTGTTGCATCATTAGGTACAGCTTTAACAGAGGAACAAGCTAAATTACTTAGAAAATATTCTAGTAATGTAGTTATAGGATATGATGCTGATGGAGCTGGACAAGCAGCTACACTTAGAGGATTAGATATTCTTACAAAAGCAGGATGTGAAGTTAAAGTATTACAATTAGATAAGGATGATGTAAAAGATCCAGATGAATATATAATAAAATATGGTTCAGGCAGATTTGAAAATTTAGTTGAAAATGCTATTACATTAGTTGAATTTAAACTTCAATTATTACTAAAAAAATATGATATTAATAAAATTGATGAAAAAATTAAATTCTTAAATGAGATGGCTGTAGTTCTTGCAAGTATTACTAATGAAATTGAAAGAGATGTTTATGTAGATAACATATCTAAAACAACTGGAATTGGAAAAGACCCTATTTATGCAGAAATAAATAAATTAAAATTAAAATTTACAACAGATTTAAAAAATGTTACAGATAATAGAGTATTACTTAATCAAAAAACAATAAAAAAAGATGAAACTGTTATTGAAAAAACAGAAAAATACATAATTTATCTATTATTAGAAAACAATAGTGATATATATAATCAAATAAAAGAAAAAATTTCATTAGATTATATTCAAACTGAAAAATTTAGGAATATAATAAAAAAATTATTTGATTATTATGAAACAAATAATAAAGTAAAAGATATTGTTACAATTTTTTCTGAAGAAGAAGATATTAATATTATTAGTTCAACTATATGCTTAGATTATAATACTAAAGGTGTTGAAAAAATTGTTAATGATATATATAAAACATTAAAGAAAAATAAATTAGAAAAACAAAAATATGAAATATTAAATAAATTAAAAGAAGAAAATACTGAAAATAAACAAGAATTAGAGTTAGAATTAAGCAAAATATTAATAGACTTAAATAAATTTTAAGGAGTGGTTATTTTATGGCTAAAAAAGTCAATGAAGAAAAAATTAAAAATGATATTCAAAAATTAAAAGAAGAAACAATTTTAAAATTAGTTGCAGAAGCTAAAGAAAAAGGTGAGATTAATCAAAATGAAATAATGAGCAAATTATACAAACTTCAAATTACTCCACAAGAAATTGAAAACTTATATGAACAATTAGAAAAAATGGGTGTAGAAGTTATTAATGAAAAAGATGAACCAGATTTAGCTGAATTAACAGAAACCGATTTAATAGAAGAAGTTTCTGATGATGATGTGATAATTGATTTAGATGAACCAGATTTTGAAGAATTAGAAAAAGTAGAAAAAGAAATGAAATTAAATTTAACAGATATGTCTGTTCCAGAAGGTATATTTGTTGATGATCCAGTTAGATTATATTTAAAAGAAATAGGTAAAATACCACTACTTTCAGCTGAAGAAGAAATGGAATTAGCTCTTAAAGTTTTAGACGGAGATGAAGATGCTAAAAAGAAATTATCTGAATCTAATTTAAGATTAGTTGTAAGTATTGCTAAAAAATATGTTGGTAGAGGAATGCTTTTCTTAGATTTAATTCAAGAAGGTAATATGGGATTAATTAAAGCAGTTGAAAAATTTGATTATAATAAAGGATTTAAATTTAGTACATATGCAACATGGTGGATTAGACAAGCTATAACTCGTTCAATAGCTGATCAATCAAGAACTATTAGAATTCCTGTGCATATGGTTGAAACAATTAATAAATTAATTCGTACATCTAGACATTTACTTCAACAATTAGGAAGAGAACCTACTCCTGAAGAATTAGCAAAAGAATTAGAAATGTCTGTTGAAAAAGTTGCTGAAATACAAAAAATAGCACAAGAACCAGTATCTTTAGAAACACCAATTGGTGAAGAAGATGACAGTCATTTAGCTGATTTTATTCAAGATGAATATTCTCCATCACCACAAGACTTAGCTTCATATACATTGCTTAGAGAACAATTAGAAGAAGTTTTAAAAACTTTAACTCCTAGAGAAGCAATGGTATTAAAATTAAGATTTGGTTTAGAAGATGGAAGACCTAGAACTCTTGAAGAAGTTGGCAAACAATTTGAGGTAACAAGAGAAAGAATTAGACAAATTGAAGCTAAAGCTCTTAGAAAATTAAGACATCCTAGTAGAAGTAAGAAATTAAGAGATTATATGGATTCATAATAAAAAAATATATAATAAAAGCTATAAATTCATTTCGATTTTATAGCTTTTTTGACTTTTATGTTAAATTTTGATATAATTAATTGAAGGATATTTTTGTCCTTTGTCCATTTAAAAATTTTTTAAAGGAGGATTATTGAAATGATGGACGAATATAGTTATCTCTTTAGTGATACAGATATTATGCGGGAATATCTTAAAGAGATAGGCAAGTATCCACTTTTAACGGCTGAAGAGGAGGTTGAACTCTTTATAGCTTACGAAGAGGGTAGTGAGGAGGCTAAACAAAAAATTGTAAATTCTAATCTTAGATATGTGGTTAAAATAGCAACGAGATACTATCAAAAAGGTGGTGTTTTCGGTATACCGCTTCTGGATTTGATCCAGGAAGGTAATTTGGGACTTATTAAGGCAGTTGAAAAATTCGATTACCGTAAAGGTTTCAAATTTAGCACTTATGCTACATGGTGGATAAGACAGACGATAACACGTGCATTTGCAGACCAGGGACGCACTATAAGAGTACCTGTACATATGGTTGAGCTTATTAATAAGGCTTACCGTATTAGTAGAGAAATGCTTCAGGAGTTAGGTCGAGAGCCTTCTAATGAAGAGCTTGCAAGAGAAATGCATATATCTCTTGATAAACTCAATGAGATTCAGAAAGCAGGAGAGGAAGTAATTTCACTTGATGTAAAAACAGGCGAAGATGAAGATACGCCTCTGGGAGAATTTATTGAAGATATAACTTCTCCTACTCCTCATGAAGTTGGTGAAGCACATATTATGGGAGAGAAACTTAGACAGGTACTTGAAACTATAACTCCTCGTGAAGCAAAGGTATTAACACTTCGTTTCGGTCTTGAAGATGGTCGAATTAGAACTCTCGAAGAAGTGGGTGGAATGATGGATGTAACCCGTGAACGCATTCGTCAAATTGAAGCGAAAGCTCTTAGAAAATTAAGAGTTCCTGTAAGGGCAAATATATTAAGAGATTTCGCATAAGAAAAGACTGCAAGAAGCTATTGCTTCTTGTAGTCTTTTGACATTTGTTAATTTTTTTGATATAATTTAAAAGTAAAAAATATTTTTTTAATCTTAATAAATTTTTTATTTAGAGGAGATGTATATGATTGAAGTATATTATTGTAATAGGAATTATAATACTTTTTGCAGTTACAAATTATAAGCATTATTTCAAATAAATGGGGGTTATAGTTTGAAAAAGGGTATAGGAATTCTATGTGGAAGTGTATTTTGGATAATAATTAATAGCCTTAGCCAACTAGTGGATAATCCTGATAATGCATTTATATTTATGTATGTGATTTTTTCAATAGGAATATCTGCAATTATAATTATAACAGTTTGGGAACGAAAAAAGAAATATTCAAAATTAGAGAGAAAAGTAATGTTTGAACCTTTTATTGGAATGATTATTTCTATTTTACTTTCTATAATTATAAGTGTATTATTTCCAGCAAGTTTTATTACAACATTAAAAGTATTATCATGTTCACATTATATTGATTTTTGTCCTACTTTTGTTGATTTTCTTTCACAAGCAAGAGAAACTGAAAAAAATAATTAATACAAAATTAAAAAAGGTATACAATCTATAACAAGATTATATACCTTTTTATTTTATGCTTTTTTTCTAAATATTAATAATTTACTAAATAAATAATTTAAAACAATCTCAATAATGTTAAATATAATTTTTGAAATATATTTATGTATAAATAAAATATTTACAGTTAATAATATTCCACCTGTTGAGATTAAAAAAGTAAATATACGTGCACATATGAATGATAGTAACTCTTTAATTGTTTTTTTGGTGTTTTTATCATTGCTTCCAAATACAATTAATTTATTTGTAATAAATGCAAATAATACTGCAATTATAAATGCTATTAAATTAGATAAAGATATATTTGTATTTTGATTTAATGATGTAAATATATATTCAGATAGAATAAAAAAACATATAAAATTAATTAATGTTGTTAATACACCAAAAATAAGATAAAGAATAACTTCTTTATTCATAAATGTAGTATATATTTTATTTAATAATGGAATTTTAAATATTTTTGTATTTAACATATATTTATTAAATTTATTAAATTTCTCTTCAATATTAATTTTCATGTAATCACCTAGAAATATATTAACATATTTAAAATTTATTATCAAGAAAATTATTTTAATTTACTTGACATTACTAAAATATGGTAATATAATATATATAATGATGATATACATCAAAATGATTCCATTAGAAGAAATCGCGAAAAAGGAGTAGTGGTAGCTACTCCTTTTTCATTTTCTTATGTATCCCTTTCACTTAACTGAAACAACAAGAAGTAACAAAAGGACCATAAATATCGTTATTGACTCCATTATAGAAATCACCACCTTTCCATCCTGAAAAGGATACATATATATATTACCAGAATATACCAATATCAAACATTTTTCATCGTAAAATTCTTTCAAAATTCTACAAAAATTATTACATTTTTATGTAGACAAGATGGGGTATTAATGATAAAATATTAGGCGAGGTGAAATAGATGGATATAAAAACAAAATATCATTATACATATTTTTTAAATCCTTTTGTTATTGATGATGAAAAATATGAAAAGTTTTTATGTAAGTTTGTAAAAGATAAGAAATGGAATTTAAGAATTTTCGATAAAATAACTGATATGGAAATTTTTACTCATTTTTTAACAGGTGCAAAAGAAGTAATGTTTCCTTCATTTTATTGGACAGATAAATACAAAGATAAAATTAAAAATTTAAAAGGAAAAGCTTTAGCAAAAGAGCTTGCTAAACAAAGTGCAGTTGAGTTTGTTTATGATATAAACGATTTTCATACTGTACAAGGGAAAATAGATAGTAATAATCAAATATTTTTTGAAATAAAAGAAATAAAAATTATTTGTTTTAATTCTGGAATTTGTTTTTTAAGTTTTAAAACAGTAATTACAGATGATGATTATATATCTTTTAGAGATTTACTTAATTTTAACCATAAATTTAAAGAATTAAGTTCTTCATATGCTCAATTTAAGGGAAAAGATAATATATATATACAAAGTAGTCAGTTTGAAAATCTATCATATATTTCTGAATTTATTGAAAGCATTACATCTGGTTATATTTCTTTAAATAATGATGATATATATTCAGACAAAATGTTTGCATATGGTTATGCATGTATTGATGAAACAGACTGGAACAGTGAAAACTCATTTGAAGATATAAAAGATAATTTCTACAAATATGTTTTCCAATTTTCAGGTGATTATGATTCTGAAATTGAATTATCTGAAAAAGAAAAACAAGATGTTATTTATTCTAAATGGAAATATTCTAAATATGGTTTTACTAAATTAGGTGGAGTAGTATTTTGTAGTGCAACAGATCATTTTAATTTTACAAAATTACCTATTCATTACGAAAAAGTATCATTTTATATAATGTTACTTGCGTTTTATGAAAGAATAGCTTTAATAATGTTAAATACAGAATTAACATCACCTAATACACAAAATACAACAAAATTACTTAATAAGATAAGCCAGGAATTAATATATAATAGATTTACCCAAATTAGTAATTCAGAACATGGTATGGCATTATGGAAAAATTGGGAGAAAGCTTTTGAATTAAATGAATTATATGATGAATTAGATCAAGAATATACTAGATGGATGTCACAGAAAAATAATAGAAAAAAGGATTTGTTGTTACTTCTAAGTATATTTATTCAATTATGTATTTATTTAATTTTATTAGGTTATATAAAATAGAAAGAGGAATTTATGAAAATAACAACAGGAATTGATATAATTGAAGTAAATAGAATTGAAGAAATGATTAGAGAACATGGGGATGTTTTTCTTAAAAAAATATTTACACAAAATGAAATTAATTATTGTAACAAATCTAATATGCATAAATATGAAAAATATGCTGTAAGATTTGCAGCAAAAGAAGCAGTATTTAAGGCATTAGATATTGAAGATGTTACTAATATAAGTTGGAGAGATATTGAAACATTAAATAAACAAAATAAAAGACCAATTATAAGATTAGATGGTCAGCTTGCTAAATATTTAGAGAAAATTGAAAATATAGATATAAGTTTATCACACATAAAAGAAACTGCTATTGCAAGTGTAGTAGTTAACTGGAAGGAGAATTAGTTATGGAAAAACCAAAATATTATATTACAACAGCAATTGCATATGCATCAAGAAAACCACATATAGGAAATACTTATGAAATAATATTAACTGATGCAATTGCAAGATTTAAAAGACTTCAAGGATATGATGTATATTTTTTAACTGGTACAGATGAACATGGTGAAAAAATACAACAATTAGCAGAAAATTCTAAAATTCAGCCAAAAGAATATGTAGATAAAGTTGCTGATGAGATTAAAGGAATATGGAACTTGATGGATACAAGTTATGATAAATTTATTAGAACAACTGATGATTATCATGAAGAAACAGTTCAAAAAATATTTAAAAGATTATATGAACAAGGAGATATATATAAAGGATATTATGAAGGTGCATATTGTACACCATGTGAATCATTTTTTACTGAAACACAATTAGTTGATGGTAAATGTCCTGATTGTGGTAGAGAAGTAACTCAAGCAAGAGAAGAAGCATACTTCTTTAAAATGAGTAAATATCAAGATAGATTAATGAAACATATAGAAGATAATCCTGATTTTGTTTTCCCTGAGTCAAGAAAAAAAGAAATTGTTAATAATTTTTTAAAACCAGGTCTTCAAGATTTATGTGTATCTAGAACATCTTTTAACTGGGGTGTTCCAGTATCTTTTGATAATAAACATGTTGTTTATGTTTGGATTGATGCTCTTTCAAATTATATAACTGCATTAGGATATAAAGAAGATAGTAAAGAAAATAATTACTTAAAATATTGGCCAGCAGATTTACATGTAATTGGAAAAGATATATTAAGATTTCATATGATATATTGGCCAATTATGCTTATGGCTTTAGGTGAAGAATTACCTAAACACATATATGCACATGGTTGGTTCTTGTTTGGAGAAGATAAGATGAGTAAATCAAAAGGAAATGTTATATATGCAGATTATTTAGCTAAAAAATTTGGTGTTGATGCAACAAGATTTTATTGTTTATCTGAAATGTCTTTTGCACAAGATGGAAATATTACTTATGATAATATAATTACAAAATATAACTCAGAACTTGCAAATACATTAGGAAATTTAGTTAATAGAACTGTAGCTATGGCTAATAAGTATTTTGATGGAAAATTTACTAATCCGGATATTACAGAAGAAATAGATAAAGACTTAATTAATAATGCTTTATCTATGGTGGATAATGTTGAAAAATATATGAATGAAATAAGAGTAGCTGATGCTGTATCTGAAATATTTACATTTGCAAGAAGATGTAATAAATATATTGATGAAACAATGCCATGGGCACTAGCAAAGGATGAAGAAAAACAAGATAGATTAAAAACAGTTTTATTTAATTTAATTGAAAGTATTAGATTTATAGCTGTATTGTTATCAGCATTTATGCCACAAACTTCTGAAAAAATATTTAACCAAATAAATTCTCAAGAAAAAACACTAGAAAGTATAAGAGAATTTGGTAAAGACATAAATATTGAAGTAGGAAGAGCTGAACCATTATTTGTAAGAATTGAGGAGGAAAAATTAATGGAAGAAATAAAACAAGATATGGAAAAACAAATTGAAGAAGCTAATAAGGAAAATGAAGTTAAAGAAGAAAAAACTAATTTAATTTCAATTGATGAATTTGATAAAGTTGAATTAAAATTAGGTAAAGTATTAAAAGTTGAAAAAGTTGAAAAAGCAGATAAATTATTAAAATTAGAAGTAGATTTAGGTGAAGAAAATCCAAGAACAATAGTTTCTGGTATTGCTAAATGGTATAATGAAGAAAATTTAACAGGTAAATTAGTAGTTGTTGTTACAAACTTAAAACCAGTTAAATTAAGAGGAATTGAATCAAATGGAATGTTAATTGCAGCAGGGGAAGAAGATGTTAGATTATTAACAATTGATGGTGAGCTTCAAGCAGGAACTGAAATTCATTAATATACTTTTGTTGGAGGAAAAATGAAAAAAATTATAAAAACAATTGTTTTAATAATGATATTATTGATTTTCTATACTAATTTATGTTTTGCAAATACGAAAACAGTAAAACCTACAGAATCTAAAATATTTTTAGATTCTGTTCAAATGTATTTTGAAACATATTTAATAGATGGATATAACTATTTTAAGTTAAGAGATTTAGCTTATGTGTTTAATAAAAATAAAAAAGCATTTAATGTAGAATGGAATGAAAAGTTAGATAGAATAGATATTATTACAAATAAAAATTATATTCCATTAGGAAATGAAATGCAAAATTTGAATATATATAAAGAAGATAAAAATGCTACATATACAAAATCTTCAATATATGTTGATAATGTAAAAAAAGAGTTTGAAACATATTTAATAGATGGATATAACTATTTTAAATTAAGAGATGTTTTAAAAATTATTGACTGCGGAGTTATTTATGATAATATAACAATGGATATAAATATTAATACATTAAATTCATATATAGATGAAAGTTACAAAGTACCTATTTTAATGTATCATCATTTTGAGTATGATGCTGATGGAACAAATGATATGATAATTACACCACAAAAGTTTGAAAATGATATATTAACAATTTTAAATATGGGATATACACCAATTTCCTTTTTAGATTTAATTAATTATGTTGAAGATGGAACTAAATTACCTAATAAACCTATTGTTATCACAATGGATGATGGGTATTTTAGTAATTATGCATATGCATTTCAAATTTTAAAAAAATATAATGTAAAAGCATGTATTTTCCCAGTAGTAAAATATATGGAATATCAAGCAATAGATTATCCACATTTTAATTATTTACAAGCTAAAGAAATGATAAATTCAGGCTTAATTGAAGTGCAACCACATACATATGATATGCATGTAATAGAAAAAGAAAATGGACCATTTTATAATGATACATTAATAGCAATACAAAATTTAAAACTATATTTAAATACTGAAGTTTATGCTTTAGCATATCCTTACGGTGAATATACAAATTCTACACAAGATACTTTAGATAAACTAAATATAAAGGTAAGTTTAATAACTGATGAGGGTATAAATAATGTATATACAGGGAGTTTAGACAGTTTAAAATGTTTAAAAAGATATACAATTTCTCAGTATACAAATTTAGAAGGATTATTAAATAATATAGATAATATTAAATAATATATTAAGAAAAAATTAGCTTTAAATAAAGGTATAGAAAAGTTGAATTTCTATGCCTTTTTCTATACATATTTTATTGACTTTTTAAACTATATAATATAAAATATTTTTGTTAAAAAAGAAATGTTTTTTACAAAAGATTTTATAAAAAAAGGAGATAAAAATGAATATTTGGCATGATATAGATAAAGAAAGAATAAAGCCTGAATCATTTATGGCTGTTATTGAAATTACAAAAGGAAGTAAAAATAAATATGAATTAGACAAGCAAACAGGTATGCTTATACTTGATAGAGTATTATATACATCAACACATTATCCTGCAAATTATGGTTTTATACCACTTACATATGCAGAAGATAATGATCCATTAGATGTATTGGTATTATGTCAAGAATGTATTGATCCAATGACATTAGTAAAATGTTTTCCAATAGGTGTTATTAAAATGATAGATAATGGTGATGTTGATGAAAAAATTATTGCTATTCCAATAAAAGATCCATCATTAAGTGATTATAATGATATACATGAATTACCATCACATTTATTTAATGAAATTGCACATTTCTTTGAAGTATATAAATTCTTAGAAGATAAACATACAGCAGTAAAAGAAATTTGTGGAAGAGAAGAAGCAATTAAAATAATTGAAAATTGCTTAGAAGCTTATGAGAAAAAATTTGGACAAAATTAATTAAAAGATAGGGGACGGAGAAATGATTTTTGAAAAAATATTTTATATAATATCAATTTTTACATTTTTAATATACAGTATAAGATTATTTGTAAAATATGGTAAGAATATTAGACTTTTAAATATATTAACACAAACTATATCACTTACAATATTATGTTTAGCATATATAAATGATAATCAATTAAATTTATTTATGCAATCATTTGTATTTATATTTGGAATACTATTGCCAGTAGTATATATTTTAATAAAATACTTTGATATAAATATAAAAGAAACATATTATTTGTTAATAGGTGATATAAACTTTTTGCTAAAAAAATATGATTTAGCAAAAAAAGATTATCAATATGCAATTGATAGTTATAATGAAAGCTATAAGGGATATAAAAGATTAGGATTTACATATTTAAAATTAAATGATTTAAGAAATGCATTTGATGCATTTGCTAGTTCAGTTGAAATTAAAAAAGATGATTATAAAATTTATTATCAATTGGGATATATTTATGAAGAATTAAATAAGAAAAAAGAAGCTATAACAGTTCTTAATAGTGGCCTTAGAATTAAACCAGATTATTTACCTATTTCAAATTTATTAGCAATTATTTTGTGTGAACAAGAAAACTATGAAGATGCATTAAGAGTATATGAAGATGCATTAAAATATAGAGATGATAATTATGAAATTTATTATAATATGGCAGTAATATATACAAATTTAGGTAAATATATAAAAGCACAAGAATGTTATAAAAAAGCTATAAAACTTAATTCTCAATTACATGATGCATATTTAGGTTTAGGACAATTATATTTAATTGATAAAAATTTAGATGAAGCAGAAAAATATCTATTTAGAGCAACTAATAGTGAGGCTTTATATGCAAAAGCATATTACTCATTAGCAAAGCTTTATTCATTAAAATGTGAAGAAGGAAAAATTGTTAGTTGTTTAAAATTAGCAATAGATAAGGATAGCTCTTATGCTGAAAAAGCAATAAATGAGCCAATTTTTTCTAATATAAAAGACTTTATAATTGGATTAAATATGTTAAATGAAATGACAAATGGAACTTCAACTAAACTAGAAATAGATGAAAGTACAGAAGAAGAATTTTTAAATCAAGATATAGCAAATAAAATAGAAAATTCTTAAGTTAGTTTAAATTATGTAATATTACAATTAAAATCTAATAATATTATATAGGAGATGATTTTATGAAAATAACTAATATAGGTTTTATTGGTGGGGATATGAGAATAGTCCATTTAATACAAATGTATGCAAATGAAGAATATAACATAAGAGTTTTTGGATTTGAAAAATACAATTTTGAATCAATGGAAAATATAACTATTTGTAAAGAGTTATCTGATGTTATATCTGATTCAGATATTTTAATTGGACCTGTACCATTTACAAGTAATTATGAAACTTTAAATGCACCATTTAGTGCTAATACAATTAATATAAATGATATTTTAATTGAAACAAAACCTAATCAATTATTAATATGTGGTAGAGTTGATGCTAAACTTCAAGAAATGTTTCATGAAAATAGTGTAAGATATATAGATATTTTATCAAGAGAAGAATTTGCAGTTTTAAATGCAATTTCAACATCAGAAGGTGCTCTTCAAATTGCCATGGAACATACAAATTGTACTTTACATAATTCTGAAGTTTTAGTATTAGGTTTTGGTAGAATAGGTAAAATACTATGTAAAATGTTAGATGGAATAGGTGCTAAAGTATATTGTGAAGCTAGAAAATTTTCAGATTTAGCATGGATAAAAGCATATGGCTATACACCAATTCTATTAAATGATTTAGAAGAAAACATACCTAAGTTTAATTTGTTTATTAATACTATACCATATATAGTTTTTGATAAGAATAAAATAGATAAAATGCATGAAGATGCAATATTTATTGATTTAGCATCAAAACCAGGTGGTATTGATTTAGATTATGCAAAAGAAAAACAAATTAAAACAATTCTTGGTTTATCACTTCCAGGAAAAGTTGCTCCATTTACAGCAGCAAATCATATGAAGGAAACTATAGATAACATTATAGGTGAACAGTAAAACAAAGGAGAAATAATAATTATGGAAATATATCAATCAATAATTTTAGGTATAGTTCAGGGATTAACTGAATTATTACCAATATCTAGTTCAGCACATTTATATTTATTACCACAATTTTTTAATTGGACAATAACAGAGTCTTTTGATATAGCTCTACATTTTGGTACATTACTTGCAATAGGAATATTCTTTTTCAAAGACTGGATTAATCTTTTAATAGGTGGTTTTAAAACTGTTAAAGGTGAGAAAAACGCAGAAGGCAGAATGTTTTGGTATCTAGTATTAGCAACAATTCCAGGTGGGATTATAGGGTTTATATTAGATAAATATGCTGAATCAATATTAGAAAATACATTAGTGATTTCAATTGCATTAATTGTAATGGGAATTTTATTATATGTTGTAGACAGATTTGCAAAATCTGAGACAAAATATGAAGAAATGACACTTAAACAAACATTTTTAATAGGTTTATCACAAGCATTAGCGTTTATACCAGGTGTTTCTAGAAGTGGTGTTACAATGACAACAGGTAGATTAATGAAAGTTGATAGAGAATCATGTGCAAAATATTCATTTATGCTTTCTGCACCTATAGTTTTAGCAGCAACAATATTTAAATTAAAAGAGTTTGTATTTGATATACCTTTTGTATTAGGTGTAATGGCAAGTTTCTTAACAGGATTAGTAGTTATCCGCTTTTTACTTAATTATTTGAAAAAAGGTAGTTTTAAATTATTTGCAATATATAGAGTAATATTAGGAATATTAGCAATAGTATTATTAGTAATATAGGGGGAAAAGAAAATGGCTGTAATTATTGATGGAAAAGAAATTTCAAATAAAGTATTAGATGAATTAAAAGTTGAAGTAGATAAATTAAAGGGAAAGGGTATCACTCCATGTCTAGCCGTTGTGCTAGTCGGTAGTGATACCGCTTCTTGTATTTATGTAAAAAATAAACAAAAAGCATGTGAAAAAATAGGAATTGAATCTAAGGAATATCTACTCCCAGAAGAAACAACTGAGCAAGAATTGTTAGATTTAATAGATAAACTCAATAATGATGAAAATGTTGATGGAATATTACTTCAAAGTCCTATTCCAAGACATTTAGATATTTTAAAAGCATTTAATAAAATTATACCTGAAAAAGATGTTGATGGTTTTAATCCAATTAATGCTGGACTTTTATCTATGGGATTTCCAGTATTTATACCATGTACACCACAAGGAATAATGAGAATGTTTAAAGAACATAATATTGAAATAGAAGGTAAAAGATGTACTGTTATTGGTAGAAGTAATATAGTAGGAAAACCAATGGCACAGCTACTTATTAATAAAGGTGGTACAGTCACTGTATGTAATTCAAAAACTCAAAACTTAAAAGAAATATTACTTGCTTCAGATATAGTTATATCTGCTGTTGGAAAACCTAAAATAATAACAGATGATATGATAAAACAAAATTCAGTAGTAATCGATGTTGGTATAAATAGAAATGAGCAAGGTAAAATATGCGGAGATGTAGATTTTGAAAATGTAAAAGATATTGCAGGATATATCACACCAGTTCCTGGTGGAGTAGGACCAATGACAATTGCAATGCTTATGAATAATATTATTTTAGCTTGTAAAAACAGAAGAAAATAAGGAGAATTAATGGAACAAACAAATAAACAAGGAATAAATTTAGATAAAAAAACTAAAGCATTATTTACCGTAAAAATATTACCTGTATTTATGGGATTAAGTAATGATTTACTGTTTTATATAGCAATAAATACATTATTTTTAACAACAGTAAAAGGGTTGACAGCATCTAATGTAACATTTTTAACTACAATATCTGGTTTAGTATATATATTACTTCAAAGACCATTTTTGAAAATAATAAAGAAAGTAGGAAATGTACAAGCAGTAAGAATGGGTACAATAATGTTACTTGTAGCAAGTATAATACTTACATTTGCTAAATCATATTATATAATAATGTTAGGTGAAATTATATATATTATATCTTATTTATTTAAATCAATGGATAATGTAATATTAAAAAATAATTTAGGATATTTAAATAAAAAAGGAAAATATATTAAATACAAAAATATATCAAATATAATATTTTCAATAAATACAACAATTGTTACATTAATAGCAGGTTATCTGTTCAAAATAAACCCATATATACCAATGTATCTATGTATTGGACTAACTTTCATTAATGTATTAATATCACTTGCCTTACATGAAGAAAAGCCGCAAGTAGAAGAAATTTCAGAAGAAGAAATACAAGAAAGAAAAATTAAATTTAGAAAAGCAATTCTTTTAATATTAATAGCTTATGGTGTATTTTATGCAACAATTTCTACTGGAAAAATAAATGTTAAATTATTTGTAGAGCATGAATTTGAACATTACTTTGGGTTAGGACAAACAGCAATATATTTTTCATATGTATTAGTAATGACACAAATTGCAAGAGTAATAGCAAATATATCTTTCTATAAATTATATAACAGAGTAAAAGACAAGATATTATATTATATGCCACTTGTTTGTTTAATAGCTTTTCTATTAGTAATTTTAGGTGGCCTTATACCATTAGTAAATACTAAAGCTATATTAATGACATTAGGCTTGTGTTTAATATTTGGAATTAAAGATATATTTAGTACATATATACATGATTTAGTATTAAAAAAAGCACGTCCAAACGAAAGACAAGGATGTATTTCATATTTAGGATTATTTAAGAAAATAGGGGAAATAGGAATTAGTTTAATAATATCATTATTACTATTAAAAATAGATTTAATGTATATTATATTTGTTTCACTTGTATTAGCATTTATTAGCTATATAATTAATTTTGATATATATATACTTATTATTAGAGAAGAGGAAAAGAAATAAGAGCGGAGGATATAAATGAGTAATAGAAGATTAGGAAGAAGAAATAGATTTGAAATGATTAAAAACTATAAAGTACCATTAATTTGTGTAATAATAACTTGTTTTCTTCTAGTTGTATCTACAGTTGTAATTACTACTTTGATTAGAGAAAATAATTATTATAAAGAAAAATTAGCACAAGTAGAAGGTAGTAATAATGTTGTTGTGGGAGATAATATTGATTTATCTGAAGATAATAAAATACAAATAAATCAAACAATGTCATATATTATGAGTAATTTAACTTCCGGTAAAAGTTTAAATGAAGAACAAGCAAAATATGAAATAACATGTAAATATTTTGAAAAAGATTATGAATTAGATAAAATACCAGATGAATATATAGATAAAATTGATGCAGAAGTATATAGAGAAATAGGTTATGTGTATTTTGATGACTTTAAAGATGAATATATGTGTATTTCAAAAGAAAAATATAATGATACATATTCAAAATTGTTTAATATAGAAAAACAAAATGTATCAGAAATGGACAAGTATTATATTTCAGCTATTGATTCATATGTTGTACCAAAAGATAATGCATCAAAAGAAAATAGCTTATATAAAGTAACTAATTCAATTCAAGATATAGTTAACAAAAATACATATAAAGTAACTTTATCTGAAATAAATTTATATAAACTATATGAAGAAAAATCATATGAAGAAATTGAAGAATATGCTAAAGAAATAACAGTTAGTAATGAAGATTTAACAGGACAAACTTTAAATATAAATATGATAAAACAAGGAGACATTTTCGTATTTGATAGTTATTCAGGTAATTAGAGGTGAAGAATGAGTATTTCATGCATATTAGGAAAAAGTAGAATAGGAAAAACTACATATATATATAACTTAATAAAAGAAAAATATGAAAAAAATCTAGAAAATAATATTAAAACATTATTAATAGTTCCTGAACAATTTGGACTTACAGCTGAAAAAGAGTTAACTCACTATTTAGATAAAGGTGGTCTGTTTAATGTTGAGATATTAACTTTTAAGCGTATGTGTTATAGGGTATTTAATGAAATTGGATTAGATAATAGACATATTACAGATGTAGGTAAAAAGTTAATTATTTATGATATTTTATCTAAAAACAAATTCAATATATTTAATAGTTCAAGTAAAGGAAATATTGAAAATATAATAGATATTTTTTCTGAATTTGATAGATATAAAATAAATATTGATGAAGCTAGAAATATTGAGTATTCTAATGTTTATTTGAATAATAAAATGCAAGATTTATTAAATATTTATGAGAAATATCATAATATGTTAGATGAAGCTACAGTAGATAGTAATAATGATTTAGATATCCTTTGCAACTATATTTCAGATTCAAGTATTAAAAATATGGATATATATATTGATGAATTTTATGGATATACAAATCAAGAATATCAGACAATACTTGAACTTGCAAAATACAATAATGTATATATATCATTTTGTATAGATAAAACAAATATATCAGAAAATCCATTAGATATATATAATTCAAATATATTAGCATATAAAAAGCTATTACGATTATGCTCAGAAAATGGTATTAAGTTAGATAATACAATTGATTTAAATAAAAAAATTGTTGAAAATAATATTACAAAGACTAAAAAAGAGATTAATCATTTAGCAAATAATATATTTAGCTATCCATATAAAGTATATAAAGATAAAGTTGAATATAGTATAAATATATATTCATGTCTAAATGATAATATTGAAATAGAAAATTTAGCACAAAATATTGTTAAATTAATAGATAGTGGATATAAGTATAGCGATATTGTAGTTATAACAAGAGATAGTGAAAAATATGCAAATTTAATTTGGGGTATTTTTAGTAAATATAAAATACCATATTTTATAGATTTAAAAAAGAATATTATAGATAACCAAATTTCTAATTTAATTTTTTCTTTAATAGATATTGTTATTAATAATTTTAGTTATGAAGCTGTTTTCTCATATTTAAAAACAGGGTTCTTAGATGTGGATTTAGATGATATATATTTACTTGAAAATTATGTTATTAAATGGGGAATAAAAGGACATAAATGGTTTAAAGAATTTACATATGAATATGATGAAAATAATCAAGAAGTGCTAGATAAATTAGAAAGATTAAATATTGTTAGAGAAAAAGTTATTGTTCCTTTAATTGAATTTAAAAATAATATATTAAAACAAAAAAATATGCAAGATATTGTTAAATGTATATATGAATTTTTAGATAAAAATAATATACAAAAAGCAATTGAAGAAAAGATAAATTTATTCCATGAAAATGGCGAAATAGACATTGAAAAAGAATATTTAGACATATGGAATTACTATATAGAAACATTTGACCAGCTAATATTAAGTTTAGGTAATAGTAAAATAGATATTTATGAATTTAAAAATATACTTGAAATTGCACTTACTGATACACAAAAGGCTTTTATTCCACTTTATCAAGATGCAGTTATGATAGGAGATATCGAAAGAACTAGAACACATAAAGTAAAGGTAATATTTTTTATTGGTGTACAAAATGGCGGGTTTCCAATAGTATATGGGAGTGAAGGTATTTTATCTGATGCAGATAGAGAGTTTTTATATGAGAATAATATTGAACTTGCTAAAACAACAAAAATGAAGGAATTAGAGGACCAGTTTAATATATATAAGATTATTACTATGGCAACAGATAAAGTGAATTTTTCATACATTATGAATGATTTAGATGGTGTTTCATATCGCCCATCATTTATAATTTCTAAAATAAAGAAAATATTTAATATAAATGAACAAATTATAGATAATATTTCAAATGATTATATATATAATACAAATACAGCTTTTTCTAATTTATTTGAAGAGGATAATACTGAATATATAAAATACTTTAAAGAAAATGCTATAGATGATTATATTAAATATGAAAATATACTAAAATACACAACAAATATGAATATTACTTTATCTAAAGAAAATATAGATAAAATCTATGGAGATATTTTTAAAGGAAGTATTACTAAACTTGAAGAATATGTTAAATGCCCATATAGTTTTTATTTAAAATATGCACTTAAAATAACTGAAAGAGAGAAGTTTCAAGTTAGATTTTTAGATATAGGTAATTTTAACCATGAAGTATTAGATGAATTTTTTTCATATATTATTTCAAATAATATAGATTTAAATACAATTACAGAAAATGAAGTAGAGGATATTGCTAATAATATTATACAAAATTTATTTATAAATATTAAAAGTGATATGATAAAAAATGCTAAGAATTTTAATGTACTTAAAATAAAGCTAAAAAAAGTGTTACTTAAATCAATTTGGGTACTGATACTTCAATTAAGAGGCAGTAGTTTTAAACCAATTAAAACAGAAGCGGAATTTGGTGATGGAAAAGATTATCACAAAATTTTACTTGAATTAAATGGTGGTAAACAAGTTCATTTAATAGGTAAAATAGATAGAATTGATTTAGCAGATACTCAAGATGGCAAATATATTAGAATAATAGATTATAAATCTTCTAAAAAATCTGCTCAACTTTCAGATATATATAATGGACTAAATCTTCAATTAATAACTTATTTAGATGCTGTTACCAATGAAGATAAAGATATTATTCCTGGTGGAATGCTATATTTTAAAATAGATGATCCAATTATTTCAACTAAACAAGATTTGTCTAAAGAAGAACTAGAAAAAATGCTTATTAATGAATTAAAACTTAATGGCTTTATTTTAAATGATAAATCACTTATTAGGCATATGGATCATAATATAGAAAAAACATCTAATTTAGTTAATGTAAAAATAAATGATGAAGGATTATCTACAAATAAAAATGCTTTATCATTAGATGAATTTAATAAATTGCAACAATATTCTAAGAAAATATTAACAGATATTAGTAGTGAAATTATGAGTGGAAAAATAGATGTAAAACCATTTTGGAAAAGTAAAATATCTAATGGTTGTATATATTGTAGTTTTAATGGTATCTGCAAATTTAATAGTAAAGAGAAAAACTGTACATACAACATTATGAGGAATTTAGATAATAAAGAAATTTTTGAGAAAATGGGAAGGGAGAAATAATATGGATAATATGATAATAATGATAGTATTAATTATAGTTATGTTGTTTGGTGTATTAGGATTTACAATGTTTTTGGCTATATTTAAAAATGTTAATAAAAGTAGCATGATAGAAGATGATGGTGAATCATCTGCAATTGATAATCAAAATGAAAATAATGAAAATCCAATAAAATATGAATAAAAAAAGTGGTGTTTAAATGAAAAAGACAGTTAAAGTTATTATTTAAAAATAAAGAAATGAGTGTAAAATCACTCATTTCTTTATTTTTAATAAGGCTCATATTCAAAACCTTTTAAAAGATCTTCAACAGATACTTTGTAAAGTCTTGAAATAAGAACCAAATGTGGTACTGTAATAAATTTAATTCCTCTTTCATAATCAGCATATAATGAATGTTCAATATTCATTATATCTGCAACATCTTCCAAAGTTAAATTTCTTTCTTTGCGAAACATTTCTAAGTTTCTTGTAATTGTTGTTTTTAAATCCATTATTTCGCTTTTTTTCATAATAGCCACTCCTTAATAAAATATTAATGAATTATTTAAATTAAATTTTTATACATTATAGCATAATACAAATTTAAAATCAAATTTTAAGAAAATATTATAATTAATACTTGTTTTTTCCGCTTCTTAATAATATAATATATGAGTAATTTTATGGTTAGGAGATGATTTAATGAATATAACAAAAGAACAATTAAAACATATTGCAAACTTATCTAATTTAAGTTTTAACGATGAGGAATTAGAAAAATATTTAGTAGATATGACAGGTATAGTAGATTTTGTTAATCAGTTAAATGAAATAAATACAGATGATGTTGAAATTACTACATCAATATTAGGGGAATATAATATATTCAGGGAAGATGAAATTAAAGAGTCTTTTGATAGGGAATTATTAATACAAAATGCTCCTGATAGTCAAGATGGAATGTTTAAAATACCAAGAGTAATAGAATAGGAGGTAAGTTATGAATTTATTTGATTTAACAATACATGAATTAAGAGAAAAATTAGAAAAAAGAGAAATTACAAGTGTTCAATTAACAAAATGTTATTTAGATAGAATAAAAGAAGTTGATGAAAAAACAAAAGCATATGTAACAGTATGCGGGGAATATGCTTTAAATAGAGCAAAAGAGATTGATGAAAAATATGCTAAAGGAGAAAAATTAGGACCTTTAGCTGGTATTCCAATAGCAATAAAAGATAATATTTGTACAAAAGGAATAAAAACTACTTGTTCTTCTAAAATGTTAGAAAACTTTATTCCTCCATATAATGCAACTGTTATTGAGAAATTAAATGCAGAAGATGCAATTATATTAGGAAAATTAAATATGGATGAATTTGCTATGGGAGCTTCAAATGAGAGGTCAGCATTTTTTAAAACAAAAAATCCATGGAATTTAAACAAAGTACCAGGTGGTTCAAGTGGTGGTAGTGCATCTTGTGTCGGAGCAAATTTGGCTACTGCTACATTAGGAAGCGATACAGGTGGTTCAATTAGACAACCTGCCTCTTTCTGTGGTGTTGTTGGTTTAAAACCAACTTATGGAAGGGTTTCAAGATATGGTTTAGTAGCATTTGCTTCATCTTTAGATCAAATTGGACCATTAACTAAAGATGTTACTGATTCTGCAATAATGCTTAACGCTATATCTGGAAAAGATAATATGGATACAACTTCAGCTAATGTTGAAGTAAAAGATTATACAAAAGCATTAATAAATGATGTTAAAGGATTGAAAATCGGTGTACCAAAAGAATATATGGGAGAAGGAATAAGTGAAGATGTTAAAGATGCTATAAATAAAGCTATTGAAGTATACAAATCATTAGGAGCAACTGTCGAAGAATGTTCAATACCTGTAACTAAATATGCTCTTCCAGCATATTATATAATTTCTGGTGCAGAAGCAAGTTCTAATTTAGGAAGATTTGATGGAATTAGATATGGATATAGAACAAAAAATTATTCTACATTAAGTGATATATACAGAAATTCAAGAAGTGAAGGTTTTGGTGAAGAAGTAAAAAGAAGAATATTAACAGGAACTTATGTTTTATCTTCTGGATATTATGATGCATATTATAAAAAAGCTCAAAAAGTTAGAACAAAAGTAATAAATGAATATAAAGAAATGTTTGAAAAATATGATGTAATATTAACACCAGTTTCACCAACAACAGCATATGATTTAAATTCAAAAGTTAATAATCCTGTTGAAATGTATTTAGCAGATATATGTACTGTTTCAGTTAATATAGCAGGTGTACCTGCAATATCAGTACCTTGTGGTTTTGGTAAAGATAATATGCCAATAGGTATGCAATTAATAGGTAAACATTTTGATGAAGAAACTATATTAAGAGCAGCTTATACTTATGAACAAAATACAAATTGGCATACTATGAAAGCAGATATATAAGGAGGTATTGAATATGGATTATGAAGTAGTTATAGGATTAGAAGTTCATGCAGAACTTGCTACAAAAACAAAAATATATTGTGGATGTTCAACAGAATTCGGTGGAGATCCAAATACACATTGTTGTCCAGTATGTACTGGTATGCCAGGTGCGCTTCCTGTACTTAATAAAAAAGTTGTTGAATATGCTGTAAAAGCTGGATTAGCAATGAATTGTGAAATAGCCAGAGATAGTAAACAAGATAGAAAAAATTATTTTTATCCAGATCTTCCAAAAGCATACCAAATATCTCAATTTGATATGCCACTTTGTGAAAATGGACATGTTGAAATAGAAGTAGATGGCCAAAAGAAAAATATTGGAATAACAAGAATACATATAGAAGAAGATGCTGGTAAATTAAATCATGACCAATATGGTGGTGGTGCATTAGTAGATTTAAACAGAGCTTGTGTTCCATTAATAGAAATAGTATCTGAACCAGATATACGTTCAGCAGAAGAAGCAAAAGCTTATGTTGAAAAATTAAAATCAATTTTAGAATATTTAGAAGTATCTGATTGTAAAATGCAAGAAGGTTCTTTAAGAGCAGATGTAAACTTATCTATAAGAAAAAAAGGAGAAACTAAATTCGGTACAAGAACTGAAACTAAAAATTTAAATTCATTTAGATCAATTGTAAGAGCAATTGAATTTGAGATAGAAAGACAAATTGAAGCTGTTGAAAATGGTGAAGAAATATATCAAGAAACAAGAAGATGGGATGATGATAGAGGTATAGGATATGCAATGAGAACAAAAGAAAATGCAGATGATTATAGATATTTCCCAGAACCTGATTTATCATTAATTAAATTATCAGAAGATTATATAAATAATTTAAAAGATAATTTACCTGAAATGCCAGATAGTAGAAAAGCTAGATATGTATCAGAATTAGGACTTCCTGAATATGATGCAACTATTATTACAGCATCTAAAAAAATGGCAGATTTCTTTGAAGGTGCATTAACTGTATGTTCAAATGCTAAATCTATAAGTAACTGGTTAATGGGAGATTTTACTAGATTATTAGGTGAAAAAGAAATGGAAATAGAAAATGTACCATTTAGTGCGCAAGACTTAGGTGAATTAGTAAATCTAATAGATAGTGGAAAAATTAGTTCAGCAATAGCTAAAAAAGTATTTGAAGAAATGTTTGAAAGCGGTAAACAGCCAAAAGTTATTGTTGAAGAAAAAGGATTAGTTCAAATTTCTGATGAAGGAGCTATAAAAGAGATAGTATTAAAGGTATTAGAAAATAATCCTCAATCAATAGCAGACTTCAAAGCAGGTAAAGATAAAGCATTAGGCTTTTTAGTTGGACAAGCAATGAAAGAAAGTAGAGGTAAAGCTAATCCACAAATGCTTAATAAAATGTTCTTAGAAGAGTTAAATAAATAAAGATATTCAAAAGTGATTTAACAAAAGATGATGTTAAGTCACTTTTTGCTAAAAGAGGTGATAATATGAATATAGGAATAGATATTGATGATACAATTGCTAATACACAAGAATTCAAATTAGCATATGGTGTAGAATACTCTATGAAAAAATTTAATAAAATAAAAAATATTAATGCAAATAAAGAATATGCAATGGATATTTTTGAATGGGACATGGAAACGGAAAAAGATTTTTTTGATGAATATTTTACAAATAAAATGATACATATACAACCAAAAATATTAGCAAAAGATGTTATAAATAAATTAAAAGATGAAGGTCATAATATTTATTTTATTACAGCTAGAAATGATAATCTTATAAAAGATTCATTAGATATAACAAAAAAATGGCTTGATAAAAATGAAATCAAATATGATGAAGTTTATGCTAATACTGGAGAGAAAGAAGAAGTATGTAAAAAACTAAAAATAGATTTAATTATAGATAATTCTTTTTCTATTTGTAAAAAAGCTTCAAATAATGGAATAAATGCATTATTATTTCATTCATTAAATAATGAAAATACACAAATTGAAGATAATTTAATTAAAAGGGTATATAGTTGGCCAGAAATATATTATCATATACAAAATATGATTTAAAAAATAAAACAACAACAAATTGGATTATATAAATCGCTTTTTGTTGTTGTTTTTTCTCAATTATTAAGATTAAAAAAGCCCTTTGGGACAAACATTTGAAATAAGTGTTTTGAGAATTGTATTATCTAAGTCAAATAAATCGTAGAAATATTTAATTGATTTAAATAAGTCCTTATCAGAAAGATAAAATTCTTTTCCTATACACTTTTTGAGACTTCTGTAAGAAAAAAGTAAAAATCTAAAATCATCTGGTGTTAAATGATGAAATGCCAAGAAATCTTCAACTTCAAAGATTCTTGTATCAGTTTCCAAAATTAAATCCTCTTTTACAAAAGGACATTTTTCTCCTTTCTCACAAATATAGTTCGGACAAAATTTGAATGAATTAAGAATTGTTACAATCTGTTCTTTAATGTACATGTTTTTTCTCTCCTTTATATAAATAATAAGATTTCTAAAATACTATAAAAGTATTTTATTAATAATATTTAAATGTTTGTATATTTTATTATAAACTATAGTAAAAATCAAATTTTGTTAATAATGTAAAAATTTAACTTAAAAATAATGTATATATTTTTTTCAAAAAGTACATAATATGTATAGGAAACTAATTAGGAGGTACAAAAAATGAAATTTTTAAATATGTTAATATTAACTTTAGCCATAGTTGGTTGCCTAAATTGGGGACTAATAGGTTTATTTAATTTCAATTTAGTTGAAAGTTTATTTGGTAGTTTTTCATGGTTAACTACATTAATATATATATTAGTTGGTATAGCCGGAATATACTCAATAGCATTTTACAATAAAGTTAATGAAGAAGAACATGACAGATAACATATAGGTAGTGATGCAATATCGTATCACTACTTTTATTGTAAAGATACATAAAAGTGAAAGGATAAAACTATGTTTAATTATGTCATAAATGCCTTAAAATTCATTTTAAAAACAATTATAGTATTATTTCTTGTCTATCTTCAAATAATGTATATTTGGCCATTATTTAATTTAGATTATAGTTATCTTAATTTAACTAGTATATTATATACTTTTCAATTTATTTGTATTTTTATAATTGGAAATAAAAAGTATGATAATGAATTTAATATATTATGGCTAATAAGTATTATTGTTTTTCCTATAATATTTATTCCTATATATCTTTTTTCTGTATATGTTCGTAGTAATATTATTAAAAAATTTGAAAAGAATAATTCTATTAGTACAAATGTTGAACAAAATGATATTAATGAGAAGATATTTGAAGAAGATAAGCAAATATATAATATTGGAAAATTTATAGAAAATGCATGTAATACTAATTTTAGATTTTGTGATAAATATATTTATTATCCAACAGGAAATAACTTTTTCTCGGATTTTATTTATGATTTAAAAAATGCTAAAAAATATATTTTTATCAATTTTTTTATTTTATCAAAAGGAGTAATGTGGGAAGATATAAAAGATATTTTAATTAAAAAAATGAATTCAGGTGTAAAAGTATATATAATTTTTGATCATTTAGGTAGTTTTACTTCTTATCCAAGAGATATAAAGAAAATAAAACATAATAATTTTCATTTAAAAATCTATAATACTTTATTAAGTGGTATTGGTCCATATATAAATTCAAGAAATCACAGGAAAATTATTGTTATAGATGGAGAAATAGGATTTATTGGCGGAATAAATATTGCTGATGAATATATAAACAATGGAAAATTTAAATATAAATGGAAAGATACAGCTATTAGATTTAATGGTAAAATAGTTAATGATTTAACTAATATGTTTATTAAAATTTGGAATGATATAAGCACAAATGACAAATTAAATATAAATGATTTTATTGTTAGAAATGATATAATAGTTAAAGATAATGGTTATCTCATTTTATATAGTGATAGATTATATAACAAGTATTATACTTCTAAAAATGTATATCTTCAATGTATTAATATAGCTAAAAAATATGTGTATATAATGACCCCATATTTAATTTTGGATGAAGAATTTACTAATACATTAATTAGAGCATCAAGAAGTGGAGTAGATATTAGAATTATTACACCTAAAAAACCTGATAATATTTTCGTTCACACTGTAACAAGAACATATTATACTAAACTTTTAGAAGCAGGAATTAGTATTTATGAATATTCATTAGGATTTATACATGCTAAGAATATGTTAATAGATGATGAAATTGCAATTGTTGGAAGTCAAAATTTTGATTTTAGAAGTATGTATATGCTTTTGGAAAATGGAATATTAGCATACAAAATAAAAGAAATAGATAAAATAAAAAATGATTTTATAAATACTTTTAAACAATCCGAAAAAATAGAATTAGAAAAATGGAAAAAAAGAAGCATATTTGTGAAAATAGGTGAGAGTATATTAAAGATTTTTGCCCCATTACTTTAATAAATAAAAAAGTTGTAAAAACTCTTGTCCGAATTTCAACAACTTATAATAATTATACTACAAGAAAAATTTCTTTGCAAATTTAATATAATATGAAAAAAAGAGAAAAATAATAAAATATAAAGAAAATATTATTTATATAGTAATTTTTGAATTAATTTTAATTTGATATATCTAATAAAATTTGCTAATATATATATACAAAATCCTATATGGCACGTGATGAATAGATTGTATTTAGAACCAACATCTATTTAAAGGGAGCTTGGTAGTTTAGATATGGCGTGTATGCTTAGAATTTATCTCTAAGAAACCCAGGAGTATCTAACAGAGTACCCACCTGTATACGCAGGCTCTTAAATTAAACTATTGCACGACTAATATGGGATTTTTTTTGCGCTTTTTTTTATTTTTTTGCTTTTTAACTTGACTTCTATAAATATTAATACTAAAATAGTGATGTAATCAAGTGTTGGAGGGCAGTTAAAGTGGATTCAAGATTTTTAGTACAGTCAAATGATGCATATAAATTGATGACAGATGAACAATTAGTTGAACAAATAAAGAATAATGACAAAAAAGCTTTAGAATATTTAATGGATAAATATATTAACTTTGTTTATTTAAAAGCTAAACCATATTTTATTGTTGGTGCTGAAAAACAAGATATTGTGCAAGAAGGACTTATTGGTTTATATAAGGCTATTAAAAGCTTTAATAATGAAAAACAAAGTTCTTTTAGAGTCTTTGCGGATTTATGTATAAGAAGGCAAATAATATCTGCAATAAAGATGTCTACAAGGCAGAAACAATTACCTTTAAATAATTGTTTATCTTTAAATTCTACATTTGAAGACGAAAATGGTGATAAAGCTTTAGTAGATATTTTAGAAAATAAAATTGCTCCTGACCCATCTGATACTATTGCTAATAAAGAGATGTTTTTAACAGTAAAAAATAAAATATCTAACATATTAAGTGATTTTGAAAAAACTGTATTAGATAGACATTTATGTGGTTATACATATACACAAATAGCTACATCTCTTGAAGTAGAGCCTAAATCTGTAGATAATGCAATGCAAAGAATAAAAAAGAAAATGGAAAAAAATATTATAAATAATAAAGAGAATTATTACTAGTTTGCTTTCATAGCTCAGTAGGTAGAGCACTACCATGGTAAGGTAGGGGTCGTGAGTTCAATTCTCACTGAAAGCTCCAAAAACTTATGTATTTTAAACGACTTTTAAAGTCGTTTTTTTGTTGAATTCTATTTTTAGATATGATATAATTGTTAACATAATTATATCATTGAAAATTTTTAAGAATTTTTCTATAAGGAGGATTTAAATTGAAAAAACGGTTAATTTATTTAGTTATATTTTTTATACTTTTCTCAATGCTTTACATATTTTTCCCAAAACCAAAGGAATATATAGAATGCTTTAATCCTATTGTTGATGAGGTTGAGCTTGTTGCAGAATTTGCAAGTATAAAAGATATAGAAGATAATTCTAAAGGAATAGGTGTGATATCGTTTAAAATAGATGATTATTTATATGGTATTGGCCATAATGCAAAATTTAATAATACCAAAAAATTATCAGCATATAAAATATTACCTAATTTTACTTATTCATATAAAGATAATATAGGTGAAGTAACTATAGGAAGTGAATTAAATGAAAAAATGGGTACAATTATTTCTAAAGATGGAAATGGCATAATTGTTAAATCTGAATTGTTGGATAATAAATCTTATTCGAAAATAAAAGTAGCGGATAAAATATTTTCTGGTGATGCTGAACTATTAATAAGAGATGAAACTGGAAAAATAAATTATTATTCAATCAATATTAAAATTAATGAAAAATTTAAGTCAACTTGTTTTGATATTACAATTACTGATAAAAAACTTTTAGATAAAATTGGTGGAATTTTACAAGGTATGAGTGGTACACCAATTATTCAAAATGGAAAACTTGTTGGAATTTTAACAGGTGTTTATGTACGTAGACCATGGTGTGGAAAAGGTAAAATAATTTGGGATTATGATTGTATAAAAATAAAGAAATAGCAAGTATTTAAAATAAAGAAGACATTCAAATAAATAAAATGTCTTCTTTATTATTAGTAATTTAAAGTAAAATTTCAGAAAGTTTTTTAAATTCTTCGGTTACTTTAATGTTTTTCCAATTATAACTGTTTGACGATGTCCAAAATGCTCTTTGTACATAAGGTAAAAATTCCGGATCTTCTACTAACTCTGATAAGATTATTTTATATTTATCATCTACTATTTCAATTGCAGCACAATTGGATAATAGGATAGCTACAATATTTTCATCTTTTAATAAATCTCTAGTAGCAATAAATCTACCATTTTCATCACAATGTGGTGTAACAAATGCATTAATAAGTCCCAGACATTCAACCTTTATAAGTGGTGCATTTGGATCACCTGTTTCAATTTGAAGAGCATCAGATGAACATGCTTTAAACCAACAATTTGCTCCGGCTGAAACACCACACATTACTTTGCCATCTTCATATGCTTGTTTTAATATTTTATCAAAACCTGTTTTAACCCAAAGCTCAATCATTGTTTTAGTATTTCCGCCGCCTTCATATATGATATCTGCCCAAGAAATTAATTCATTTACTTTTTCTGTATTTGTTAAATCTATTGCTTTTAACATTTTACATTCACAGCTATACATATCTTTGTATATTCTTACCATTGTTTCAAAATAGCTATCTTCATATTCTAAACCAGCATGACCTAAAAATAAGAAATTAGGATTTTGTTTTTCTGTTAATCTTATTATTTCTAAATCCATAGGCCCTGTTTCATATGGTGCTTTTGTACCATCTTCTCTTATTCTTCCATTGTGACCTCCGCCAATTGCAACAATCTTTTTGCTCATATAAATAACCTCCTTTAGTTAAATATTATATCTCATTTTTTTCATTATTTTTGTAAAAAGTTCTTTATCAACTGGTGCCTCATCAAGATTAGATTCAGTTTCTTCACACCACGTATCGTTATCTAAAAACGAACTTGGCTTTTCATTTTCTAAATGTATTCGCTCGAAATTTAATATTACTGGTTTAAACATAAAACTTCCTCCCTTAAAATATATTAATTAGATTAATAATATTCATAAAAATTAATATAATTATAGCATATCTATATTTAGTTTTATAGTATAAGGAGATAATTTCATGAAAAAATATACTTATAATAGAGAATTAGCTATTAATTATGCTCTAAAATGGGCATTAAGTAGAAATCCACAATATTATAATTTTGATTTTGTTGGAGGAGATTGCACATCATTTATATCCCAATGTATATATGAAGGTTGTAAAATTATGAATTATACAGATAAATTATATGGATGGTACTATACAAATGCAAATGATAAGTCTCCTTCTTGGACAGGAGTTGAATTTTTATATAATTTTTTAATTAATAATAAAGGAGTAGGACCATATGCAGAGAAATCATCAATTGATAAAGTTGAAGTAGGGGATGTAATTCAATTAAAGTTCGATAAAAAAATGTATTCACATAGTTTGATAATAACTAAAATTGATTATAATAATTTAGATAATATATTTGTTTGTTCACATACCATAGATGTTTTAAATAAAAGATTATCAAAGTACATATTTAAAGATATACGTTTCATTCATATTCAAGGATTTAGAAAATAAATTTAAAAAAATTTAAATTTTCTATTGACAACGAACAGTTGTTCTGATAGAATATAGTCATCAAAAGAACAGTTGTTCGAGGAGGTAATATTATGAAAAATAAAAATAGAAATAGAAAATTAAATAAAAAGAATAAAGTAGGGGGATATGGATATTTTTTAGTACTAGCTATATTAATTATTTTATTTGGTTTTAATAATAACTCATTATCTAAAACTGAAATTAAATATGAGGACTTTACAATTGGTTCAAATGATAGTTTATGGAATATTGCTACTTTAGTTAAGGAAAATAATATAAATTATAATAAAAAAGATGTTCGTGAGATTGTTTATGAATTAAAACAAATTAATAATTTAGATAATTCTGATATATATAATAATCAAGTAATAAAAATACCAGAGATATAGTCTAATACTATATCTCTGTATTTAAAGGATTAACATCTACAGCTTTTCTAATTTCTCCATTATCTATATGTGTATATATTTCAGTAGTTTTAATACTTTCATGTCCTAATACTTCTTGCAAGGTTCTTATATCTACACCTGAACCATACATTAAAGTAGCCGCTGTATGTCTTAATTTATGAGGTGTAAACTTGTTTGGATCCAAACCAGCCATTGTAATATATTTTTCAACTATATATTCAACAGTTCTTCTAGATAATCTTGTACCACGTTCGCTCAAAAATAAGGCATTTTTATCTTTTATATTTGTCAGAGTATTACGAGTAGGTATATAATCATTTAAAGCTTTTTTACAGGCATTATTCAAATATACAGTTCTTTCTTTATTTCCTTTACCTAATACATTAATTGTATCATTATCTCTAATACCAGTTATATCAATGCTTATTAGCTCAGATAAACGCATACCACAATTTAAAAATAGGGTAATAATACAATAATCTCTTTCTTTAAATTTACTTTTATTATCATTTTTAACTGTATTTAATAAACTTTGAGCTTCTGATAATGTTAAATATTTTGGAATTCGGCTACCAAGTTTTGGAGCTTTAACAGTTTCTGCAGGATTATTATTTATTTCTTTTAAATTTAAAAATAAACATTTAAAAAATGATTTTATACTAGCAACAGTTCTAGCTCTAGTATGTGGTTTATATTTTTTATTTATATTTAAATATGAAATATAATAATCAATATCTAAAGAAGAGATTTTATTTAAAAAATCTGAATCTAAATCTTTGATTAAAATTTTATCAAAATCTTCTTTAGATAAATTTTCTAATTCTTTATATGATTTTTTTATAACTTTCATAGCCTTTAAAAAATTATATAAATCATATTCATATTCTTGTACAGTTTTTGATGATAAATTCTCATTATTTAACTTATACATAAGAAATTTGTTTAAAATTTCAGGATTATCCTCGTAAAACATAGCTATATCAACACCTCCAGAGTTCGACGCACAAAAAGGGGGCAAAAATCGATTTTTAACATTTAAGGCATATAGTTTGTTGTCTTTAAAATAGGGTAAAAAACAAATTTAAGCCATTTTTGTAATTTTTATAAAATTAATATAAATTATATGTTTATTATAATTAGTTTAATAAAATAAATATAGTTTAGTAAATTTTAAAAAATAATATATAATAGATAAGTAAATTAAACTAAAGTAAAAATAAATCAATTAAAATAAATTATATATAAAATATATCAAATATAAAGTTTATATAAAAAATATGTAATCAATAAAAACTTAAAACTATATAGTTGAATCAATCATTATACAAATATACATACTATATAGCAAATTTTCGCTACCTGTTTTTCGCAAAAATATTATTTTGTGCAATCGTGAATATTTTTTTAATTAAGGTGCTAAACATTCACCCTATTACACAAAATAATATTTTTGCTCCAATAATTTTATATAATAAATATTTCAACTTGTCAATATTTAAATATTAAAATCTAAAAAATTAATTATTTTACATTTATTATTATTTTCATGGTTATCTTCATATTTTATATTAACATTAGAATACTTTTCCCATTTAGTAACATCTCTTTCCTTAATACAAAAATAAGCAAAATTTTTGCAATCAATATTTGGATATTCATTATTATAAAAATCATTATCAACATAATATGGCCATGAATTATCCTGCCAATTTCTTATATATTGATATAATCTTGTTTTAGCAGAATCTATATTATTATATCCTTTTAAAATCATTGGTTCGTTTGTACGATTTAAAAGTACAAAAACGCAATATTCTTTCAAACTTATCTCCCCCTTTCTTATAATTTATTTTAAAAAATTATAACATATTCTTTTAATTTTTGACAATATTTAAATAAAGTTGTATAATTAAGATATATTATACTAAGGATGTGATTTTATGAAAAAAGTAAAAAAAACACAAAAACATTTAGAAAAAAGTGCAAAATATCAATTATCTGGTACTCGCACAAAGGATAAAAAAATAGATAAATCTTTTTGGCAAAAATTATCTAAAAAAGCTAAAATTACACTTGCATGTGCTATTGCAATTGGTACTATTGCCGGATTTGCTGAAATATATGAAGCTAACCATTACCCTGATATTTCTGCATATAATATAACTACTGAAAATTTAGATGATAAAAATACACTAGATTATTGGATAAATAATTATAATCATGCTGGAAATATTGGTGAAAAAAGAGCTGCTACTTTACAAATAGCAGATTATAGTAGTGAAGTTGAAAATATAGCTTTAAATGATGTAAAAGAAATTATTGTTGAACAAATTAAAGAAAATCCTCGAGATAAATCTTTTTTGTATAATGAAATAGAAGATCCTTCAGATATAAAAATTCATTGTTCTGATTCTGATAAAATAATTACTGTAAAAGATATACATGATATAGATTTAGATATAAAATTATCTGATGAAATGGAAGATGTAATATATTCTGTTGCAGATCTTCAAACAGCAAAAAAATCTGGCGATAAATTAGATATAGGTAAACGTGCTTTAAAAGTATTAGCAGAAACTGCAGAACTAGATGAACATGAATTTACAGCCAAAAATAAAAACAAAGGGATACTTAATAAAGATATTGTATTAGAAATAGATGAAATATAAAAATATAAGAAAGTAGTCACAAAATTTTGTGTTCTACTTTCTTTTTCTTTTTAAAAAGCTAAATTTATTCCTCTTGCAACCATATCTTTCATATTTTCAATTAAATCATCTATTTCTTTTGGTGTAACAATTAAATTATATTCTGTTGAAATTAAAGAATCTCTAATTTTTTCATAGTTTTCCATTTGTCTAAGTTCATTTAAAGTTTGATTAGATTTATTCTCTTTTTGTAATTTATCTATAAATAATTCAAGAGAATCATTAACAAGTACTGCTGTTTCTACAACTGTAGGAATACCTATAGCAATTACAGGAATTCCTACAGTTTGTTGAGTTAGCCCCTTTCTTCTATTCCCTACTCCAGAACCTGGATGAATTCCTGAATTACTAATTTGAACTGTTTTATTTATTCTTTCAACTCGTCTTGCAGCTAAAGCATCTATTGCAATTAAAGCATCTGGTTTAATTTTATCTACAATACCTTTAATTATTTCACTACTTTCAATTCCTGTCATTCCCATAACACCTGGTGCAATTGCAGAAACAGCTATCGAATTAGGTTCTATTTCTTCTGGAGCATACTCTAATATATGTCTTGTAACATCAATATTATCTATTACTTTTGGTCCTAAGGAGTCAGCAGTAATATTTTCATTACCAAGACCAACTACTAAAACACTTTCTGGCTTTTTATCAAACAATAGTTTTAATTCTTTAGAAATATTCTCAGAAATTAGATATTCATCTTCTGCTGTCATTTCATAAATATTAGGAATATCTAATGTTATATACCTACCAACAGGCTTATTTAATGCTTCTTCTCCTTCTTTTGTTTCAATAATTACTCGTGTAATTTTTATATTATTTTTTTGTTCTGTTTCTACTTTAACTCCAGGTATTTCATCTTCAGCATTTTTAGCTTGATTATATATTTCTCTATTTTCAATAGCTAAATCTGTACGTATATTTTTATACATAAAAAATCCCCCAATCTAAGTATATATTTATTATACCTAAATTATGGGAAATTTATACTTTTTATTTTACATTAAGCACATAGAATTAATAATTCCTGTATATAAATCAATTTTTCCTTGTTTATTATCTATATCTATATTCATAAAATTGTTATATATTTGTTTAATTTCATCATATGAATAATTAGATACTTGTTTGCAATACTTTGAAAACATAAAAGGATGTAATTTTAATTCGTCATTTATATTATTAATTCCTTGCATATTTGCTTTTTTTATAATATATAAATTTTTGAAATGTCTATAAAGCATTATATATATTTTTTGCAACGGTTCTTTTTGAAGTAATAAATCATCTAATATGTTAATAGATTTTTCAATATTCTTATATCCTAAGTTATCTGTTAAATCAAAAATAACAGCATCTATACTTTTAGTTGTAATTAAATCTATATATTCTTTTTTAATTTCATTACCACTTCCTGTATATTCAATAAGTTTTCTAAGTTCATTTATTATATCTTCCATATTATTATTACATACATTAACAAAATATGTAGCAACATTTTTATCCATTATTACACTATATTTTTTGCATAATGTAATTGAATACGATATTAAATCATTTTCAGATAATCTATTAAATTCACTTACAATTCCTACTTTATCTATTAATTTATATATTTTTTTTGTTTTAGCAGCATCTGTTTCATTAAATATTATCGTAACATTATCTGGTATACCATTTTCTAATAAATTTAAAATGTCTATTTCACCACTATTTGTTACAGTTTCTTCTTTAACAGAATCATCTGATTTTTTCTTTTTTATTTTAAATATATTAGAATCATTTACTAAAATTAATTTTGATGGGTATCCAAAAGCAGGTGTATTTGCTTCAAAAACGATGTTATTTACGTTTGTATCATCTAAAACAATATAGTTTATACCTTTTAACAAATCTCCATAAATTTTCTTTATTTTATTAACATATACATTCCTATTATATTTTTCTTCACCATAAAAAAGAAATACTTTGCCAAATATATCTTTATTATTAATTACATTGTCTAATTTATCATTTTTCATTTTAAACCTCTACTTAAAACATTATATGAATGTGCATGACATATTCCAACTGCCATTGAGTCTGTTATATCATCTAATTTGGGAACAGCATCTAAATTAAGTATTGCCTTTACCATTTGACTAACTTGCTTTTTATCTGCTCTACCATATCCTACAACTGCTTGTTTTACTTGAAGTGGTGTATATTCAAATATAGGTACTTTATTTTTAGAAGCGGCAATAAGTACAGCTCCTCTACCTTGTGCAACACCAATTGCAGTTGTAACATTATTATTAAAGAATAGTTCTTCAACAGAAATATAGTCTGGTGAATACTCTTTTATTAAATCTGTTACTTTATCATAAATACATGCTAATCTATCTTCAAAAGGCATATCTTTTGAAGTATTTACTGCACCTGACTCTATTAACTTAAATTTATTACCTTCATATGTAATTACTGAATAACCTGTAATTGCAAAACCAGGATCAATTCCTAAAATTTTCATTTGTCATCTCCTATTTCTATATCTGTAAATAGTTTTAATATATTACCAACACTCCATGCTTGTGCATATGTACCATTTGGTAAATGAGGATAATCTCCATCAAAAATCTCAGATATACTATCTATACAATCATCAACTATATTCTCTTGCAGTACTTTAATATATTTTAACCATCTTTTTCTATCTTTTAAAGAATATCCATTTGTTCTGCAAAAAGCAATTATGTATTCAGAAAGAAGCCATGTCCAAACTGTTCCTTGATGATATGCACTATCTCTTTGCCATACATCACCATAATATTTTCCAATGTAATTGTTACTATATTGAGATAAAGTTCTAAGACCATATGGTGTATATAAATGTTCACTTACAGTATCTAGTATTATTTTAGCTCTACTACCACTAATTAATGGATATGATAAAGATAACGCAAGTATTTGATTTGGTCTTATTTCATGGCTATATGGCTCAATAACATCATATAAAGTATCTTTTGAACTATTCCAAAACTTTTCATTAAAAGAAATTTTACAAACTTCAGCCATATGTTTATACATCTTATATTCTATATTATCTTTTAATTCATTTGCTAATTTCATCATAATATTTAATGCATTATACCATAAAGCATTTATTTCTACACATTTGCCATTTCTAGGTGTTATTACTTTATCTCCAACTTTTGCATCCATCCATGTTAATTGAATTTCAGGTGTTCCACTAATTAAAAGACCATCACTCTTATCTACATGTATATTATATAAAGTTCCTTCACTATATGATAAAACTATTTCTTTCATATATGGATAAATATTTTCTATTATAAATTTATAGTCATTAGTATATTCTATATATCTATTCACAGCTTCAAAAAACCATAAACCAGCATCAACTGAATTATATAATCCTTCTCCTGTATAGTTATTAAATGTATTTGGCATTATCCCGTCTTCAATATGTTTAACATTACTTAATAATACTTTTCTAGCTATTTCATATCTTTTAGTCACAAGTAGTAATCCTTCAAAAGAGATAAAAGTATCTCTTCCCCATTCATCAAACCAAGGATAACCAGCAATTATACCATATTCATCATCAGGTTTTTGTATAATAAATTGGTCAGCTGCTAATACAAGTTTATTTGCATATTCATCATTCAAATTAGCTTTATCAATTATTCTATTTTGTCTATATATTTCTTTTTCAAAAATACTATTTACAAAAGCTAAGTCTATTTTGGGTATATATTCTGTAGAAAAAGTCATATATAATTCAACTTTAGTATTTGGTTCAATCTTAATGCTGTATACACCTGGTATAAAATGATTTTCAACTGCATCAAGACCACGTTGTTTTTCTACTCTATAATACATATTATTAAAATTTATTTTCTCAAATCTTTCATAATGTGTTAAATTAGTATCAATAAATAGACTATTTTCAGTATCATAAACAATTTTTAAATTATTGTTTGCAAGTAATACTTGTGCAAATTCTATTTCGCTTGTATTTGTTGCATGAAAATCTCTATAGTTAATAAGTGGAGCAATTTCAAACAAAGATTCTTTATCCCCTGTTTCAATTTCATATTTTAAAACAGTAGCATTTTTCCCATATATCATGGTTAATTGTTTTTTTATTTTTATATCATTTACTTCATATTCAAATATAGGAAAATATTCTTTCTTAAAACTTGTCTGATAATTAAATCCCTTTGAAACATATCCTAAACACTCATTTGTAGATATTTCATGTTTTACTCCATTAACGGTAATTGTCTCATTAACTTTTGAAACATAACATGTTCTATTATATGGAGGTGTTTTAGGTCCTACAAGCAGTGCATGATATTTTCTTGTATTACATCCTACTATTGTAGATGATGCATAACCGCCTATTCCATTAGTGACAAGCCATTGCTTATTTGTTCCTTCTTCAAATGTACTAATAAATTTTTTAGTATATATCATTTTCATTTCTCCTTTGTAAATAAATAATTATTTTCTAAATTTATTAATTAAATTTTTAATCTTAGCAATTATAGCTCTTTTAGTAAGTTTAGATTTATTTCCATCTATATTATTAATTAAAATATTGCCTATAATATCTGATAATTTATCATAATCATATACTAAATCATTATCCCTATTACTTATAGCTAAATCTTTTCTAATAACTCTAATTTTACTTCCTTTAAATTTTTCTTTATTATATTCAACAGGTTCTGAACTTGTTTTATTATATTCGTCTACTCTCTTTTTATAAGCTATGTTTCCTTTATCTACTATTATGTAATCAATAAATTCAGTTTCACATATTTCATTAATTGCATTAATATGGTCATATAAATCATAAAAAGTTGTTTCACCTGAAACAGTCATTATATTATTTATATATACTTTTTTAGCTTTAGCTTTTTTTAATGTTTTAACTAAATTATCTATTTTAAGTATTGGAATAAGTTCACTATATAAACTGCATGGTGCAAATATTATTAAATCAGCTTTTTTTATTGCATTTAAGCTTGTTTGTGTTATATTAACTTCTTGATTTAAAAATAATTTAGATATTTTTGTACCTCTTTGCATATTTATTTTTGCTATTTCGTCTGTTTGGCTAGATAATTCAATACCATCAGATAATATAACTTTATATTCCATTGAATCATATGAAACAGGGATTATACTTCCATTTAAATTCAATATATTGCATAAATTACTTATACCTAGTTCATAATCACCATAAACCTTTTTGAAGTATTCAATTTGTGAAAATAAGTAATTATCTTCAAATAATTTTTTAATAACTTGTTTATTTGTAGCTAAATTAATTAATGAATCTCTTATATCATTCTCATAAAATGGCGTAATTACAGAAATATTATTTGAATATTTTTTTACACTTTTAATAGTAGCATCTAGTCCTAATCCAGTACCAATTATACATATTTTTGGATTTCTTTCATATAATGTTTTATCTCTAAAGATCTTTTCAAGTTCTTCTTGAGATAAATTTTCTGATAATGTATTAACCCCAGTAATAACTTGCATTGTTTTTGATTGTGCAAATATGAAAGCAATTACAATTAAACTTCCTCCTATTACAAATAATATAGCTGTTATTAATAATGAAATTAAAGTTAGTTCTGTTTGTATTATAAGATTACTAATTGCATATGCAAATACAATTGCTCCTATAAATATACAAATTAACCATCTTTTCATTTTAATATTTGGATTAAACCATTTTAGTACTTCTTTCATTCTAATCTTCTCCTATTACTTTAATTTCTGGTTCTAAATTTACATTGAATTTATCATAAACTTTCTTTTGTATATATTCCATTAATTCAAGTACATCTTTTGCTGTAGCATTATTAGAATTAATTATAAAGTTCGCATGAAGTGTAGATACTTCTGCTCCACCTACTCTAAATCCTTTAAGTCCACATTCTTCAATTAATTGTCCAGGAAAATGTCCTTCAGGTCTTTTAAAAGAACTTCCTGCACTAGGATAATTTATAGGTTGTTTTTCTTTTCTATAATTAGTACAATAATCCATTCTCTCTTTAATTTCTGTTTTATCTTTTTCAAATAATCTAAGTGTTGATTCTAATATAATCAAATCAGAATTATTATCAAAAATACTCTCTCTATATGCAAATCTATGCTGATTTTCTTTTATTTCACATATTTCACCATTCTCATTAAGATATTTAGTACTATATACAATATCACTCATTTCACCCTTAAATGCTCCTGCATTCATTTTTATAGCACCACCAAGAGTTCCAGGTATGCCACAAGCAAATTCTAAGCCTCCTAAACCATGTTTATATGCTAAATGTGAAAGAGCAATTAAAGAAGTGCCTGAACTTGCTGTTATATAATTTTCTTTTATTTCAATATTATTAAAATCAGGTCCTATTTTTATTACTAATTCTCTTATTCCCCCATCTTTTACTAATAAATTTGTACCATTACCAATTACTATATATTTAATGTTTTTTTTCTTACAAAAATCTATTATTTGTTTGATTTGAATCATACTAGTTGGTTTTACTAATATATCTGCATTTCCACCAATTTTAAAAGAAGTATGTTTTGACATTGATTCATCAATCAAAACATCTAACCCAAATTCTTTTAAATTATTATATATTTCAATTTTATTCAAAAGTTTGCACCTCTTTCTATAAAGTCATAACCATTTTTAACATATACATTTTATTATATTTCAGTAAAAATTACAACATTTTACTTAATATTATTATCATTTTTAATTAATTCTTTTTTTAATTTATTAATCGCCTTTGTTTCTATTCTTGAAACATATGAACGGGATATTCCCATCATCTTTCCTATTTCACTTTGTGTTTTTCCTTTTTTACCGTTAAGACCAAATCTCAACTCAATAATTTGTTTTTCTCTGTCTTTTAAACATTCTCCTATCTTCTTATATAAAAGTTTAATTTTTTCTTTTAAATCAATTTTATCTTCTATATCCATTTGTTCGCATTCAAGTATATTAATATATGATAATTCATTTCCTTCTTTATCTTGACCAATAACATTATTTATTGAGGTTTCATTTTTTATTTTTTTATTACTTCTTAGATACATTAATATTTCATTTTCAATACATCGTGAAACATATGTAGATAATTTTGTTCCTTTCTCATTATTATATCGCTCAATTCCTTTTATAAGTCCTATTGTACCTATAGAAATTAAATCATCTTGATCAACTTGTGTTGTAGAATATTTTTTTACAACATATGCAACTAATCTTAAATTTCTTGTAATCAATACATGTTTTGCTTCTATATCCCCATTAATATATTTTTCTACATATATTTTCTCTTCCTCACTAGTTAAAGGTTCAGGAAACAAATTTGAATTTGAAACATAACCAGTACATATAAACAAATATTTTAGTAAATCTAATAATTGTAACATTATACACCTCCATTAGTATTTATATGCCATTTAGCTTGGCAAGTTACTTATAATTTACATGTTAATTAGACTTTTAGCATAAAATATGGTATAATTATTATATAAATAAATTTTGAGAGGAGTGCATAAATATATGTTATTGCACGGAAAAGTAGTATTTGAAGAAACATTCGTATCGCCTATTGAAAAAAATACAAAAAGCGAGGCTCTTATTGTATTAGATGAAATTAGAAAAGCTCATCCTATACAATATGGCTGGAAAGAAATTTCTGGCTATGCTGAACAACTTAATAATGGTAAATGGCGTGCTGTAAGGCATCATGTAAAACATGAACTTGTTCTCTCATAAAAATAGACAACCTAATAGTTTTATACTGTTAGGTTGTCTATTTTATTGTAAATTATTGCATATTTTTGTATATTGTAATATAATATTAATGTAAGAATTATTTATTTTATTAAAACTTTTTTTAGTTTTATGTTTTATGCTTTTACCCTATCATTAAATTTTTTAATGTAGGTTAAATAAATTTTTACAAATGGAGGAAGATAACTATGACAACAATGACAATGGCAGATTTAAAAGGAATGGCAGTTGCTATTTCAAAACCAACAAAAATTTACGTCGGTGGTTTAGCAAACAAATTCGAAACATATGAACCTGATGTTGAAGAATTTGATATGAGGTATAATATAAACGCTGGAATTGTAACTTTCATATCTGAAAAAACACAGTTCGTTATTCCGAATTTTGTTGGAACAGAAAAAACATTAAGATTAAACGGTTATACTCCGAACCATGCCCTATTTGTACCTTTTACTCAGGGAGGTTATCCTGTAAACAAAGAAGAATATTGGAGAAAAATAAAAATTTCTTGTATTGGATTCTAAACAACCAAGAACTGGCTTTCAAAATAAGAAAGCCAGTTCTTTTTACTATTTATTTTGATTTTTTTGTTTTAATGTATCAATTTTATCTTGTGGAGCCATTTCAGTTTGATACCATCCTTTTTCAACCATTATGTTATATAATTTATTTTGTATATTTAATGATTCATTTAAAGCATCTTTAAATGCTTTATGAACTTCTGCAGTTGTTGATTCAGTTGTAGCATGTTCATAAAGGTCACAAACACCTTTTATAACTAATAATTCGCTTTCCATTAATTCTTTATCTCCCATAACTACCTCCTATAATAGATTCATGAATTTACTGAATAAATCAGTATGTTTTTGTTCTAACTCTTTAACATAGCTAACAAGAGTTGGATCTGAAAATTGATTTGCTTTTTTTTGAGCACATGATTTCATAAAACATTCATGTCCTAATGCATCCTCAATATATAATAATTCTTTATTTGTCATAAAAATCACCACCTATTTATATTATCCCATTTTTTTTATAGCCTATACAGAAAAAGTTAATATTTTCTATTTTTACTATAAAATATAATAAAATAAAAGTATATTTATATAAATTAAAAATACAATATATTGAGGAGGTTATTTTTATGTCAAATTTTAAAACTTATATTAAATCAATATTGATGCCGGTAATAGCTGGAGGTATAGTTGGATTTATAATTTCAGGGTTTATAGATTATGATACACTTCAAAAGCCTGCACTAGCACCACCAAGTATATTTTTTCCAATAATTTGGACTATACTTTATATTTTAATGGGAGTATCTTATGGAATATTAAAAACTAATAATTTAGTTGATCCAAAAATTGATTCAATATATTATCTACAATTAATAGTAAACTTATTATGGCCTATTGCCTTTTTTATATTTAAAGCTAGGTTATTTTCATTTATATGGATAATTCTACTTGCAATATTAGTTGCAATAATGATATATAGGTTTTGGAGAAAAAATAAAATCGCAGGACTTCTTCAAATTCCTTATCTACTTTGGACATTATTCGCAACTTATCTAAATTTATTTGTATATATACTAAATAAATAATTAACTATATTTGCTTTTTAATAAAATTTATGTTAAAATTATGTCTACTGAAAAAATATATGTTATTAAGTTTATATATTTAAGCTAATTATTACACTAATTTAAATTTAAAGGAGTAAAAATTATGAAAGACATACTTGATTATATCCGGAACCTTTCTATTGGCAAAATCATTGAATTTATTGTTGAAACAATAATTATTTTTTTTGTAGGTAATTTAGCTGCTAAATTATATCTACCAAATAATGATTATTATAATCCTACTTCTATTTTTATAGCATGTATTATGATTATAGTAATAGCATTGTCAATTGTTTTTATTGTAAAAAGATTTATAAAATAATTTTTAGGAGGAAAATAATATGTCTGAAAAAACTATTTTTATTTGGTACGGTGAAAAAGTGAGAGAAGTACCTATATCCATAATTTATCGGAGACTTAATTTGGAAGATTTCAATTTAAAGGAACTAACAAATACAAGATGTATTCAAATATATTATGATAATGTAATAAGATTACATCTTGATCATGGACCTTATGAAACATCTAAAAGTATTCTTATCGACAATACAAATCCGAAATGTATATCAGCTTTTATTGAGTTACTTAATTCAGATGAGGATTATTTTAGTTTTAAAAATCGATTTAAAGCTATGATAATTGATGAAGATACCGGTATTTCAATTATTGTAGATAAACAAGAAGCTACAAACCTTCCTATAAAAGTTTATGGTTTTTTGAAACCTATGAAATTAGGAAATGGTAGAATATGCTTTTCTTATCGATGCATATGTGATGAAGTTAGTCCTTCACAATTAAGTGATTTAGAAGAACAATTAAGAAAAGATCTAAGGAAACATGTATTTTAAACATAAATAAAGAGTGGTTATTCCACTCTTTATTTTATTACCTCTATTTTATCTGAATAATTATCCAAAACATTACTTAACTTACCTCTATTATTTTCATAATCACTTGTCCATTCAAACATTTGTTTTAACAATTCCATATTAGGAGCATAATTACATTTCTCTATATGTAATTTTTGCTTTATATATCTAGTAAATATTCGTATTTTCCTTTTATATAAAGGTGTATTAACTAAAACTATTTTGTCAGATAATTTTAATAAATAATCTAAATGCTTACGAAGAGTTCCTTCAATTATCCAACTTTCTTTTTTATTAATTTCCATAATAATTTCATATTGCTCAGTTTCTGTCCTCTTTTTTCCATTATTATTATCATCATGAACAATTGAATCAATTTCATAATGGTCTATATTATATTTTTTAGCTAGCTTTCTAGCTAATGTAGTTTTTCCACTTCCAACAGCTCCAATTATTAATATTTTCATATATTAGCACATTCTCCTACTCTATTTATTTCTATAAATAATAATAATAAACCAAATACAATATATATATCTGCTAAATTAAATATTGGAAAATCTAATATTGAAATATAATCAATAACATATCCATAAAAAAGTCTATCAATTATATTTCCAATACTTCCTGCTAGTATAAAACTTGAATAAATAAAATCTTTTCTACTTGTTATATTCATTCCAGATAGATATATAAATAATAATATAATTAAAATTAAATTAATCAATATTATATTATTATTATATCTGTTCATAAAACCAAAAGCAATACCTGAATTTTCTACATAGCTAATACTTAATATATTAGCTATTAGTACAATATTTTTGTACTTAACCGCTTCTTTAATAATTCTATCTAATATAAACAAACTAATTATTAAAATATAATTAAATCTTTTCATAACTAACTTCCTTTTTTAAAATCTTATTTCTAAGTAAATTAATTATATAAATACTAAATGAAAAAATAAAAATACAAATCGATAAAGCTTTTGAAATACGTATATTTCCTACCATTAAACTGTCTACTCTTAATTCTTCAATAAATGCCCTAAAAAACGAATATATAATTAAATACACAATTAGTATCTCTCCTGAGTATTTTCTCCTTTTTTGACACATTATTAAAGTAATAAAAAGTATCAAAGTTATAATTGATTCATATAAAAATGTTGGATGAACTTCTATATACTGACCGTTCTCGATTATACCCATTCTAAAGATTCCAGTATATTTGCTTCCATAACTTTCAATATTAATAAAATTCCCCCATCTCCCAATTGATTGACCTAAAGCAACATATGGAATAATATAATCTAACAAATCCAGTAAATTTAATTTGTTTATTATAGAATAAACAAATAAACAAATCACTCCCCCTATAATACATCCATATATTGCAATTCCACCATTACGTATATTAAACATATTCCAAATATTTGTATAATCATCTAAATTAAATATTACATAATACAACCTAGCAAAAATAATTGAAACAGGTATTGTAATAGATATTCCTTCAAGTATATTATCAAATTTAATTCCATACATTCCTTCTTTTCTTTTTGCTAATATAAGTCCAATAATAATACTAATTACAATAAGTAATGAATACCAATATATATCTATTCTAAATATTTTAAAGGCAACTCTGTCTAATTCAAATTTAAGATTTAATCCAGGAAAAGTAACTATATTCATACATATCACCTATTAACATTTTCCCCATAAATGTATAAATAATACTTATTTGTTAATAATATACAATATGAAAAGAATAATTATTGAAAAACAAACACAATTGAATATTTGGAAAATATTATACTATTTCCTTATATATAGTTTTATCGGTTTTTTAATAGAAACAACCTTTGGCCTAATAACTAAAGGAGTACTAGAAAGTAGACAAAGTTTGTTAATTGGCCCTTTCTGCTTTATATATGGAATATCAGCTACATTAATTATAATATTTTTCAATAAATATAAGAATAATATTATTAAACTATTTATTGGAAGTATAATAATATGTGGACTTGCAGAATATTTAATGAGTTATATATGTGAAACACTATATTCTTTTAAATGGTGGGATTATTCACATTTATTTTTGAATATTAATGGTAGGATATGCTTAATATATTGTATTTTTTGGGGAATACTTGGAGTCTTTCTTATTAAACAAATAAACCCTCTATTTACAAAAATATATTATATTTTTAATAAGAATTATAAGTTATGTAATTCAATTCTATTAGGTATAATTACTTTTTTATTTGTAGATATGTATATAAGTAATATATCTTTAAATATGTTTTCAAAGAAAATAGCTAATGAATTTAATATAGATACCTCTAATAATACTTCATACACTTATTTTGAACAAATAGCTAATAAAGTGATTGATGTATCTGCATTGGTAAAAATATATCCTAATATGCAAATAGTAGATAAAAATAATAATAGTATACTAATATCAACACTTTATCCAAATACTATAAACTATTACTATAAAATTAGATAATATTTCATAAAGAAAATTAAAAAGGCATTTCAATCTTAATTGAATGCCTTTTATTGATTATATATTATTTACTTAATATTAATTTAATTTCTTCATTTCTTTTAACTTTATTTGTAGTTGTTTTAATCATAGGTTCTGTTGTAATAATTAACTGTTTAATATGTTTGTAAGTTGGTAATCCTTTATTAATTTCTTTAATATCTTCCCAAATTTTTTGTTTTAGTTCATCTTCATTAGACATTCCAGGATATTCTTTTTCAACATAATCTTTATTATATACAATTTTTACTCCTAATAATAAGTCATCATCTTTTGGAATTCCAAATACCATATTTTCAGCTACATATGGAAGATTTGCTACAACTATTTCTAATTCTTCTGGATAAATATTTTTACCATTTTTAAGTACAATAACATTCTTCTTTCTACCTGAAATATATATATATCCATCTTTATCCATATACCCTAAATCACCTGTATGGAACCATCCATCAATTAATACTTCATTTGTTGCTTCTTCATTTTCATAATAACCTTTCATAACATTTGGACCTTTTGCAATAATTTCGCCTATACCATTTTCATTAGGATTATCTATTTTTATTTCGACATTATATAATGGTTTACCTATAGAGCCTTTTCTAAGTGTATATTCGTTTTCAGCTGTTAATACTGGTGATGTTTCTGTTAAACCATAACCTTGTACTGTAAGTATTCCAAAATCATTGAAATCTACTGCAACTTGTGGATCTATTGCTGCTGCACCACTTATTACAAATCTTAAATTTCCACCTAAATTATCTATTATTTCTTTAAATACTTTTCTACGTATATCTATTCCAAATTTTAATAATATTTTGCAAAGTTTTTTACCTAATTTAACTTTTTTAGTCATTCCCTTTTTATCTACTTCTGCCATTATCTTTTTATGCATAGCCTCAATAATTAGAGGAACACAGAAAAATACAGAAACTTTATATTCTTTTAAATTATTTTGAACATGTCTTAATCCATCACAAAATACTGTACATGCACCTATACTTACAAAAAATAATAATCCTGTTGAACCAAATGTATGATGAAATGGTAAAAATGCCATATTTACATCTGTTGGATAAATATTTTCTTTTTCATGAAGTGCAGTTACATTAGTTGCAATATTTCTATGAGATAATTCAACTGCTTTTGCTAATGAAGTAGTTCCAGATGTAAATAATAATATACTAGTAGCATCATCGTCTATCTCAGTATCAATATATTCTCTATTATTATTTTCTAATTCTTTTTTTCCTATTTGCAATAATGTAGATAAATTTATATGAATTTTATCTTCACTTGTATCATTCATACATACTATACAAGATAATTTTGTATTTCCTTTTTCATATATTTCATTTATCATTTCTAGATATGATTCTTCACATATAATTAAATCTGCCCTGCTTCTTTCAATTGAAGATTCAATCTCTGCTTGTGGAAGTCCTTTATCTAGTGGAACAACACACCCTACTCCATTTACAACAGCATAGTATGATAATGCCCATTCATATCTATTTTTACCTATAACTGCTATTTTTTTATTTTTAAAACCAATTTTAATTAATGCAGTACCTAATTGATTTATTTCTTCACCTAATTGTTTGTATGTAATATTTGTGTATGTTTTCATATCTTTATTTTTTATTATAAATGCTTTATTATCCGGATATAACCTAATTGTTTCTCTTATAATTTCTCTAATATTTTTATATTCTTTTAATTCCTTCATATATAACCTCCTAAATTTATCATTTATATTATATAACTAAATAAAATAAAAAATCATTAGACTGAACAGTCAGTTTTGTAAAAATTTATTTTTTACATTTTAATTAAATTTCTTATAACCTTGCCAAAATTCTAGTTTTATGGTATATTATAAAACAAATTAATATTATTTATATTTTATATCTATATTGATAGAAAGGATGAAATTTATGATTAAATGTATGGCTTCAGAAATAGGAAAACATGTTGTTAATAAATGCTTAGACAAAGGTATTCATATTAACACTCAAAAACTTCAAAAATTACTGTGTTTAATTCAAGTAGATTGTATTAGACATAAAAAAAAGATTGTGTTTAAAGAACCAATCCATATATGGGATTGTGGTGTTGTAATTGAAGAAGTTGATGAAGATTTCCGCTCAAATTTAGTTGAATTTAAAGAAAAAGAAAATCCGTATATTCTTCTTTTAGAAAGAGAAGAAGAAAGTATAGATAGAATTATTAGAATGTATGGAGAATTAAATTCTTTCGAATTAAATGAGCTACCAGATATTCAAAAAATCATTAGGTTAGCAATAAGATCAGCAAGTTCTAAATATCCATATGTAACATATCCAATTCTAATAGGAGCATTTATGTAAAATATATTTTTTATAAAGGAGTAAAAAAATGATTGCATATGAAATTTTAGAATCAACAGCTAATTTTATCAATACTGTTGGCATATTTTATAAATTTTTCTTTTTATTCTTGCTAATACTATTACTAATCATAGCTATTGTACACATTAAAAAACCAATAAAAAAGGAAAGGTGAAAAAAATGGAAAAGTTACATGCAAGTTTTAAAGACATAACGAAATATCTTATCGAACTCTTTTATCGGACAAACAAAAAATATTCTTGTTCAAGTAGAAAACTAGGAATGCTATTATCTATTTTAGCATTTTCATATGCTCGTGAAGGTAAAAAACTTTTTGAAGAAAAAATCTACATAATTCATACTAACGGAACAACTATAGATTCCCTTACATCTTTTATTGATACACATGTATACTACATATTGAAGGATGTTGATGATAAGCAACCTATAAACTACATTCCAATTTATACTTACTGTTATATTCCACAAAAGTATAAATGTTGTGATTATCCATCTAAAGAAATATGTTTAAGAATTCAAGAAATATTCCAAAAATTTGGTTCCTACTCTATGTGTGATTTAATTACTCTTACAAAAATAATGGAAATAGATAATTTAATTGAAAACGATACATCAATCAATCTTGAAAAAATTAGCAAATTACATTTATCTGATTTTGAAAAAGCTAATGAGTTAGTAGAGTATTTATTTTCAAAAAGAGGTGAATAATATGAATATACCGGAATTAATATCAATCATAATAGTTATCTTTATCATCCTTTTTATTACAATACTTGTTATAAAAAGATTACCAATATATAAAGAAAATGCAAAAAAAGAAGAAACTAATAGAATTAGTAAAAAAATTGTATATTCTTTTACTAAACAAGAAGATTGTAATTTAACAGAAATGATTACATATTATAAGGAAAACGGTTGTCCAAAATATGAAGTATAAAGACGAAAGGAGTTATTTATGAAAATATCAATTATTGCATTATATCTTTTGTTTTTTGCTTTTTCATGTTATGTAGGTTTGGATGCTGTAATTGCAGATATAAGAAACCCACTACCTAAATTTGAAAATTGAAATGAAAAAAGTATTAATACAGTTCCAATTATCAAAACACGTAAAATTGTGTAAAATAATAACTTTAATTAATAATCAAAAACAGACTATGGTTTTCATAGCCTGTTTTTGTATATTAATTTCTATACTTATTATCATTATCTATATATCTTTTAACTATCCACTTAGAAATAAATGCAAATAATATTCCAAATATAATTCCACCTAATACATCTGTTGGAAAATGTACATAAAAATATAGTCTTGAAAATGCCATAAGTGTTGCTAGTATTAATGCAAATATTCCAATTTTTTTGTTATATAATAATATAATTAATGCACTTGTAAAAGCTGCTAATGTATGACCAGATGGAAATGAATAATCATTTGGTTTTTCTATTTGGATTTGCATATTGCTATTTATCTCTAAATCATATGGCCTTGTACGTGCAATTAAAGGCTTCAAAATTCCATTTCCAATAATTAAACACAATATTAGTCCTATGCACATAGTAATTCCAATTTTCCTATATTTTTTAATCAATATGAATAATATTGCAATTATTATCCAAATAAAGCCTATATTGCCCATATATGAAATAATTCTTAATATTGTAGTTAATATATCATAATACATGTTTTTTTGTATAAAATTTAGTATATCTAGTTCTATTTGCATTTCATTTCCTCTCTTACATATTTTTCATTCTATCTCTTGCTTCTAAATCAATAACTGTATCTGTATTAAACATATGTTCAACAGATTTCTTTCTATTTCTAAGTGTTATTCCATCAATATTTTTTCTATCCATAAAAACATAATTTGTATATATTTTTTCATATTGTCTTATACCTACACCTAAAAATATTTTAAATCCACCAGTATTTATTAAATACTCATGTTCTGGGCTATCAAACTTTTCATGAGCACCATATGGATAGATAAATACTTGTGTAGGTCCTACTAGGCTTTCTACTTCTTGTTTCCATTTATCTGTATCATATTTAATTTTATCATAACCTGCTTTTTCAAAATTACAGTGTGTATAGCTGTGACTTGCAAAAAACCAACCAGTTTCTTTTAACCTATCAACTACTTTCATCGCCTGCTCTATTTCTGTTTGATAATTTGGATTTTCCCAGTTTGTATTATATCCAAGTATTCCATTATATCCTGTTAATCCAATAAAACCTTTTGCACCATTAAATGAGAAATCTGGATGTTCTTTTACAAAATTATCTATTATTGGTATTACTTCATTATCATAAGAATATACTTCATTTCCTTGTGGATCAATTGAATATGTTGCAACATTTCCATTATCCCCTATAACAAGTTTGTATATACAACCATTTTCTTTCATATAGTCATAATAATTCATATCATCCATAGATAAAACAACTGGTTTTTTTCCTACTGGAAACATTACTTTTTTTCTTTTTACTTTTTGAACTCCATTTTCATCAGTAATTGTTTCATAAAACTCATTAATATTTACTAATATATAATTATTATTATATAATTCTTGAATAAATCTCTTAAATTCAGGAACAGTTGCCATATAATCATCCATTCCTTGACTTTGATAATCTCCATCAAAAGCAAGTTCAGGATATGCAACTAATGGATGAAAAAAAACATTTTCAATTGGTCCAGTATATTCTAACTTTTCAGCATTTACATATGGATCTATCCATACATATTCTTCTATTTTATTTTCATTTTCAACATTAGCCATTGTTTCTTGAGCTAATAAATCTTCATTAGAATTATCAGTAATACTATTTATTGCAAACCCTATTAGTTTAATAACACCAAAAATTATTAAAATAAATATTACTGGAATAATCGCTAAAATTACTATTTTTCTTTTTCTAATCCTTTTTGATTCAAAATTTCCTTCATTAAATTCTTTGTTTCTATTTCTTCTTCTAACAGTTCTCATACTACCACTTCCTTTTGCAGTATTTATTCAAATAATTTATCTATTGCTTTTGAATATATGCTTTTTGTAATCTCATATCCATTTTGAACATGTTTTGTAAATATTGTTAAACCTAATCCTGAATTAACTTCCAAAACACTTAAATTTCCTTCTTTATCTTCTATTATATCTATTGCCGCAAAATCTATGTTGATTTTTTTAGCTACTAAAGTAGCAAATTCTTGTATCTTTTTTTTCAATTTATTATCTTCTACTATTAAAGGAATAGCACCATTACATAAATTATGTTTCCATGTTAAATATACCTTTTCATCTTTTTTAGGAACATAACTTAAATCTATATCTATTATTTTATCCATTGTAATATATGGACTTAAATTTTCTTTTTGTTTTAAATATAATTCTGCAACACTAAGAAGTCCATTACCAATAACTGCTGGTCTTTCTTTTGAATAAATAAGTTCACATTTCCCATCTAAATATACAACCCTATATTCTTCTTTAATATCATAATATGGGCATAGAGATATTGAAGAATTTGTTTTAAAAAGATTATATGCTGTATCATATATCTCATTTTCCCCAATACATTTATATACACTTACACCTTCTCTACCAGTATTAGATTTAACTATTGCAATTGCTCCATACTCATCAATAAATTTTGAAATAGTATTTGAAAGCATAACTTCATCCATAAAACCCGCTCTTGACACTGGATTAAATAACATATAATGTTTTATAACACTAATTCCTTCTGATTCAAGAACTTCAAATAATGAATATTTATCTGATGCAAGTCTATCTGCTGTTGAATTATTAAATCCAAAACAATTTTGTATAATGTATCTAATTTTATCATCTTTTTTTAATTTAATAATCATACCAAAAGATAATACTTTCATTCGTATATCTTTTTCACTACAAATTTCTTTAATTATTTTATGGAAAAATCTTTCTGCCATATTTATCCCTCGTTTCTATCTTTTTCGTCTAATAATGTATCCTTCTTCAACTTCAATTGGTAATCTAATTTTTACTTTTTGTCCTTGAACACCTGGGTTTACAAATTCAATTTTTTCATTAGTTTCATAATCATACATATTATCTATAATATATTCATGAGGCTTAATTTTATTTGGAAGTATAATTTCTAATAAATCTCCTAATTGAAGTCTATTTTTTATTTCCAATGTAGTTATTCCTTTTTCATCAGTATTAATTACAACAGCACCATGTTCCCATTCTATATTTTTTTGAACACCTGAATAATCTTGTATATCCTGATTATCTTTATCATTAAAATAAAATGTTGTAATTCCTCTTGTTTTTGTTTTTAATAATTCATTAAAATATGGCTTTGCATTCCAATTTTCTGGATTTTCATAATATGCATCAATAGCATGTCTATATGCATTAATAACTGTTGCTAAATAATAAGTAGTTTTTAATCTACCTTCAATTTTTAAACTAGCTACACCCATATCAATTATTTCTGGTAATTCATTCATTAGACATAAATCTTTTGATGAAAAAATATATGTACCTTTCTCATCATATTCCACAGGCATTAAAGCACCTGGCTTTTTATTTTCCTCAACATATACATTATATTCCCATCTACAACTTTGTGCACAATCACCCAAATTTGAACTTCTATTTGCTAAATAATTACTTAAATAACATCTTCCTGAATATCCAAAACATATCGCACCATGTACAAATATTTCTGTTTCAAAATCTTCTGGTGTATTATCTATAATTGATTTAATATGTGATTTATGTAATTCACGTGCAAGAATTACTCTACTTGCTCCATTTTTTCTCCAAAAGTTAGCACTGTGGCTACTTACAATATTAGCTTGTGTACTAATATGTATTGGTATTTCTGGTGCATATTTTTTTACTATATCTACAATACCACCATCAGCAATTATTATTGCATCTGGCTTTAATTCTTTTAATATTTTAGTTTGTTCAATTATTTCATCATATTCTTCATCTCTTGCATATATATTCATTGCAACATATGCTTTTTTACCAATACTATGTGCATATTCAATTGTATCTTTTAAATCATCACTTCCCATTTCAGCTCTTGTTCTAAGTGATAATTTAGATGTCCCTGCATATATTGCATCTGCACCATATAAAAAAGCTATTTTTGCCTTTTCTAAACTTCCTGCTGGTGCTAATAATTCAATTTTATTCATTATATTCTTCCCTTCTTTTTCAACTTATTTTTACAAATAGATTATATTATATTTATCAAGAAAAATAAAGATAAAATAATAATTTTATATGATTATTTTAAAAGAAAAATAATTAAAGGAATTAGTATAAAACTAACTCCTTTAATAAAAATTAATCTCTTGTTGGACAAAATGCTGGAACAAGAATTCTTGCTTGCTGAAAAACATTTAATCCTCTTGCAATTAATCTGTCATTCCATTTGCCACATAAAGCTTTTTTATCACAAACACCAAAACTATCACATGGATCAGGATCTGGTACTAACTTTAGGAATTGACATGAATTGCAGTATTTCCAGCTTTCATCCTGTTTAGTCTGATAATTAATACTTCCGCTTCTTGAAATATCAAGGACATTAAATCCCATATCTTCCATTTGCTTGATTTCTCTTGAATCCATAATAGCTATATCCTCCTCTTATTCACCTTTTGCAAATTTATCATTTTCTTTGGCTTGCTTTAGAAAACGTTCATATTCTTCTTTTGAAAGATGTGCTCTTTGTTCTTTAGATTCAATCTTTTTAGCTACTGTTTCTGATAATAGACCGTATATTCCAATCACACAAACATATATAAAGATACCTTCTACAGAAATTAAATAAAATCTGCCTGCACTATTTTGCATGAATGCAATTGTTAATATTAAACCTATACTAAGCAATAATATAATTGCTGTTAATATTAATACAAGTTTTTTGTATAATAAAAATCTCTCTTTTACACCTTTTGAAAACATAATACCTTCTCTCCTCATATATTATATTTTTTAGAAATTCTAATTCCAATAAAGGTTATTATGATAAAGCCAATAAATGAACACATTGCGATCATTGGAACTATTGGATGTAGTTCAATTTTTAAAATACCATGATTCTTTGCCATAACTATCATAAAAGTATTTATTAAAACAATACCATCAATTCCATCTGCAATCATAAAAAGAGCAAATTTCTTTTTAGGTTTATCCATTTCTTTATCTCTAATAGTCGCAATACCTAAAAATATGATTGAAAACATCATAAGTCCAACTATAGATAAAATAATTGTACTTATTGGATTAATTTTAATAAACCACCAATTTAACGCTAATAATGCTAATGTTGCAATAATAGCAAGTGTAAATGTAACTTTTAATCTCCGTTCCATAATAACTATGTCCTCCTATATATAAATATTATTTTATGATTGGATTATATAACATAAACACATAAAAATCAATAAAATAGGCATATTTACTTTAAAATTAAGTATTCTTGTGATATAATACAAAAACATTTATATATATTTTTTAATTCTATAAAAATTTTTTATTGGAGGGTTATATAATGAAATTTAAATTAATAAAAGAAAACATACACGAAATTTATGGAATGTTATATGGATTAATCTCTTTGATATTTATGTATGTTATATTCGTTGCAGGTGTTTTAGGTTTAATATTTTTTGCATTATGGAATCTCGGCATTGCACCAGTTTTAGGAATTGCAAAAATAGATATTTTATCTTCTTCTTTAGCTACATTATCTATATTTTCAACATTTTGTTTTTTCCATATAGATATATTAAAAGATAATGAAAGAAGATATAATACTTTAAGATATCTAAAATATAATTTATGGTTAAATATTATATTGAAAATATTTCTTTATCTGTTTGCCTCTATTCCTTTTATTATATTATGGAATTACGCAATACCAAACATATTTGTATTAAATTTACCTAAAATAAACTTCCTGTAATCTATTTTATTTATTGTTTCAATACGTTTCATATTTGGAATAATATTTTATAGTATTGCTAAAGAGGTAACTTCAAATAGTATTATAAACAACATCGGTGAATTTTTTATTGAGATTTTTAATTCAATGTATCCAGAAGGAACATATGTCATATGCAACGCATTTCTTGAAGAAAAAGCTGGAGATCTTGAATATATTGAAAATTATTGTAAAGATAAAAAATTAGCTTACCGGCTAGGTTCAACAGAAACTGAATATGTTGCAGTATTATGTAATAAACAAAGAAAACCAGTTCTAAATCAAATTAATGCAATTGTATTTGAAGATGAAAAAGACAGTAGTGATTGGTTTAAGTTTTTTGATTTAGAGGAAGAAGATTTAAAAGACTTAGACATTATAGAATTTAATATATATATAAGTGACAGAGTCTTAATATAATTTTAAAAAGCATATCACCTTATTTAGTGATATGCTTTTATATTACTAATCTGTAATTCCAACAGTATCAAATGAATTTTCAATTATATAAATTTCATTTTGGGTCATGTTCATATCTTTTGCCGCTTCTAAAATAGCATTTCTACATTCTTCAAATCCAGATGTTGGTTTTAAATAATACATAGAATTATACCATAATTTCGCTAACTTAATTTCATCATTAATTCCATTATTGTACATTAAATACGCCACATGTGTTAATATAGTCATATTCAAATGCGGATCCAAAAATTTATCATTATAATATTTATCATTTACTATACAAGGATCATAAAAAGAATTAGGATCTTCAAATGATCTAATTACATAGTCTTTTTTATTTCCAATAACCCATTTAGTATCAACATTTTCTTGATAATACATTTCAATTAATTCTGCCAATATATCTGAATATGCTTCTTCTAATGTACCAGACTCTCCTGAATATTTAAGAGAATGTATATTTTCTCCTACTATATGTGTCATTTCATGTCCTAATACATCCATTAGTATCCCCATACAATTATTTGACTCAGAATAATTGCCTAATAAAATTGTATTATGCTCAGTATATGTACTTGTTATATTACTATAATTATCATTATTTATAATTAAACAAATATTATACTTATTATTGTTATTATCTTTCAAAATATTTTTATAAAAATTATCTATTCTTATTGCATTATAATATGTTGTTACAGCCATCTTGGCTAGTCTATCTTGATATATATTTTCCCCAATATTTAGTTTGCTATCCCACAAATTATCTAAAGAATAAAGATATTGTTTATTATTAAATTGGTAATCAAATTCATTATTATTATTCAAATCTATTGCATAAATTTTTATATTTTCATTTTCAAGAATGTATTTATCTTTTTCTTTTCTAACACTAAAAATAATATTATTATCATAGAAATCTTTCGTTTTTACAACAATATATTTATCGTTTTTTTCTTTAAATTCAATAATTCTTGAAATTAATGTCATACCTTCAGCTCTGGTTATATTATTATTTGCTCCAAATGTATTATCAGTATATCCCTTTAATATTTTTTCTTCTACTAAACCAGAAATTGATTCATATGCCCACTTAGGTATTTCATTTTCATCTTCAAATAATAACTTATTATCACTTGTAATAAGTAAAACTCTCGATAAAACTACAGATGCTTCCGCTCTAGTTATATTATTATTAGGATTAACATTTCCGTTTTCATCACCTTGAATATATCCAATATTTTTTGCAATAAGAAATTCTTTTGCATACCATTCATTATCATATACATCTTTAAATTGTTTCCCTGTTAATTCAGAATAATTCATTACTTTATTTATCATTTTTACAAATTCAGCTCTAGTTAAATCATTATCAGGATTTATATTACCATATCCATCACCTTGAATAATTCCTTTATCTATTAAGTTATTTATGGTTATTGATGCCCAATGATTATCATAATCAGTAGCTAAAGATAAATTTGAAAAAAATATAATATATATAAGTATTGAAACTAAAAAAAAATATTTTTTATTCATATATTCCTCCAAAAAAGAATAATATTTATATCTATATTTTATTATTTCTAAAATAATATTTCAACTTTTTCATAAAAATTTAATCATTATGTAATAAACAATTAATTTAAAATCCATTTTTTAATTGTTCTAGATATATTTTCACTATCTAAACCATATTTTTTCTCTAATTCATCAATTGTTCCATGTTCAATAAATTTATCATTATATCCAAAACCATATACTTTTTTTAAAATATTATTTTTATTTAAAACATTTATTACTTCTGTATAAAGTCCTCCTTTTAAAGTGTTATCTTCAATTGTAACTAATAATTTGTCTTTATTTTTCAAAATAATATCTTCATCAATTGGTTTTAAAAATCTCATATTAATAACTTCTGTTTGTATATTTTCTTTATTTAAAATTTGGGCTACTTCATATGCTTTTTCTACCATTTTTCCGATAGCAAAAATACATACATCTTTTCCTTCTTGAATTATTTCTGCTTTTCCTAACTCAATTTCATCATTTTTATTAAATAAAGATTTTTCTTTTCCTCTAGGATATCTTATTGCAATAGGCTTATTTAATTTTGTTGCAAATTCGAGCATTAATTCTAACTCTTTAAAATTTTTAGGTGACAATATATTTAAATTTGGTATAAGATTTAAAAAAGACAAGTCAAAAATACCTTGATGTGTTTCTCCATCATTACCAACTAACCCAGCTCTATCTATTCCAATAATAACAGGAATATTATTCATACAGATATCATGAATAACTTGGTCGAATCCTCTTTGCAAAAAAGAAGAATATATTGGAACAACAGGAATATAGCCTTGTGAAGCCATACCTGAAGCAAGTGTTAATGCATGTTGCTCTGCTATTCCAATATCAAAAAAACGTTCTGGATATTTTTTTGAAAACTCATATAATCCTGTACCTTGGCACATAGAAGCGGTTATTGCCACTATTTTTTCATTTTTATCTGCTAAGTGAGTTAATGTATCACCAAAAACTTTTGAATAGTCTTTTCCCCAATTTTGTTTCTTCTCGCCTGTCTCAATATTAAATGGTGAAATACTATGAAATTTATCTGGATATTTTTCTGCAAATTCATATCCTTTTCCTTTTACTGTCTTAACATGAATTAAAACAGGGCCAGATATATTTTTACTTTCTTTTAATATATTTTCTAGTTTTTTAATATCATGACCATCAACAGGTCCTAAATATGTAAATCCTATATCTTCAAAATACATAGTATTAAGTAATAATTGTTTAAACATTCTTTTAACTCTTCTAAAAAATACAACTAATCTTGGTCCAATTATAGGTATTTTACTTAACAAGTTTTTAATTACATAATTAGATTTTGTATATAACTTTCTTGTTCTTAAAAGATTTAGTAAATTATTCATTCCACCTATATTTTTAGATATACTCATTTCATTATCATTTAATATAACTGTTATATTAGCATTGCTGTTTCCAGCATCATTTAATGCTTCCAATGCCATACCACCTGTTAGTGCACCATCACCTATTACTGCTATTGTATGATTTAAGTTTCCCATAAGTTTATTTGCTCTAGCAATACCTAATGATGCAGATATTGAAGTTGAACTATGCCCAGTATTAAAAACATCATATTCTGATTCATTTGTTTTTGGAAAACCAGATAATCCATTTATTTTTCTTATTGTATATATTCTATCTTTTCTTCCTGTTAATATTTTATGTACATATGATTGATGACCTACATCCCATACAATTTTATCTTGTGGAAAATTAAAAACAGAATGAAGAGCAATAGTTAATTCTACAACACCTAAATTAGAAGCTAAATGACCACCATTTTTGGAAACAACATCCAAAATTAATTCTCTTATTTCTTTTGCCAATATTCCTTTTTCTTTATTATTTAGTTTCTTAATATCTTCTGATTTATTTATCTTATTTAATATATTCATAATTCTCCCTATTTTAATAATATTATATAAAAAATCTACCATCTGGTAGATTTTCTTTTGTTTCATTAATATTATATATTAATCTTTTTAGTTATACAATAGTTTTATATATTTTATTTTATTCCTGTATATCCTCCTGCAATAACAGTTTTTTGACCTTCTTCAGTTTTTAACCACTCTACTAATTTACGAACATTGCTATCTTGTGGTTCATCTTTTCTATATATAGCATATACAATTTTTGAAAGTGGATATGTTCCATCTGCTATTGTATCATCTGTTGGATATACACCATTTATTGATAAAAATTTTATATTATCTTTAACATATTGTTCTTTTGCATAAAGATAAATTGAATACCCAATTGAGTTTTTACTATTATTATATGAAGCAACTCTATCTACTAAACCTGCCATACTTTCGATAACTAATTCAGTTGGAGCTTCTACAAATTCTAAATCCTTCATAACCATTTTTTCCATTAAGTTTTGGCTTCCTGAATTAGGCTCTCTTTGATAAGCTAGTATTTTAGCATCCACACCACCAACTTCTCTCCAATTAGTTATTTTACCAGTATATATATTTTGTATTTGCTCAATAGTTAAAGATTCAACAGGATTTTCTTGATTTATTATAAAGACAAATCCATCTCTACCTATACCAACCATTTCAAATTCAACACCAGCTTGTTTTGCATCATTTAAAATACCATCAGAAGGCTCAGATACAAATATTAAATCAGCTGTTTTATTTATTAAATTTTCATATGCTTTTGCTGTTGTATTATGAATAATAAATTCTTCTGCCTCTAAATCTGTCATATTTAAAACTGATTTTGCAATTTCAACTGACATTGGTCTCATTGCTGTAGCACCATCAATTTTTGGATATGTTTCTTTTGTAAAATCAAGTTTTATACCTTTTCCTTCTTCATTATTAACTACATTTGAAGGATCATTTGAAGGATTTACAATCTTATTATTCTCTTTATTCATAAAAAATCCTATATATACTCCACCCATAATTATTAAAATAACTAATATACAAATTACTATCTTAGTAGATAAATTCATTTTATTTTTCTTCTCCATTATTATTTCCTCCTTTATTTTTTGTACTTCTTATACCTTTTACAATTAAAATAACTATACATATTATAATTCCTAAAGTAATTACAGATAAAAATATATAATGTTGCAAATTATTGTTATTCTCATTATTTTCATGAATTTCTGTATTATTTTTATATACTTTATCTTGTGTTAAGATTATACTTGCTATTTCATTTTCTATTTCTTTTTTTATATTTTTATTATTTTCTCTATTTGACTTTATTAATTCTTGTGCTCTTTTAGTCTCTAACACCTGATTTGTAGTAGATATTCCAGTACCATATGAATTATATGGTAATTGAAAATTAACAAATTTTTTCCCTTCATTTTCATATATATATCCCCTATATAATATGAAAGTTGGTATTTGCGCTAAACTTAAATTTGAATCATCAATTCTTTTTACAGAATTTCTATATGATTCTTCCCTTTCATTAGTTTCTTGCTCGACATAATTTTCATATGTTATATATTCCTCTACAAGCCATTCTCTATCTAAAAATTCTTCTTTAGAAATAATATCATAATGAATAGCATAGAATGCTCTTACCATTTCTTCGTTTTCTTCAACATAATATCCTACATATGGTGGATTATAATATTTCATTTGAATTTGAGTTCCATCCTCTAAATTGTTTGTATATAAATTTGCTTCACCTAAATCTTCATTATACAATCTTTGTATAATAAACATATCTGCATTAATCATATTTACATACTCTATTTTTTCTTCAAGAGTGCAATCTATAAAATTACCATTTATATCTATTCCAACAAAAATACGTTTTTCTCCTGAATAAGGATATAATTCATTTGTATATTCTTTTGTTCTTAAAATCTCTTCTTGACTCTTATTTTCTATTTCAACATAATAATCACAGTAATATTCGTCATATTCTTCATTATACACTTCCATTGTATGATTTTTATAAATATACAATTCTTCTTGTAATGGTAAAACATCATAAGCTATACAAATATTTTTTCCATACATATCTGTAAAATATGAATTTGTTTCATCTAATGCATATTTTTTTACAAGTTCTTTTGTATATAAATAATATACTGGTCTAATATCTTCATTATAGTAGTATGAATCTTCAACATACTCTTGTTTTCCATCCTTTATTAATTGTTTGTTAAGATAAAAATTAAATAATTCATTATATGGTGTATTTACATTCCAATACTTTTCTTTATAATCTTTTGGTTTAAATAATTGTTCATATATTAAACTAGAGTTAATGTATTCAATGTTTTTATAATCCACTTCAATACCGTTTTTCATCCAATACTCAATATTACTAGTTATATTTTTGTCAACTATTTCTAGCTGCTCTGAATTTTTTAATAAATCTTTTAATGTATCTTTTTCAAGAATAATATCTTTTGTTAAATTATTAATTTTAAAATTATAATACTCTACTGTTACAGTATTGGTTTCAAAATCTACTGTATAATGACCTGGGTAAATGGCTTTTGTTAAAGGTATATCAATTTCATTAAGTTTTATATCTACCTTTACCTTACCAATTTTTTTATCTCCTAATTGCAGATTATCTAAACTATATTTTATTACTTTTGCATCTGCTAAATCATTATCTGTTACATAATTTATTTCTATTTTTTTACCCTCATTTTTAGGTATTTCTATATCAAATGAATATATTCCATTTTCATTTTTTTCATATTGAATTATATTTTCATTTGTTTTAATTATTAAATTATGTATCTTTGTAGATAAAACATTATCTTCTAATTGTATATTGACCTTTGTTTTAACCTTATCATTTCCAATGTTTTTTAATAATATTTCATTAGATATATTTGAATTAGTTGTATCAATTAATATTTCATTAGATAAAATTTCAATATTTTCTCCTTTTTCTAATAATATTACCTCACCTTTGTAATATGTTACTGAACTAGCAATACATACAATACTAGATATTAATAATAATATTATAGAGAAAAAATATATACTTTTTCTTTTCATACTATCTCACCTCTTAGTTCTATACTTTTTTCAAAAAAATAATATATTAAATAACTCAAAATAGCAATATTTGTATAAAAATATTTTAACATTCTATTGAATATTATGTAAAGTTGTTGTATAATAATTATGTTAAGTTAATTAACAAATTATTTATACTAATTATTAGTATTAAGGAGGAAAAATTTTATGTTAAACAAAATTGAAATTCCCAAGATGCCATCATTTGAGATTGCAAGGCATTATGAACGTATTAAGCCAATTGTACGGGATAAGCTTCATACACCTTTTTACGTACGGGAATTAAGCGAAAAAGAACTGTCATGTGTGGCATATACTGCACTTAAAGCTGAAGATAAGTTCTACAAAGCAGCAAATCTGGAAAATATGACTCCAATTTGTACAGTTAAAATGCTTCACAAATGGGGATATTATGGTTTCTTTAAACCAAGTGTGGGAGAAGTTATTCGCCAAATTCCCACAGAACTTCGCGATAAAGTTGTTGCTTTTGAAATAATAAAGCAATTACCTACAAGTGAACATTATGTTGAAAATGATGCAGGCTATCACGTATCTGAAGTAAAACTTTATGCAAAAAAAGCAGGTTAAACCTGCTTTTTTGCTTTATATATAATTCCCTATTGAATATTATGTAAATTTAATATATAATATTTAAGTAAAATAATTTATATTAATAAATACTATTTATTGGTATTTAGATAATCTTTAAAGTTTATGTTTGGAGGTAATAATATGAAAACAAGTACACTAATTCCTAAAATGAGCAATGAAAAAGTTTTAAAATGGTATAAACAAATTAAACCTATTGTTAGAAAAAATAATAAAACCTTTGTATTTCATACTGATTTAAGTCCAAGAGAAGTAACTGATGTTTCATTTACTTGGCTTGAAGATAAAAAAATGGACAAAATAAGTCTTGATGATTTGTATGAAATTAAAGATATATATATGTATCATCCATATGTCAACTATATGACATTTGTACCAACTATTGCAGAAGTTATAAAGCAAATCCCTAAAAGAATAATTAATAAAGTGGTAGCATTTGAAATCCTTGATTGTCTCAATCAAGTTAAAGATAGACATCATATTTCAATTGTTAGACTATATGGAAAGGCGGAATAATTATGTCAGTTAAAATTGAACCACCTGCTAATTTTAAAAATTTTCTTGCTGGTGATTTCAAAAAAGTTTGTATTGATTGCAATAAAGATAATTTAAGAAAGCAGAAACAGTTTATCAACAAAAAAAGCAAAGCTAATTCAAAAGGGAAATGTAACTTTAAAACACATCGAACATATTAAATTTTGGAGGTATTTTTATGTGGCAAACATATTTATCTAATTTATCTTATCCTATATATACAAAAAGTTATGATTTTTCATACAAATTAAGACCATGGATATATTTTTATTAAAACATTTAAAAACGAGATTCTACTTTTTTGTAGAATCTCGTTTTTCTATTTACTTATTTCAGTTAAAGCCTCTGCTATTTCCATATTATATTCTGTTTTAGCTGCAATATCCCCTATTGATACAACACCAACAAGAACATTATTTTCTTCTACTATAGGTATTCTTCTAATTCTATGTTTAGCCATTTTTTTTGAAATATTATATATATCTTCATTTGGAGAAGCGGTTGTAATTCTTTTAGACATTATTTCTTCAACTTTTATATCTCCTCTATTTTTAGCAACATTTCTAATTACAATATCTCTATCTGTTATAACTCCTACTAATCTTTTTTCTTCATCACATACAGGAACTATTCCAACATCACTTTGCTCCATTATTTGTGCAACTTCACTAATAGTAGCATCAGGCATAACAAACTCAACATTTTTAGTCATTAAATCTTTAACTTTTAACATATTTATCCTCCTTTAATATATATACATATTATTTACATATTTTTCATATATATACAAAAAGAAGATAAGAACTTGTCCTATCTTCTTAAAGTTTTATATAAACTATTTGTTATCTTTGATAGCTGCTTGAGCTGCTGCTAATCTAGCTATTGGAACTCTAAATGGTGAGCAAGATACATAAGTTAATCCATTTCTGTGGCAGAATTCAACAGATGATGGGTCTCCACCATGTTCACCACAAATACCTAATTTGATATCTGGTCTAGTTTGTTTTCCTAATTTAGCTGCCATTTCAACTAATTTACCAACACCTGTTTGGTCTAATTTAGCAAATGGATCAGATTCGTAAATTTTAGCATCATAATATGAATTTAAGAATTTACCAGCATCATCTCTTGAGAAACCAAATGTCATTTGAGTTAGGTCATTTGTACCAAATGAGAAGAATTCAGCTTCTTTTGCTATTTCGTCAGCAGTTAATGCCGCTCTAGGTATTTCTATCATAGTACCTACTTTATATTCTAAGTTTGCACCTGCAGCTGCAATAACTTCATCAGCTGTTTCACAAACAGTTTTCTTAACATATTTTAATTCTTTTATTTCTCCAACTAATGGAATCATTATTTCTGGAACAATATTGTATTCTGGATGTTCTTTATTTACATTAATTGCAGCTTTAATTACTGCTCTTGTTTGCATTGCAGCAATTTCAGGATAAGTAACTGCTAATCTACATCCTCTGTGTCCCATCATTGGGTTAAATTCATGTAATGAAGCAATTATATTTTTGATTTGTTCAACTGTTTTACCTTGTGTATTAGCTAATAATTCTATATCTTTTTCCTCAGTTGGAACAAATTCATGTAGAGGTGGATCTAAGAATCTGATTGTAACTGGGTAACCTTCCATAGCTTTGTATAATTCTTCGAAGTCACCTTGTTGCATTGGTTCTAATTTAGCTAATGCTTTTTCTCTTTGTTCTACTGTATCTGAACAAATCATTTCTCTAATTGCTGCTATTCTTTCTCCTTCAAAGAACATATGCTCTGTACGGCAAAGACCAATACCTTCTGCACCTAATTCTTTAGCTTTTTTAGCATCAGTAGGAGTATCAGCATTAGTTCTAACTTTTAATACTCTATATTTATCTGCCCATGCCATAATTCTTCCAAATTCACCTGTAATAGCTGCATCTACTTTTGGAAGTAATCCATCATAGATTTTACCAGTAGAACCATCTATTGAAATATAATCACCTTCGTGGAATTCTTTACCTGCTAAAACGAATTTTTTATTTTCTTCATCCATAGCGATTTCAGAACATCCAGATACACAACATGTACCCATACCACGAGCAACAACTGCTGCGTGTGATGTCATACCACCACGAACTGTTAAGATACCTTGAGAAGCTTTCATTCCTTCGATATCTTCTGGTGAAGTTTCTAATCTTACTAATACAACTTTTTCACCTTTAGCTGCCCATTCTTTAGCATCTTCAGCTGTAAATACAATTTTACCAGCTGCTGCACCTGGTGATGCTGCTAAAGCTTGTGCCATAGGCTCAGCTGTTTTTAATGCTGATGGATCAAATTGAGGGTGTAATAATGTATCTAAGTTTCTTGGATCTATCATTAATACAGCTTCTTGTTCTGTTATTTTACCTTCATCAACTAAATCACAAGCTATTTTTAAAGCTGCTTTAGCTGTTCTTTTACCATTACGAGTTTGTAACATATATAATTTACCTTCTTGAATAGTAAATTCCATATCTTGCATATCTCTGTAGTGGTTTTCTAATATACCACAAACTTTTACGAATTCATCGTAAACTTCTGGCATAACTTCTTTTAATTGATCAATTTTTTGTGGAGTTCTAACACCAGCAACAACGTCTTCACCTTGTGCATTCATTAAGAATTCTCCCATTAATTTATTTTCACCAGTAGCTGGATCTCTAGTAAATGCAACACCAGTACCAGATGTTTCACCCATGTTACCAAATGCCATCATTTGAACATTAACAGCAGTTCCCCAAGAATATGGGATATCGTTATCTCTTCTGTAAACATTTGCTCTTGGGTTATTCCAAGATCTAAATACAGCTTTAACAGCACCCATTAATTGTTCTTTTGGATCTGATGGGAATTCAGCTCCTACTTTAGCTTTATATTCAGCTTTAAATTGATTTGCTAATTCTTTTAAATCATCAGCAGTTAAATCAACGTCTTGAGTAATTCCTTTTTCTTCTTTCATTTTATCTATAAGTTGTTCGAAATATTTTTTACCAACTTCCATAACAACATCAGAATACATTTGTATAAATCTTCTATAACAATCCCATGCCCATCTTGGATTTCCAGATTTTTCAGCTATAACTTCAACAACAGTTTCATTTAAACCTAAGTTTAATATTGTATCCATCATTCCTGGCATTGATGCTCTAGCACCAGATCTAACTGATACTAATAATGGATTTTCTGTATCACCAAATTTTTTACCAGTGATTTCTTCCATTTTTTCAATGTTCTCCATGATTTGTGCTTGGATATCATCATTAATAACTTCTCCATCATCATAGTATTTTGTGCAGGCTTCTGTAGAAATTGTGAAACCTTGTGGAACAGGTAAACCTAATTTAGTCATTTCTGCTAAGTTAGCACCTTTACCACCAAGAAGGTTTCTCATACTAGCATCGCCTTCTTTAAATAAGTAAACATATTTTGTACTCATAGCGTACCTCCTTAAAATATTATTTAAAATCATTTTGATTTTATTTATATTAACCATTTGGTATTATATCATAAAATTTTAAAAAAACAATAACCAAATGATAAAAAACATTAATAAATCACATTTATATATTATTTTCTATCTTTAAAAAAATCTGCCCAATAAGGATTTTCTTTATCAAATATCTCTTTTTCTTCTTTTGTCAATTCATGAGGATAATCTTTAAATAGGTTAAGAATTTTATTTTTATCAAAAGAAAATAAGTGTTCTCCTTTTCTATCCTTAGTATTAACCCACCATATTGTATCATTTTCATTTTTTTTATAAAATTCCATAATAATTACCTCCCATTAAAATTGAATTTTTTCTTCTATATATTTATCTAATTCATCAATACTAATTCTAACTTGCTCCATAGTATCTCTATCTCTTACTGTTACACAGTTATCATTTTCTGTTTCGAAATCAATAGTTATACAGAATGGTGTTCCTATTTCATCACATCTTCTATATCTTTTACCAATACTTCCTGCTTCATCATAATCACACATATATTTTTTAGACAAATTATCATAAATTTCTAAAGCTTTATCACTTAATTTTTTAGAAAGTGGTAAAATACATGCTTTATATGGTGCTAAAGCTGGATGTAAGTGCATAACTGTTCTAACATCACCTTCAGCAATTTCTTCTTCATCATATGCTGCAGATAAGAAAGCAAGTAATACTCTATCACAACCAAGTGATGGTTCAACACAATATGGAATAAATTTTTCTCCTGTTTCTTGATCTAAATAATCAAAATCTTCATTAGAGAACTCCGCATGTTGTTTTAAATCATAATCTGTTCTATCTGCTATACCCCATAATTCTCCCCATCCCATTGGGAATAAGAATTCAATATCTGTTGTAGCTTTACTATAATGAGATAATTCTTCTTTTTCATGATCTCTAAATCTAACTTCTTCTTGTTTAATACCTAGAGATAATAACCAATCCATACAGAATTGTTTCCAATAAGCAAACCACTCTAAATCTGTTCCAGGTTTGCAGAAAAATTCAAGTTCCATTTGTTCAAATTCTCTTGTTCTAAATATAAAATTACCTGGTGTAATTTCATTTCTAAAAGACTTACCTATTTGGGCAATACCCATTGGTAATTTTCTTCTAGTTGTTCTAAGTACATTTTTAAAATTAACAAATATACCTTGTGCTGTTTCAGGTCTTAAATATATTTCAGATTTAGCATCTTCTGTTACACCTTGGAAAGTTTTAAACATAAGATTAAATTTTCTTATATCAGTAAAATCTAATTTACCACAATTAGGACATACAATATTATTATCTTTAATATATTGCATTAATTTATCATCTGGCCAACCTTCTACTTTATCTGATTTATTATTTGCTGCAATCCAGTCTTCAACTATTTTGTCTGCTCTATGTCTTGTTTTACAAGCTTTACAATCTATTAATGGATCTGAAAAACCTCCAACATGACCAGAAGCTACCCATGTTTTTGGATTCATAAGTATTGCTGCATCTAATCCAACATTATATCTGTTTTCTTGTATAAATTTTTTCATCCAAGCTTTTTTTATGTTGTATTTTAATTCAACACCTAAAGGACCATAATCCCAAGTATTAGAAAGTCCACCATAGATTTCAGAGCCAGCATAAACATAACCTCTACTCTTACACAAGTTAACTATTTTCTCCATAGTTTTTTCCATAAAAAAAATCCTCCTCTCTGTTTTTTGGGACAAAAAAATATACTCTAGTCCCATAAATTAGGGACGAAAGTATTTCTTCCGCGGTTCCACCCTAGTTGATGATTCAATCATCCACTTAGTTTATTTATTTGCTCCAAAGCTCCTTCATTAATATATGCTATTAGTTTACACCAACCACTAACTCTCTATAAACAATTTATTAATTACTCTTCTTCTTCATCACAATATTTATTACCTAAATATATTATCATTCAAATATGCTTTATGTCAATAGTTTACTTTGTTTTTTAGATAATTTTTCCGTTTATCTTGCTCTTTTGTTTACATAATGTTTGTTTTGTGGTATAATTAAAGAGTAAATTGAATATTACAATGCTAATTCAATCTTTTTTGTGTTAGGAGGACAAAATAATAATAATTAAAGGTCGAAATTGTTTTACATGTATATTCTTTTTATAAAAAATAATTTTTTATTTAATGAATAAGGAGCTAAATGATATGCCAAGAAAAAACGAAACAAAAGAAATTAATTCAATGAAAAATGCGGCGAACAATGGTGCAAAAAGCTTTGCTGAAATTTCAAAAGAAACAGAAATCAAGTACAACAGAATAATGTATATTCTGGAAAAACATCCGGTAGTAAAAGAAAGATTATTGCAGGCATTTGAGGAAAACAAAAAAGTGTCTGTACCTAAGGTTAAAAGAAAGATAAGCAAAAAGGTTATCGAGCCTGTTTTGCCTGAAGCAGAAAAATATATAATTATTGATGCTTCAATATGTGGTGCAAAAGGCGCTCTTCAGGCCATTCACAGAGAAATATCTGAAAGCAATGCAAAAATAATCTTAACAGATATAACTGTTGAAGAATTAACCAAACTTGAAGATGGTGATGATAATACAGCATATGTTGCAAGAAGGATTCTGTCCAACTCAGCAAAACACACTGATACTTATTACTTTATTAAAATCACTAAAACATCTATTATAGATGACAAGAGTATCGTTGATTTTGCAAGTACTGTCAAAAATGCTGTTCTTTTCACCGCAGATAAAGGAATGAATGCAATCGCAAAACTTGAAAAAGTAGAAGTAAATTTCTTTATCAAATCAAATAAACCATTTTACGGCATAATATACAAAGACGAGAAGCCTGTTCTAAAGGCCGGCCTTGATAACAATAATTTCATCATTATAAGACATAAAGATAGCCTTTTATACGAAGGTGAACATTGTCTTTATAACGGAGATGAAATTTTCTCATTAAGAAAAACTGATGATGAAAAAGGTGTCAAATTACTTTGTTTTAAGGTAAAAATACACCCTAACAACTCTTTTGAAACACATCTTGTAGACAGATCTTTTATCAGAGGCAACTATGTAAATTACAAATACAAAAATGTCTACAGCATTTTCAAACAGTTTTCTAACAATTAAATAGTAAAACAATAGACCTCAAATGTGAGGTCTATTGTTTTTTACTTTCTACATTATAATTTTCATAAACATAATTTAAAATTTCTAGTATTCTTTCATATTTACCTGTTAAAAATAAATAACCTATTAAACCTTCAAATGCTGTTGCATTTTTATATTCTATTACATCAGCATGTTTAGGTATTGTATTTGAATTTGCATTCCTACCTCTTTTAACAATAGTATGTTCATATTCTGTTAAAAAGTCTGTAAGCATTTTTAATATTTCTGATTGTGCATGTGCTTTTACATATTTAATTGTCTCAATATGTAATTTAGTATTGTTTGGTATACCCTTCTCTATCATTTTTTCACGTATAAATATTTCGTATACACTATCACCTATATATGCCCAAATAAGTGGTGACATTGTATTTATTTCCATTTCATTATATATCTTATTAAACATTTATTTCATCTACCTTTTCTAAAGTTATTTTTCCAATTTTACCAACTTGGAATTCGTCCAAAATTAAATGACCCAGTTTTGTATAATCTATTCTTCCACCACTAATTATACAACCTCTTTTTTGTGCTATTTTATCTAATAATTCCATTGTTTCTTCATATTCAAAATCTTCTAATTTATATCTGTCATAAAGCATTTTTTTATAATCTTTTGCAAGTAGTTCTATTAAATCATAACTTATTGTTTCAATATCTATTATTTCATCTTTTATACAACCAGTAAAGCATAATTTTAGTCCTATTTCTTCTTCAAATTTAGGCCATAAAACACCAGGTGTATCTAATAATAAAATATCTTTATTAACTCTTACCCATTGATTAGAAGTTGTAACACCAGGTCTATTACCTACTTTAACTATATTTTTATTTACCAATTTATTAATAAAAGAAGATTTTCCCACATTAGGTATACCTACTATAGCTAATTTAATTGATTTATTTACAACACCACTTTTAATAAGTTTATCATTCTTTTCTTTATTTAATTCATAAACAGCCTCTATAACTTCTTTTATTCCTTTACCAGTAGTTGAGTCAACTAATATACATTTCATGCCTAAATTATTATAATATTTAACCCATTTTTTATTTTCTTCATCATTAGCTAAATCACATTTATTAAGTACAATCACCCTATTCTTATTACCAATTAAATCATCAATATCTGGATTTTTACTAGCAATTGGTATACGTGCATCAAGTAATTCTACTACTACATCTATTAAATTAAGTGTTTCTTGTATTTTCCTTTTTGTTTTAACCATATGGCCTGGATACCAGTTAATGGAAGAAGAAGAAAAACTTTTTTCAGATTTGTTTGAGTCATTTTTTTTCATAAATATACTTTCCTTTCCGAATTTATAATTTACATACATTTTATATCAAAATTTTTTCA